>NZ_AP028031.1:1737500-2112500 GCF_030296915.1 Anaerostipes hadrus ATCC 29173 = JCM 17467 | reverse complement strand
AAACATCTAAGTACCCGGAGGAAGAGAAAGAAAATTTATCGATTTCCAAAGTAGCGGCGAGCGAAATGGAAAGAGCCCAAACCGTGATGCGTGCATCGCGGGGTTCGGACTGCGTTGTGGCAGACGTAAGATAGGAGAACGGACTGGGAAGTCCGGCCGGAGAGAGTGAAAGCCTCGTATCCGAAATCCCAAGTCGCCTAGCAGGATCCAGAGTAGGACGAGACACGAGAAACCTTGTCTGAACGAGCGGGGACCACCCCGTAAGGCTAAATACTTCTTAGTGACCGATAGCGCATAGTACTGTGAAGGAAAGGTGAAAAGTACCCCGGGAGGGGAGTGAAAGAGAACCTGAAACCCTGTGTCTACAAGCTGTGGGACCTCTTTATATGAGGGACTGCGTACTTTTTGTAGAACGGTCCGGCGAGTTGTGCGTACTGGCGAGGTTAAGGACTTAAGGTCTGGAGCCGAAGTGAAAGCAAGCGTTAATAGCGCGTCAAGTCAGTGAGTGCAGACCCGAAACCGGGTGACCTATCCATGTCCAGGTTGAAGCTTCCGTAAGAGGAAGTGGAGGACCGAACCCACATCCGTTGAAAAGGGTGGGGATGAGGTGTGGATAGCGGAGAAATTCCAATCGAACCCGGAGATAGCTGGTTCTCCTCGAAATAGCTTTAGGGCTAGCCTCATGAGAGTCTTATGGAGGTAGAGCACTGAATTGCCTAGGGGGCGTCAAAGCTTACCAAAGCATATCAAACTCCGAATGCCATCAAGATGATTCATGGGAGTCAGACCATACGAGATAAGTTGGATGGTCAAAAGGGAAAGAGCCCAGACCTACAGCTAAGGTCCCAAAGTGCGTGTTAAGTGGAAAAGGATGTGGGGATTCTAAGACAACTAGGACGTTGGCTTAGAAGCAGCCATTCATTGAAAGAGTGCGTAATAGCTCACTAGTCGAGAGTCCCTGCGCCGAAAATGTCCGGGGCTGAAACACGACACCGAAGCTTAGGAATGTGTAAACATTGGTAGAGGAGCATTGCTGGCGGGATGAAGCCATACCGTAAGGAGTGGTGGACTGCTAGGAAGAGAGAATGCCGGAATGAGTAGCGAGATGAAGGTGAGAATCCTTCAGGCCGAATATCTAAGGTTTCCAGAGTAAAGCTGATCTGCTCTGGGTAAGTCGGGACCTAAGGCGAGGTCGAAAGACGTAGTCGATGGATAACAGGTTGAAATTCCTGTACCGCATATAAACAGAACTGTGGGGACACAGACAGGGAATGGAATCCGGGAATGGATATCCCGGTGCAAGCGAGGTAGGAGTGCTGTTGGCAAATCCGCAGCACGATCTGAAGACGTGACGCGTACCGAACATAAGTAGGGAAGTCCAGGCCCCTGGCTGTCAAGAAAAGCCGCTATCGTTTTATATGTGCCCGTACCGCAAACCGACACAGGTGGATGAGGAGAGAATCCTAAGGCCGACGGGAGAAGTATTGTTAAGGAACTCGGCAAAATGACTCCGTAACTTCGGGAGAAGGAGTGCCATGAGAGTGGCCGCAGAGAAATGGCCCAAGCAACTGTTTAGCAAAAACACAGGTCTATGCAAAACCGCAAGGTGAAGTATATGGGCTGACGCCTGCCCGGTGCTGGAAGGTTAAGGGGAGAGGTTAGCGCAAGCGAAGCTTTGAACTTAAGCCCCAGTAAACGGCGGCCGTAACTATAACGGTCCTAAGGTAGCGAAATTCCTTGTCGGGTAAGTTCCGACCCGCACGAAAGGCGTAATGATTTGGGCACTGTCTCAACGATACACCCGGTGAAATTGAAATACCAGTGAAGATGCTGGTTACCTGCGCCAGGACGGAAAGACCCCATGGAGCTTTACTCCAGTTTGATACTGGGATTCGGCATGGTATGTACAGGATAGGTGGGAGACTGAGAAGGTATGACGTCAGTTGTACCGGAGTCGCTGTTGGGATACCACCCTTACCATGTTGGATTTCTAACCTGTGGCCGTAAGCCGGTCAGGGGACAATGTCAGGCGGGGAGTTTGACTGGGGCGGTCGCCTCCGAAAGGGTATCGGAGGCGCTCAAAGGTTCCCTCAGAATGGTTGGAAACCATTCGAAGAGTGCAAAGGCAGAAGGGAGCTTGACTGTGACACCGACGGGTGGAGCAGGTACGAAAGTAGGACTTAGTGATCCGGTGGTATAAAGTGGGATTGCCATCGCTCAACGGATAAAAGCTACCCTGGGGATAACAGGCTTATCACTCCCAAGAGTTCACATCGACGGAGTGGTTTGGCACCTCGATGTCGGCTCATCGCATCCTGGAGCTGTAGCAGGTTCCAAGGGTTGGGCTGTTCGCCCATTAAAGCGGTACGCGAGCTGGGTTCAGAACGTCGTGAGACAGTTCGGTCCCTATCCGGCGCAGGCGGAGGAAATTTGATAGGAGCTGTCCTTAGTACGAGAGGACCGGGATGGACGGACCGCTGGTGTATCTGTTGTACTGCCAAGTGCATAGCAGAGTAGCCAAGTCTGGAAGGGATAAACGCTGAAGGCATCTAAGCGTGAAGCCCCCCTAAAGATAAGATTTCCCATACCAAAAGGTAGTAAGACCCCTTGAAGACGACGAGGTAGATAGGGCAGAGGTGGAAGTACGGTAACGTATGGAGCTGACTGTTACTAATCGGTCGAGGCTTTAACCAAAGAAGGCTGAAGTGTAAGAGATGTAGAAAGATTCTTGTATGTTGTTTTGAAGGTATATCCTTTATATATAGATTTAATATGAAGATTCAAGCATTCTTAGAGATAAGGATGTTTTTTTTATTGCATAGAAGATTTCGATGAAATCCCCTATGCAATAAAAAGCCCTCCGGCAGGATCACACTGTGGCGGCGGAAAAGATTGTTAAATCATAGTAAAATAGGTTGACGATATCAGAAAAATCTGATAATATAACTCAGAATGAAAACAAAGAATGTTGAGAGATATTAGTAAAGATGTGAAAGGAGGTGTATGTTCATGGATAGTTGCGATCGTATAGGACGAAGTTGTATGCGGGGTCAAAAAAGAAAATATAAGATGCGAATGCTGCTCTCTGTGAAGATACATGAATAGCAACATTTGTATTATGATATTCTTTTTGATACACCGCGAAACAGAAAGTTCTTTACATCACAACAGAGTATGTGATCTGCTTTAGGAATTTCAATCTGAAGCGGTGTATTTTTGTGCCTAAATATTGGTGTTTTGCAACCAGATTTAGGAAAAGAAGGAGGATATCATGAAAAATGCAAGAAATCAGCATAGAACAGATTATGCAAAAGAATTGGTCAAGATCGTACAGACAACGAAAGATAGAGAAGAATTAAAGAAAAAGATCGCAGCTTATCACGAAAGAGATATTGCAAATGCGATCGTAGAATCAGATAAAACAGTTAGAAAATGTATCTATGACATTTTAGACATTGCAGATATTGCAGAGATTTTTTCTTATATCGAAGAGGAACCAGGAAAATATCTGGAAGAAATGCCAATTGAACAGGCAGCGAAAGTTGTATCAAACATGGATTCAGATGATGCGATGGATCTGTTTGAAGAATTAAATGAAGAAGATAAATACAAATTATTAAAGAGACTGGATAAAGAAGCAAAAGAAGATGTTCAGAAACTGCTGTCTTACGAGGAAGATCAGATCGGTAGTTGTATGACGAATAATTATATCGTAGTAAGAAATGATGTAACGATTCGTGAGGCAATGAGTACACTTGTAAAGCAGGCAGGAGAACATGATAATATCCAGACACTTTATGTGATAGATGAGAATGGGATTTTTGCAGGAGCGATCGATCTGAAAGATTTGATCATCGCAAGAGAACATGATAATCTACAGGACATCATAAGCAGTTCTTATCCTTATGTATATGAACATGAAAAAATCAGTGAATGTATGGAAATCTTAACAGATTACGAAGAAGATTCCATCCCAGTACTGACACAAGATAAGAAAATCGCAGGAATCTTAACATCTTCCGATATTGTAGAATTGGTCGATGACGAGATGGGAGATGACTATGCAAAACTTGCTGGTTTAACAGAAGAGGAAGATTTAAATGAACCCACGATAGTTAGTATGAAGAAGAGACTTCCATGGTTGATCGCATTGTTATTCTTAGGAATGGCAGTATCCTCAGTTGTTGGAATGTTTGAATCTATTGTTGCGGTATTACCAATCGTTATCTGTTTCCAATCCCTGGTACTTGATATGGCGGGAAATGTTGGAACACAGTCTTTAGCTGTAACAATCCGCGTATTAATGGATGAAAATCTGTCAGGTAAGAAAAAGATTGCTTTGTTATTTAAAGAAATGAAGATCGGTTTCTTAAATGGAGCGAGCCTAGCGATCATGGCACTCGTATTTTTAGGGGTGTACATCCATTTATTTAAACATTATGCATGGATTTCTTCATTCCTGATTTCAGGGTGCGTAGGAATTTCACTGATCGTTGCGATGGTGATCTCAAGCCTTGTAGGAACGATCATTCCAATGTTCTTTCATAAGATCAACATTGACCCAGCAGTGGCTTCTGGTCCATTGATCACAACTATCAATGATTTAGTTGCAGTTATCACATATTATGGACTTTCTGGTCTTGTGTTGATTCAGTTATTTCATATATAAAGAAGAGAGTGGCAAAAGTAAATTCTTGCCACTCTCTTCTTTATATGTTTGGTGCTTTATTTTTCATGAAAGGAGAAGTCGCTTTTTCCATTTTGTTTTACGAAATATAGTGTTTTATCAGCTTTTGTATAACATTCGTCAAAAGAATCTCCAATATTGCACATATATAGTCCGGCAGAAATGGATGCAGCATGAAGCTCAGGATCTTGTTCCTTTCGAGTATTAAATTTCTTAAAAATAGCAGTTATAACTTCTGTAATACTATTTTGATCAGCATTTGGCATAAATAATAGGAATTCATCTCCGCCAAGACGACAGACAAGACATTCACTGGAATATTCTAATAATAGATTACCAAGAAGCTTCAATACACGGTCACCAGCTTTGTGGCCATAGATGTCATTGATGGTTTTTAAATTGTCCATATCCATAAAGACAAGACATCCGCTGTGGTGTTTCATCAACTGCGCAATGGCTTGCTCACCTTTATTTCTGGTTGGAAGCCCAGTTAAAAAGTCGAGATTTTCTTTGGCTTTTTGTGTACGGATCGTGCTCATGATGATTGCGTACAATTTCTTGTACGTGATCGATCAGAGAAATATTCTTTAAGATATTTGCACCAATGATCGTATGTTCCTTAATAATAGAAAATTCTTCCTCAGAAAGTTTGCTTGGTTTATTTAAAATGGTATCAGGAATAGCAATTTTGCCGATATCATGAAGATGAGCAGCATTTTTTAGATTACTAAGTTCTTTTTCATTCCATCCAAGTTCACGAGCGATCAAAACGGAATACTCTGCAACACGATGAGAATGTCCTTTCGTATATTCATCTTTTGCCTCGATCGTGGTGGATAACATCTGCATCAACTGCAGAGACATCTCTTCTATATTTTTTTTACGTTTATCGAGTTCTTCCTGCTGCTGACGTTTGATGATATCACGGATGATATGGATCGTATAGATCACATTTATAAACAGTAAGATCAAAATAGCGATACCGACAAATAAACCAGAAACAGATACTTTGTAATATACAGAAATTGCTTCAAAAATCACAGAAAGCATTGTAATAAGCAATCCAAAGAACAACAGGCAATCACTTCGACTCCGATGATTCCAATATCTGATCAGGAAAGTAAGAATGACAGCAAGGAAAGTAATAATAAGGATTGCGTGTGCTGCTGGCATTGTCTCAATATAATCTGCAACGCCTGTAAGATGCAGGATCGTACAGATGATAAAATTCAATAAAGCAATAAAACAAATCGATTGAAAGATCTTTTTATATTTACCTTTCTGAAGATTATTGACATATAAGGAAATCGGCAACGGACATAACATGAGCATAATAAAACATGAAGTTGCAAGTCCAGATGCATTTGGAACAAGGATCTGCCGCATTTTTGATTCTCCGATCATCCAGACAGAACCCATAAGCATACACCATCCAAGATATTCCATATTAAACTTGGTTTTGTAAACAATTCCAAGGGCGATACTGAATAAGATTGTGACAATCGATGCAAAAAAGATAAATAATCCGATCACGGTTCCAGAGAAGTTATGATTAAAAATATAACTCCAGATCTGCATTTGATCTCCACAGTAAATCGTATTGACAACACCAGAGTAGTTACTCGTATATGTTGTAAGTTCCAGACGAAGTTCCTTTCCGGCATCTGCAGACGAAGTATTGCAGAATATATAACGGCTGGCAGAGTTTTTGCCAAATCGGTGCAGACTTTTTGCATTGTACTCTTTTCGAAGTTTTCCATCAATGTAAAAACGTACATCTTGAAGGGAAGAACGGATCGCGATCACATTCTCGTTATAATCATCTGGAAGTGTAGTAGTAATGATCATCGTCTGTTTTGCTGGAACTTTATAACGTCCAGGAACAGAAATGTTTTGTTTTGTGCCATCGGATTTCTTCCATGTAAAAGTACCATTGTAGATGATGGAATGTCCAGATTGGTCAAAAAACTGTTCATCAGGTCCTAAAATCTGAATCCCAATGAACCAGACAAAGATGATCATCATCAAAATATAAAATAGTCTGGAAATATTTTTATTAGTTTTGTATGGTTTTCTGATCAAAAATAGTTTCCCCCCTCCATTTGTTGATCGCATTGTATATCAAAATAAACTATACTTGACAGATCAATATTTTTTTGTTAAAGTAATCAAACAATCAATATTCCATGAGGGAGTAGTTCGCGTCATACAAAGACGTGATTTGTCAACAGACTCGGTAATGACTCGCAGATATCAAGCAAGTCAGCCTGGCAAATATTAAAGAATGAGACTCATGTATGTTCTTATAGTACATCTGGAACATACATGAGTTTTTCTTATGTACAAATAAAAAGACAATTTTGAAAGGAGAAAAACAAATGGAGAAATTTATCAACCAATCCCCATTATTTTTAGTGATCATCTGTCTGATCATAGGATTTGCATTTTTAATGAAAGGAGCAGACTATTTTGTAGAAGGAAGTTCAAGTGTCGCCAAACGTTTAAAAGTTCCTTCTATTATCATTGGATTGACGATCGTAGCCATGGGAACATCACTTCCAGAAACTGCAGTCAGTGTAACAGCATCTATTGCCAATAATAATGCCCTGGCGATCAGTAATGTAGTTGGTTCTAATATCTTTAATATGATGTTTGTGATCGGAGTTTGTTCAATTTTAGCAACGATCGGTGTAAAAAGAGAAACAATTATAAGAGATATTCCATTATCTCTTGTATGTGCGACATTACTTCTCATATTTGGTTATCTTGCATTCGGAGATAGATCACATATGATCCTTGGACGTTTTGATGGAATCATTTTCCTTATTATATTTGCCGTATATGTTCTTATGATGGTTTTTCAGGCAATGCGTGCCAGAAATAATCAGGAAGTCGTACAACTTGAAACAATGGAAAATGAAGAATTGATGATCATGTCTTATCCAAAGAGTCTGTTATGTATCGTTGGAGGTGCAGCAGCCATTGCATTTGGTGGAGATCTTACAGTTGATGCCGCAAGCAGGATTGCCATAGATTTTGGAATGAGCCAGAATCTTGTAGGATTAACGATTGTTTCGATCGGAACGTCTCTTCCAGAATTGGTCACATCCATCGTAGCCGCAAGAAAAAATGAAGTTGATATGGCGGTCGGGAATGCGATCGGTTCCAATATCTTTAACATCCTTATGGTACTTGGAATCGCATCTGCGATCAGTCCATTACAGCTAATTGGTGAAAATGTGATCGACATCATAGTTTTAGTCGTATTTTCAGTTGTAGTATGGATCTTTGGAGCAACGAAAAAAAAGATTTCAAGAACCGAAGGAATTGCAATGATCTGCATGTATCTTTGCTATAGTGCGTACATTATTATGCGGTAGGCGTGATCATTGACATTACACCGTCACAACTATAAAATATAAGATATATGATGGAGGAGAATCAATGATCAGATTAGCAACGATAGGAACCAATTTTATTACAGACTGGCTGATGGAAGGAATTTTAGAATTAGATGAAATCCAATTAACAGCTGTATATTCAAGAAATTTAGAAAAAGGGAAGCAGTTTGCAGCAAAATATAATGTAGAAAAAGTATATGATAACTACGAAGAGATGGCAAAAGATCCAGAGATTGATGCGGTTTATGTAGCGAGTCCAACTTATATGCATTATGCACATTCGATCACAATGATCAATTACGGAAAGCATGTGCTTTGTGAGAAACCTGTTTGCTCCAACCGTGAGGAATTAGATATCCTGATCAAAGCAGCCAAAGAACAAGGAGTTGTATTTATGGAAGCCATGAAGAATGTACATTCTCCAGGATTCCATGCGATGATGGACAATCTTCATAAGATTGGAACAGTGAGAAGAGCAACGATTCAGTATTGTCAGTATTCTTCAAGATATGACAAATTTAAAAAAGGGATCATTGAAAACGCATTTAATCCCAAATTATCGAATGGAGCACTGATGGATATTGGATCTTACTGTATCCATTTCCTTGCAAGTTTATTTGGGAAACCAGAAAAGATTCTCGCAGACAGTTTGTTCCTTGAAAATGGAGTGGATGGTGCAGGAAGTGTGATCGCATCGTATGGTGATAAACAGGCAGAGATCATATATTCCAAGATTACAGATTCCAAACTGCCAACACAGATTCAGGGTGAAAATGGATGTATGATCATTGAACAATGTCCGATCATCAAGAAGATCACGATCTACTATAGAAATGGAGAAACAGAAGAATTACAATTTGACAAAAGAGATAATCCGATGATCTATGAAACAAAAGATTTTATCAGACTGATCAAAGAACATAAAGTGGATCATCAATTTTTAAGATCATCAGAGATTGAGATGGATATCACGGATGGAGTGCGAAGACAGACAGGAATCGTATTTCCGGCGGATAAGATCCGAGAACAGTGATCGCAAGTGAGCAATCTCTTAAAATAGAAAGGAAATCAAAAATGAGAAAGATCATAGCAGCAGCATGTCTGATGGCAGCCATGACACTTTGTGTTGGGTGTTCATCTGCAAAAGACGGCAGCAAAGATACAACAAAAGCAACAACAGAAACAAAGATGAAAGTGCAATCAAAATATAAAGTACCAAAGATCACAGCAGCAAAGAAAACAGACCAACTTGCGGATGCACAAAAGGGAGAAACGATCGTCACTATGAAAGTCAAAGGTTATGGAGAAATGCAGTTTAAGTTCTTCATGAAGAAAGCGCCTTTGGCTGTGAAGAATTTTGTAACTCTTGCATCGAATGGATACTTTGATGGACAGATCTTTCACAGAGTCATCAATGATTTTATGATCCAGAGTGGAGATCCAACAGGAACAGGAACAGGCGGAGAAAGTATTTGGGGAGAAGACTTTGATAATGAAGTATGTGAGGAACTTCTGCCTCTTCGCGGTTCTTTATGTATGGCAAATTCCGGAGCAGATACGAATGGAAGTCAGTTTTTTATCGTGCAGGCGAAAGCAGATACAGCGAAGAAAGGTCTGGAAGAAGGGAATGTAGAGCTCACAAAGAAACAACAAGCGTTATTCTTGAATCAGGGTGGATATCCATCCTTAACAGGAAGCTATACTGTGTTTGGACAAATGATCAATGGATATGATGTGTTAGATAAGATTTCAGGATGCAAGACACAAGATAATGGAAGTGGAGAAGTAAGCCAGCCAGTGAAGAAAGTTGTAATAGAAAAAATGACTGTTTCAAATGCAGAATAAATTAGAGGAAAACAGGTGGTTATATGCTGATCGTTGCACTTGATACTTCAAAAAAAGAGCCGTTATATGAGCAGATTTATAATTCTATCAAAGAAGAAATTATAACAGGAGTTTTGCCCTTTGGGGCCAGACTCCCTTCTGCAAGGAGACTTTCCAAACATTTAGATGTCAGCAGGAATACTGTGGACACTGCATATGCACAGCTTTGTGCAGAAGGATATATTGAATCAAAACCAAAACGTGGTTTCTTTGTCTGTCAGGTAGAAGAACTGGCAGAGCTTCACATTCCAGTTAAGATCGAAGAAGAGGAAGAAGAAATACGACCAGAGAAGATACCATACGACTTTTCATCAGCAGGAGTTGATATGGAACAGTTTCCTTATCATATCTGGAGAAAACTACTAAAAGAGATCATGATCAATGATAACAGTGAGTTATTTCAAAAGGGGAATTTTCAAGGAGATTTGGAATTGCGCAAAGCGATCATGTATTATCTGAGACAATCCAGAGGTGTTCATGTTCATGCCAGCCAGATCGTAGTGGCAGCAGGAATGGAGAATCTGCTATTTTTACTGCGTCAGATTTTAGGAGAAAAAGTTTCCATTGGAATTGAAAATCCAGTTTACAAAAATGCGTATGAAATCTTAAAGGAATTAGATTTTAAGATTCATCCGATCTCCATGGACGAAAGTGGAATGTGTGTAGAACAATTGCAGAAAACAGATGCGAACTTAGCATATGTAACCCCGGCACACCAATATCCCACAGGCGTGATCATGCCAATAGGGCGAAGAAGTCAATTATTAGGATGGGCTAAAAAAGATCCAGATCATTATATTATCGAAGATGATTATGACAGCGAGTTCAGATATCATGGAAAACCAATTCCAGCGATGCAGGGATTAGATGATGGAGAAAATGTGATCTACATGGGAACATTTTCAAAAGCGATCGCACCAGCGATCCGAGCAAGTTATATGGTGCTCCCAAAGAAACTTGCAAAGAGATATCAGCAGATTGGCCAGACATTTTCCTGTGCAGTATCAAGGATCGATCAGAAAGTTTTGACGCTGTTTCTGACAGAAGGGCATTTTGAACGACATTTAAACCGTATGAGGAATATTTATAAAGAGAAACATGATCTATTGATCAAAGAAATTAAGAAGTTAAACTCCGATATTCAAATATATGGTCATGGAGCAGGAGCACATATCATCGTAAGATTCCCTGTCAGTGATCAAAAAGAGTTTCAAAAAAAATTAAGACAAAAAGGCGTGATGATCTATCCGCTCTCATGGTATTATATAGAAGGAAAACCATTGAAAGAAGAATATATTTTGGGGTTTACGAGAATGAAAAAAGAAGATATGATAAGAGGGATTGAAATTATAGGAGAAGTACTCTATTCAAAATAAAAAGTGGGGGACAATCATATGTCAGAAGAGAAAAATCAAAATGAGATTGAGGAAGTAACAAATGAGGATGAACACAAAGATGTGGAACATTACTGCTATCTTTGCAGACGTCCGGAATCTGCAGCTGGTAAGATGTTAGAACTTCCGAATAATATTTTTATATGTACAGATTGTATGCAGAGGACATTAAATTCTATGGGCAATGGTCAGTTTGGATTTATTGACGCAAGAAATATGGATCTTGACAGCATGGATATCACAAAGATGATGAACGATATGCAGAGCATGCAGCCAAAAGCGGAAGTAAAGAAGAAAAAGAAAGACAAAAAAGAAGAGCCAGAGTTTACATTAAAAGATATTCCAGCACCACATCAGATCAAGGCAATGCTGGATGAATATGTTATTGGACAGGATTATGCGAAGAAAGTTATGTCTGTTGCTGTATACAATCATTATAAACGAGTGGTTACAAACACAATGGATGAGATTGAAATCGATAAATCGAATATGCTGATGATCGGGCCAACAGGAAGCGGTAAAACATATCTGGTCAAGACACTTGCAAGACTGTTAAAAGTACCACTAGCGATCACAGATGCTACATCCTTAACAGAAGCAGGATATATTGGTGATGACGTAGAAAGTGTTTTATCAAAGCTCTTACAGGCGGCAGATAACGATGTAGACCGTGCAGAACATGGAATCGTATTCATTGACGAGATTGATAAGATTGCCAAGAAACAAAATACAAACAGCAGAGATGTCAGTGGAGAATCCGTTCAGCAAGGATTGCTAAAACTCTTAGAAGGAGCAGAAGTCGAAGTGCCAGTCGGAGCTACAAGCAAGAATGCAATGGTACCACTCACAACGATCAATACAAGGAATATTCTTTTTATCTGTGGTGGAGCCTTCCCGAACTTAGAAGGAATCATCAAAAAACGTCTGATGAAGAAAACATCGATCGGATTTGGAGCAGATTTAAAAGACCGTTTTGATGAAGAAGAAAACATTATTGCTCAGGTTACGAATGAAGACTTGAGAGAATATGGATTCATTCCAGAATTCATCGGAAGACTTCCAATGATATTTACATTAGAAGGACTGACAAAAGAGATGTTAGTCAAGATTCTAAAGGAACCAAAGAATGCGATCTTAAAACAGTATCAGAAGTTATTAGAATTAGATGAAGTAAAATTAGAATTCGACGAAGGGGCTCTGGAGGCTATCGCAGAACAAGCTCTGAAAAAGAAAACAGGAGCCAGAGCATTACGTGCGATCATCGAGAAATTCATGCTCGACATTATGTACGAGATACCAAAAGACGACACGATCGGAAGCGTAACGATCACAAGAGATTATATTGAGAATCATGGAAATCCAGAGATTCATCTAAGAGATCAGTAAATAAGAATGATACGCCAATATGTATAAATGAAATGCAGCCAGAAAGTTAAATCAATAACTGTCTGGCTGCATTTTATGTTATTTAATATTCTATTAACGAAAGTCTTATTTAATAACCTTGATCCATCCTTCAGGGGCTTCAATATGACCCATCTGGATTCCTGTTAAAGTATCGTATAATTTCTGGATGACAGGTCCCATCTTTTCCATTCCGCTTGGGAAGCAGATTTCATTACCGTGATCATAAATCTTTCCTACTGGAGAGATAACTGCGGCTGTTCCACATAATCCACATTCAGCGAAATCTTTGACTTCATCAAATAATACTTCACGTTCTTCGACTTCAAGTCCAAGGTATTCTTTGGCTACATAAACTAAAGAACGACGAGTGATAGATGGAAGGATACTGTCAGATTTAGGTGTTACAACTTTACCATCTTTTGTAATAAAGATGAAGTTAGCTCCACCTGTTTCTTCTACTTTTGTTCTTGTTGCTGGGTCAAGATACATATTCTCATCAAATCCCTGACGATGAGCTTCCATGATTGGGTAAAGGCTCATAGCATAGTTTAATCCGGCTTTGATATTACCTGTTCCACGAGGAGCAGCACGATCATAATCACTGACACGGATAGTAATAGGTTTAGCTCCTTCTTTGAAGTATGGTCCTACTGGTGTAGTAAAGATACGGAACTGATATTCATTTGCTGGTTTTACACCGATCACAGGATCACTTCCGAACATATAAGGACGGATATATAATGTAGCACCAGAACCGAAAGGTGGTACGAATGCTTCATTCGCTGCAACGACTTTCTCAATCGCTTCTACAAATTTATCTTCAGGGAATACAGGCATCTCAAGTCTTCTGCATGAATCTGCCATACGGCTTGCATTTAAGTCAGGACGGAATACAACGATATGTCCATCTTCTGTTGTGTAAGCTTTCATTCCTTCAAAACATGTCTGAGCGTACTGTAATACACCGGCACATTCAGAGATTGTGATGTTGGCATCTGTTGTTAATTCACCTTCATCCCATGCTCCATCTTTGTAATTAGCTACAAAACGGTAATCTGTTGGCATATAACCGAAACCGATGTTAGCCCAGTCGATATTTTTCTTTTCCATAATATTAATGCACTTCCTTTTATTCGTATTGTAGAGTCGTTAGCCAGTCTATGGATGGTCGGCTAAAAATTCTTATTGCTAACAGTTTACACCTGAATATTTATAACGTCAAGAGATTTTATGCATCGTAACCATGAATGTTTTTCACCGATGGACCATATGTGAGTCCAACACCCTGAGAGCTGTTTGGCCCTTTTGGATATCCAATACCACTGTAATAAATATAATAAATTCCATTTTCCACAAAAAAGCTGCTACGGTAAATACCACGGTTGTCCCATGCTTTTTCCTTTTCAGATGGTTTTAAGATCGTAATACATTTCTTAAAATCATGCTCATTTTTGGATGAAGTATAATAAAGATTCATTTCCCGGTGCCTATGCCCTTTGTAGAAGGCAACGACGAGCATTTCATAGCCTTTCTCTGTATGAATGACATCCAGATGCCAGCTTCGAAGTCTGTCAGATGGATATTTTAACTGAATCGTGCTTGGAGTTGTCCAATGAAAACCATCTTTACTTTCACGGTATAAAACAGGGAATTTTCTTTTACAGTTGACAGTCCACATCTTATATCGTCCGTTTTCATAAATGATCGCCGGACTTAGAATACGATCAGTGCGTGCATCGGAAACCAATACATTCTGAGCTTTACTCCAGTGGATACCATCGGTTGTTGTACGTTTCATGATCTTATCGATCCTGGTACGATTATCGACTTGGCGCCAGTAACATTCTAAGGTGTCGATATCTTTTCTATATACAAGATGGGTGTCTGAATTATACTGTTTGTCAGGGTCTTCAAATGGGGTCAATGGATCAAGTGAAACAGCTTTTCCCTCTCCTTCAAATGGCTTCCAATGAATCCTGTCATTGGAGACACAGACGTGTGGATTTTCTTTTCGCTGATCTGCACCTGGATATGGAGTGTATGCCATCCAATAGCGATAGCCGTTCCATGGTTTTTCAAAGTTTAAGACTTTTGGGTGAAATGCCTGATCATCACCGTAAGAACTGATGATATCAAGTTTTGATCTGCAAAGTTTCCTCTCCCAAGAGGCACTTGTTTTGGCAGGTTTATCAATTTCTGCCTGTGTGTTTTTTGGTGCACAAGAAGATGTGATGATCAATAAAGCTAAGATCATCACCAGTGCAATGCTTTTGTTCTTTTTTAACATAATCTCCTCCTTATTGTAAGTAGCCTGTGAAGATCAAGGACAGTAAATATGGAAATTTACATAAATTTTACCTAGGCTGTTTACAGTATAACATAAGAAACAGCCTTGTTTTCATAAAAGTATAATAATTAAGGAAAATGAAAGAAAGTTATTGGGAAAGTATGAAAAATAATGCTATAATATTACAGAACAATCAAAAAAGCGTAAACGAAAGGGGAGCCTTCTCATGGACCAGATGAAGTATCTAAAGGAACTGGCAGTGCGTTATCCAAATGTCGCAGCTGCTTCAACAGAGATCATCAATCTTCAGGCAATCTTGCATCTTCCCAAAGGAACAGAGCATTATGTTTCTGATGTTCACGGCGAATATGAGAAATTCAGCCATATCATAAGGAATGGATCAGGAGCGATCCGAAGCAGGATTGAAGATGAATTTGGGAATACACTGACAACAAAGCAAAAGAAAAATCTGGCATCAGTTATTTATTATCCGGAGCAGAAGATGGATTTAATGGAGGAAGAATTACCAAAGAATTTCCTTCTTGAATGGCAGCATGATACGATGGTACGTCTGGTTCATGTTGCAAGATCAGTCGGGAATAAATATACAAGATCAAAAGTAAGGAAAGCAATGTCACCAGAATTTGCCTATGTGATGGAAGAATTGATGGTAGAACACCGGAGAGCTGATAAGAAACGCTATGTAGAGCAGATTCTTGAGACGATCATCACGACAGGAAGGGTCAGACAGTTTATTGCAGCGATGGCCCATCTGATCCAGGATCTGACGATCGATCATCTGCATGTGATCGGAGATATTTACGATAGAGGATCTGGTCCACACAGGATCATGGACTGCATCATGAAGACAGTGAATGTTGATATTCAGTGGGGAAATCACGATATTTTATGGATGGGAGCTGCATCTGGGCACCGCGCATGTATTTGTAATGTTGTAAGAATCTGTGCAAGATACAATAATCTGGATGTTTTGGAAAATGGTTATGGCATCAATCTGATCCCGCTGGCAAGATTTGCATTGGAGTGTTACAAAGATGATGAATGTGAATTATTCCATGCATCTGGAGAAGTGGATGAGAGTAATATCCGAGAAGAAGAATTGAATAAGAAGATGCACAAAGCCATTGCGATCATGCAGTTTAAAGTAGAAGGTCAATTGATCAAACGCCGTCCAGACTTTTTGATGGATCAAAGATTACTATTAGACAAGATCGACTATGAAAAAGGAACGATCACATTAGATGGAAAAGAATATGAATTAAAAGATAAGAATTTTCCAACGATCGATCCAAATGATCCATATAAATTGACCAAAGAAGAAGAATATGTGATGGAACATCTGGTAACTGTATTTAAATACTGTGCTTATCTTCAGGAACATATAAGATTCTTATTTGCAAAAGGACACTTATACAAGGTATTCAATGGAATGCTTCTATATCATGGCTGTGTACCGCTAAACGAAGATGGAACATTTCGTGAAGTAGAGATTGAAGGAAGAAAGTACGCAGGGAAAGAACTTTATGACGTCTTAGAACATCTGGCAAGACAGGGCTATTATGAGGAAAAAGACATGAAAGCCAGAAAATATGGACAAGACATCATGTGGTTCATCTGGTCAAATGAAAACTCACCAGTCTACGGAAAAGCAAAGATGGCAACGTTTGAGCGCTATTTCTTGGACGATGCAGATCTTAAGAAAGAAAAGAAAGACTATTACTATCAGTGGTATGAAAATGAAGCAGTGATCAACCAGATCTTAGAAGAATTCGGATTAGATACATCGACAGGCAAGATTGTAAACGGGCATATGCCAGTAGCAGTAAAGAAAGGCGAAAGCCCGATCAAATGTGGAGGAAAGCTATTTGTCATTGATGGTGGATTCTCGAAAGCATATCAGAAGACAACAGGGATCGCAGGTTATACCTTAGTGTCTAATTCTTACGGATTAAAACTCGTAGCACACGAACCATTTGTATCAAGAACTATAGCGATCAGAGAGGAAACAGATATCCATTCAGATACGATCGTTATTAATAAGGTAACGAAACGTAAATGTGTTATGGATACTGATAATGGCAAGGCACTACAGGAGAAAGTGGCAGATCTTGAACAGTTATTATGGGCTTATCAGAAGGGACTTATTACGGAGCGTATTTAAATTAATTTTCATAAATTGTATCATACACATAGATTAACAGATGGAAATTGGGTGCATAAACTATAAAAAACCTGAGGTATTCCTATGCTATGTGAAAATGCAGCCCAGAGTAATGATTATTTTGAATTTATCGGAGAATATAGTGGAGTTCTCGACTATGTAAAAGAAGAATTCAACACAGAATGTATTACAGTGATCGATCAGAGATTCGCGATCGCATATGTAAAAAAGAACGGACGGACATCCATATATGGACAAAATTATCCATATAATACGATTCCACGTTGTTTCGGTCTGATGGACACACAGATGTTAGAAGATGTCGGAGTAGCGCAAGTCAGAAGGAGTACCTTGGATCTTTATGGAAATGGTGTTTTAGTTGGAATGATCGATACAGGGATCGACTATGAACATCCAGCATTTCGCTATGAAGATGGCAGCAGTAAGATATATTCTCTCTGGGATCAGACAATAGAAGGTGACCCAGAAGATACATTTCTGGGATATGGGACAGAATATACAAAAGAACAAATAGAAGAGGCACTGAAAAGCGACGTGCCACAGCAGAAAGTACCATCGAAGGATGAATCCGGACATGGTACTTTTTTAGCAGGTTTAATTGCTGGAAATGAGGATAACGAAACAGGATTTTCAGGAATTGCTCCGAATGCAGGATTGATCGTAGTGAAATTAAGAAAAGCAAAAGACTATTTGAAAGAATATTACTGTATTGATCCAAAATACGAAGCATATGCAGAAACAGACATCATGCTGGCAGTTCACTATATCGATCATATTGCAGAACAGTTGCAAAGACCGATCGTCATATTCTTAGGCATTGGCACCAACCTGGCATCTCATCTTGGAACAGGACCATTAGACCAGTATCTGTCAGGCAGAGCGATGCTTCGGGGAGTCGCAGTTGTTACAAGCGCTGGAAATGAGGGGCAGGCAAGACATCATTACAGTGGTCAGGTTTCACAAAATGATGAAAAAGTAGAAGTCAAAGTTGGAGAATCAGAGTATGGATTTGCAATGGAACTATGGGGATTAGCTCCGAACCGCTATTATGTAGATATTGAGTCACCATCAGGACAGAAAACAGGTAGGATACAAGGTGGGTTAAGCGGGCAAAGATATGTAACATTTTTATTAGAAAAAACAAGGCTGATCGTAGAATACTTTACGGTAGATACATCTGCAGGAGCTCCAGTTATCGTTATGAGATTTCAAAATCCGGCACCAGGAATCTGGAACATCTACGTCAGTGACGATGGAGTAGGAAATCGTGAATTTGATCTGTGGCTTCCAATCACAAACTTTATCAGCGAAGATACATTTTTCTTGGAATCCACACCATATAATACACTGGTAGCACCATCAAATACAGGATTGCTGATATCTTGTGGAAGTTATAATTCCAACACAGGAAGCCTCGCGATCGACAGTAGCAGGGGATTTCCAAGAAATGCGGTTAAACCAGATTTTACAGCACCAGGAGTAGAAATTCTAGGACCATTACCAAGGAAACGCTATGGCAGAAAATCGGGAACGAGCGTTTCAGGAGCAATTACCGCGGGTATAGCAGCATTGATGTTAGAATGGGGGATCGTGCAGAAAAATGATATGCAGATCAATACGACAAGAATTAAAAATTATCTGATCCGGGGAGCAAGGAGAGATCCGGAAAGGATCTATCCAAACAGAGAATGGGGGTACGGTCAAGTGGATCTGTATGAGACATTTTTGGGAATTCGGTAACAGCTATTTTCCGACTCATACATGCAGCATTACTTTTCGATAATTAGCGAAGCATAGAAACAAACAGCTAAGAAACAGTCCCCACAAATACCCGTTCACTCCATACAAAGGAATCGCGAATAAAATAAAACAAATCTGGATCACAAGAGATACACTGTTATGGAGCAATGTATCTTTTGTTTTTCCAAGTCCATTTAATATGGTAGATAAGATGGAAGAACAATACAAAAACGGACATAAAAAAGACAATGATCTTAAATACTTTCCGCAAAGAGGATTATGAAAAAAGAAATTTCCAATCCAGGGTCCAAAAACAAAGAATCCGCCAAAAGCTCCAATTCCAAGAAATGTACAAAAGATAAGAGGTAAGATCGCACAACGTCGAAGATAAGAGGGATCGTTGTGAGTTTTGGCAGCAGAAATCTTAGGCAGAAGCATCAAAGATAATGCATTGGTGATCGTAGAAGGAAACATGATAAAAGGCAGTGCCATGCCGCTTAAGATGCCATAGATCTCGACGCTGCGGTAACGATTTCCATAAAAACGATATAACATCATTGGGATCATAATACTTTGCACACTCTGTAATAAGGTGACAGAAAAACTATTCAAAGTCAGTGGGATCCCAAGGGATAACAGTTCATGAAATACAGAAAGTTTTGATGCAGAAAGAGTAGACTTTGACAAGCTGTCAGCAGACTTTTTGTGTAAGAAATAGAAGATCAGAGTAAAGAAAAATGAAACAATTTCTCCAACAGCCATTCCACAGACAGCGAGAAAAGCAGGAACTGGCATTTTCTCTATCATGAATACAGAAAGTAAAAAGATAGAGGATACCCTTGAAATCTGTTCCAGACACAAAGAAAAAGCAGGAACACCCGAATTCTCAATTCCAAGGCAGTACCCATGAATACAGTTTTTGATCCCGACAAATGGAAGAACAAGAACAGCAAGTCTCAGGCATGGTACACAGCTTGGTTCATGAAGAAAAACTGAACAGATCAGTTCTGCATACCAAAATACAAAGAAGGAGAAAATGATACAAAGGCACAGTGTAAGAATGATCGTAATGCGAAGTACATAACGAGCAGCATTAATATTTCCCGTAGCTTTTTTCTCAGCAGTGATCTTAGAAAGTGCGATTTGAAATCCCTGAAAACAGACAGCAAACCCAAGGAGATAAACAGGAAAGATCAATTGATAAATTCCAATCTGATGTGCACCGATCACGCCTGCCAGAAATATTCTATTATAGAAGCCGATGAGTCTTGAAAAAAAATTAGAGAGTGTTAAGATCACAGTTCCGCAAATAAACGGGCTTGCCTTTTTCATAGGAAATACCAGCCATTTTTAATTATTGTATGAAATAAAAAAAAAAGATATGACAAATAATGTTGACATAAGATACATGCTTTGTTAAGATAACAAATGAAATCCGAGTTATATAGTCGGGATTGAGGTGAGAGAATGAAATTATCGACAAAAGGACGCTATGGATTAAGAGCGATGGTAGACATTGCGGTATACAGTCAGGACAGCCCGGTACCAATCAGTGCGATCGCAGAGAGACAGAATATTTCCGTCAGATACTTAGAGCAGTTATTACCTAAACTGAAGAAAGCAGGGATCATCAAAAGTATTCGTGGAGCACAGGGTGGATATATGTTAGATAAAGATCCAAAAGATATTTCGGCAGGAGATATCTTAAGGACTTTGGAAGGAGATTTAACACCGATCGACTGTGCAGCATTTACCGGAGATACATCGACTTGCAGCGGCACAAAATTCTGCGTGACCAAGACAGTTTGGAAACGAATCAATGACAGCGTTCAGCAGGCGGTTGATTCGATCACTTTACAAGAATTGATGGAAGAATCAATCGAAATACATACCAAATATGATCAAGAAGAAAGGTAGGAATCATAATCATGGAAAAGAAAATCATTTACTTAGATCATGCTGCTACTACAGCAACAAGACCGGAAGTTGTAGATGCAATGCTTCCTTATTTTACAGAAAACTTCTGGAATCCATCCAGTGTATATACACCAGCATTAAATAACCGTAAAGTTGTAGACGAATCAAGAGAAACGATCGCAAGATCACTTGGAACAACAGCAGAGAATATCTACTTCACAGCAGGTGGTTCTGAATCTGATAACTGGGCATTGAAATGTACAGCAGAAGCTTATGCAAACAAAGGAAAACATATCATCACAAGTAAGATCGAACATCATGCGATCCTTCATACATGTGAATATCTTGAGAAAAAAGGATTTGAGATCACATATATTGACGTTGATGAGAACGGAATCTTAAAATTAGATGACTTAAAAGCAGCGATCAGACCAGATACGATCTTAATCTCTGTGATGTTTGCAAACAACGAGATCGGAACGATCCAGCCAATTAAAGAAATCGGAGCTATCGCAAAAGAACATGGAATCTTATTCCATACAGATGCAGTTCAGGCATATGCTCAGATTCCGATCAATGTAGATGAATATAATATCGATATGTTAAGTGTCAGCGGACACAAATTCGGTGGACCAAAGGGAATCGGATTCTTATATATCAGAAAAGGATTAAAACTTCGTTCTTTCATTCATGGTGGAGCACAGGAAAGAAAAAGACGTGCCGGAACAGAGAACATCACAGGTATCGTAGGAATTGCAAAAGCAGTTGAGATCGCATTTGCAACAATGGATGAAAGAATCAAGCATGAGACAGAAGTCCGTGACTATGCGATCAAGAGAATCCTGGCAGAAGTTCCATACTGCCGTTTAAATGGAGATGCACAAAAGAGAGTACCAAACAACATCAATATCAGCTTCCAGTTTATCGAAGGAGAATCTTTACTGATCATGCTTGATATGGCAGGAATCTGTGCATCCAGTGGATCAGCATGTACATCAGGATCCTTAGATCCATCTCATGTACTGTTAGCTATTGGACTGCCTCATGAGATCGCTCATGGATCACTTCGTATGACGATCGGAGAAGAAACAACAAAAGAAGATATGGATTATGTTGTAGACAATATCAAAGAGATCGTGACAAAATTAAGAACAATGTCACCATTATATGAAGATTTTGTAAAGAAAAATAATTAAGAGGTTTTCCATAGAGGAAAATAATGAAAATAAAATTTCAGTAGAATTTATAGATAAGATCAGGAGGAATCATAATGTACAGTGAGAAAGTAATGGATCATTTTCAGCATCCAAGAAACGTAGGAGAAATTGAAAATGCCAGTGGTGTGGGAACAGTTGGTAACGCAAAATGTGGAGATATCATGAGAATCTATTTAGATATCGATGATAATGGAATCATCCAGGATGTTAAATTCAAGACATTTGGATGTGGAGCAGCCGTTGCAACAAGCAGTATGGCAACAGAGCTTGTCAAAGGAAAGAACATTCAGCAGGCATTAGAAGTAACAAATAAAGCGGTTATGGAAGCATTAGATGGACTTCCACCAGTGAAAGTTCACTGTTCTTTACTTGCAGAAGAAGCAATTCACGCAGCATTATGGGATTATGCTGAGAAAAATGGTATCAAGATCGAAGGATTAGAAAAACCTAAAACAGATATCAGTGAAGGTGAAGAAGAAGAGGAATACTAGGAGGCAGTTGTGAAAGAAAAAGTCGTGGTTGGAATGTCAGGAGGCGTTGATTCATCCGTTGCGGCATATCTCTTAAAGAAACAGGGATACGATGTGATCGGTGTGACAATGCAGATCTGGCAGGAAGAAGATGAGTTTGTTCAGGAAGAGAATGGAGGATGCTGTGGACTATCAGCTGTTGATGATGCAAGGCGTGTAGCACAGATGATCGGAATTCCTCATTATGTCATGAATTTTAGAAAAGACTTCAAAGATAAAGTCATTGACTATTTCTGTGAAGAATATTTAAATGCAAGAACTCCAAATCCATGTATCGCATGCAACCGTTATGTGAAATGGGAGTCCTTATTAAAGCGTTGCTTAGACATTGGAGCAGACTATATTGCAACCGGACATTATTCACAGATCACAAAGCTTGATAACGGACGTTATGCATTAAAATGTTCTAAGACACAGAAGAAAGATCAGACCTATGCATTATATAATCTGACTCAGAATCAGCTTTCTAAAACACTCATGCCGATCGGGGCATACACAAAAGATGAAGTCAGACAGATCGCAGAAGAGATCGGACTGTTAGTTGCCAACAAGCCTGACAGTCAGGATATCTGCTTTGTAGATGATAACTATGGCGAATTTATCGAAGAGACGACTGGAACAAAGATTCCAAAAGGGAAATTTGTAGATCCAGAAGGCAATGTCTTAGGAGAGCATAAAGGGATCATTTACTATACAGTAGGACAGAGAAGAGGTCTTGGATTATCCTTGAAGAAACCAGGATATGTCATCAAAGTAGACAAAGATACGAATGAAGTTGTAGTCGGAGACAAACAGGATCTGTTTGCCAATGTTTTATATGGAAATAAAGTAAACTGTATGTCTGTACCAGAGTTTGAAGATGGTATGAAACTGATGGCGAAGATTCGATATAATAGTCCGGAAGTCCCTTGCAGAGTCTATATGACAGGGGAAGATGAAGTAAGAGTTGTCTTTGATGAACCACAGAGAGCGATCACGCCAGGACAGGCAGTCGTATTCTATGATGGAGACATTGTTGCTGGAGGGGCTACGATCCTTCGTGCAGCAAATGAAAATATGTGAATTTTATTTCATACTTTCTTCTAAAAAAAAGTTATGTTACAATACAATGTGTTGTATATTAAACACATAACAGGAGAAAGAGGTAGTATGCTAAATTTTATCAGAGGATTTTGTATGGCATTAGCTGATAGTGTTCCGGGTGTATCTGGTGGAACGGTTGCGTTCTTACTTGGTTTTTATGACAAGTTTATCATGTCACTCGATTATTTGATGTCAGGAACAAAAGAAGAAAGAATTGAAGCAATTAAGTTTTTAATAAGGATTGGCATTGGATGGGTCGTTGGAATGGGAGCAGCAGTTTCTGTTCTGGCAAGTATTTTTGATGACAGGATTTATGAGATCAGTTCTTTATTCTTAGGACTTATCATTTTTGCAATTCCGATGATCTGCAAAGAAGAGAAAGATTCATTAAAAGGAAAATACCAGAATATCATCTGGGCAGTGATTGGAGTTGTACTTGTTGCAGCAATCACATACTTTAATCCAGTATCTGGAAAAGGAATCAGTGTTAGCGTGGAACATTTAAATATCGCATTGGTTGTTTATATCTTCGCAGTAGCGATGGTAGCAATCTCAGCAATGGTACTTCCAGGAATTTCAGGATCAACAATGCTTCTGATCTTTGGGTTATATGTTCCAGTGATCACAGCACTCAAAGAAGTGATGCATCTTCATTTGTCTTACTTCCCAGTCATAGTGATCTTTGGACTTGGAGTTTTGACAGGAATCGCACTCGTGATCAAACTGATCCGCCGTGCATTGGAGAACCATAGAAGTGCGATGATCTATTTTGTTATCGGAATGATGATCGGTTCTTTATATGCGATCGTTATGGGACCAACAACACTGGAGAATACAAAAGCAGCGATGACACTTCATACGTTCCATCCAGTATTCTTTATTATCGGTATTGTGATTGTCTTCGGTCTTGAGAAGATCAAAGCGATCGCAGAATAATACGAACAATTAAATGATACAAAAGTATCATGATCATAAAAGAAGTTTTGCAGGAATTTATCTGTGAGACTTCTTTTTTTGATATATTTTGTGAAGAGATGATGATCGTAAATTCATGATAAACATTCACAGTTTTGACATAATCCTATGATAGAATAAAGTCAACAAAATAAGAAGGATGTTTCTTTTTTATAGGAAAGAAATATAAATAAATGGTATGAGAAAATAAGATTAGGAGGAAGATACAAGGTGAATGAATTAAAGATATTAGTTGTGGATGATGAAAGCAGAATGCGAAAGCTAGTCAAAGACTTTCTGACAAGAGCCGGCTATCAGGTGTTAGAAGCACAGGATGGTGAAGAAGCGGTTGATACCTTTTATTCTACAAAGGGAATCAATCTGTTAGTATTAGATGTTATGATGCCGAAGATGGACGGATGGGAAGTTGTCAAAGAAATCCGTAAAGTATCTAAAGTTCCGATCATCATGCTGACGGCAAAAGATCAGGAACAAGATGAACTTCTTGGATTTGAACTTGGAGTGGATGAATATATTTCCAAACCATTCAGCCCAAAGATCTTGGTTGCCAGAGTGGAAGCCATTTTAAGAAGAACGGTTCAGACAGAAGGTGAACAGATAGAAGCTGGCGGAATTGTCATGGATGTTGGGGGACATCATGTCTCTATTGACGGAAAAAGCATCAATCTGAGTTACAAAGAATTTGAATTATTACAGTATTTTATGTCCAATCAAGGAAGAGCCCTTACAAGGGAAAGTATCTTAAATCAGGTATGGAACTATGATTACTTTGGAGATGCAAGAACGATCGACACCCACGTAAAGAAATTAAGAAATAAACTTGGTGAAAAAGGTTCTTATATTCATACGATCTGGGGAATGGGATACAAATTTGAGGTTGAAGAGAATTGAGAAAGAAATTATTAAAGAACCGTTCAGTCAGAGTCAAGATGACATTGATGCTGATCATTATCATGACGTCGGTGATCTTATTATCAGTACTGATCAATCTTACTATGTTGAAGACATATTATACTGTGAAGGAAAAGAAGACGATCAAAGAATCCTATTACCAGATACAGAAAGTTTTTCAAAAAGATACGGTACGGAAGAATGATGTGGATGAGATCGCGAAGACTTATAATTACAGGGTTTTGATCAGTGATGGATCAGGAACGATCGTTTATAGTTCTGAAGGAGAGAAGAGCTTGATGTATAAAAGCCTTTGGAACATTTTAAATGAAAATCTTGACAAGATCAGTAACCAGATCAAGAAGCAAGGTTATGCAGTTATGACCAATACCAATAAGAGTATGGGAACAAGCATCAATCTAATGGGCTATCTGGATGGCGATTATACAGTGATCATAAGTACACCGATGGAAAGTATCCAGACAAGTGCCAGATTATCCGGACAGTTTACGATGTATGTTGGACTGATCTTGATCATTTGCGGCGCAGTTGCGATGTATTTATACAGCCGCCAGTTTACAAGACCAATTGAAGATATGGCCAAGGCCGCGAATCAGATGTCACATTTAGATTTTGATGTGAAAGTGCCAACAGGATCTGATGATGAATTAGGACGACTTGGAGCCAGTATCAATGAGTTATCATCTAAATTGGAATTCACCATTTCAGAACTGAAAACAGCGAACAATGAACTGCAAAAAGATATCGAGCAGAAAGTTCAGATTGATGAGATGCGAAAGGAATTCTTATCCCATGTATCCCATGAATTAAAGACACCGATCGCACTGATCCAGGGATATTCGGAAGGATTGAAAGACAATATCTTAGATGATGAAGAAAGCAAAGAGTTCTATTGTGACGTTATTGCAGATGAAGCAAAGAAGATGAACCGTATGGTACAGAAACTTCTGACACTGAATCAGATTGAATTCGGAAATAATCAGGTCAATATGGAACGATTTGATATCACAGAAATGATCCGCAATATGGTAGAATCAAGCAAGATCCTTGTGGAAAAGCAAGAAGTCAAGATTATATTTGATGAGCCAGAGACTCATGTGTGGGCAGATGAATTTATGATCGAAGAAGTTGTGAACAACTATCTGAGCAATGCCAGAAATCACGTAACAGACGGTGGAATCATCAAAGTCAGCTATTGTCGTCATGGAAATGACGTAAGGATCAAAGTATTTAATACGGGAGACCATATTCCACAGGAAGATATTGATAAATTGTGGGTAAAATTCTATAAAGTCGATAAAGCAAGAACAAGAGAATACGGTGGAAGCGGAATCGGATTGTCTATCGTAGAAGCAACGATGAAAGCACATGGCAAAGATTATGGAGTTGCCAATGTAGAAGGTGGTGTAGAATTTTACTTTGATGTGGAATCTGCGGATTCTGAATCTGTACAATGTTAAAAAAGCATTTTCATTGTGTTGTGTATGGAAGTAAAAATGCTACAGACAAAGAAATGAGTTTTGTGGTATGATAGATAAATAGTGTAAGCAAAAAGAAATCAGTGTAAACTGGTTTCTTTTGGATAATAGGATAAAAAGGATGAAAAGAAATATGTTAAAAGATTACAAAGAACAGATTCAGGATGCAGACCTTGTATTAGTGGGGATCGGACGAGAATTGCGTGCAGACCGTGTGATCGATTTCAAGAAAGTGATCACAAATGAACATTACCAGAATCTCATCGATAAAGAAGATGAAGATTCCAAATGGATGAGAACTGTTTACGAGAGAGAGTATTTATTATCCATGAAAGAGACAGATCTGTTTAAAGAATTAGAAGAAGTTTTGGAAGGAAAAGAATATTTCGTAGTGACGAGTAACGATGATGGATTATTGTATCATACCCATTTAAAGAAAGATCACGTGACAGCACCATGTGGAAACGGAGATTTCTTCCAGTGCAGTGCACCATGTAATGAGCAGCTCTATCCTGCGAACTTAGGACTTAGAGATTTGATCGACTATTATGAAAAAACAGGAAAGATCGAACATCTGGAATGTCCAAAATGTGGAAAACAATTGATCTTTAATGTCCGCACAGAAGAGACAAAATCTATCTATATCGAAGGAGCTTACTTAAATTCATGGGCAAGTTACACAAAATGGTTGCAAAACACTTTAAATAAAAAGCTTTTTATATTAGAATTAGGAGAAGGTTTTGAAGTTCCAAGTTTGTTCCGCTGGCCTTTTGAGAAGATGGCATTCTACAATGAGAAAGCAACGTTCGTAAGAGTTCATCATTCACTATACCAGATCGGAAAAGAGATCAAAGAAAAAGGAATCGGGATCAAGATGGACAGCCGTGACTTTTTAAACATAGCACACGAATAGGAGGCACCTATGATAGCGATTATTGATTATGATGCAGGAAATATCAAAAGTGTTGAAAAATCACTCAATTATCTTGGAGAAGAAGCAATCATCACAAGAGATCACGATGAGATCGTAAACAGCGATAAAGTGATTCTTCCGGGAGTTGGAGCATTTGCAGATGCGATGGAGAAGATCCGTCATTATGGATTAGAAGAAACGATCCATGAAGTTGTAGAGAAGAATATTCCATTTTTAGGAATCTGTCTTGGGTTACAGCTGATGTTTGAATCCAGCGATGAAGGACCGGGAGTCAAAGGACTTGGATTATTACCTGGAAAGATCTTAAGAATTCCAAAGAGTGGAGATTTAAAGATTCCACATATGGGATGGAATAATATCAAAGTCAAAGAAGATTCAAGATTATTCAAAGGACTGCCAGAGAATCCTTATGTATATTTTGTACATTCTTACTATCTTCAGGCAGACGATGAAGATATTGTAGCAGCAACAACCGAATATGGTGTGGAGATTCACGCAGCAGTAGAGAAAGACAACATCTTTGCCTGCCAGTTCCATCCAGAAAAGAGCAGCACCGTAGGATTACAGATTTTAAAGAACTTCGTTTCACTATAGGAGGAATTGGCTATGCATACAAAGAGAATTATCCCATGCTTAGATGTGAAAGCAGGACGCGTCGTAAAAGGTGTCAATTTTGTCAATCTGATCGATGCCGGAGACCCGGTAGAGATCGCAGCAGCATATGACAAAGCAGGTGCAGATGAACTTGTATTCTTAGATATCACAGCATCATCCGATGCAAGAAATATCATGATCGATATGGTAAGAAAAGTCGCAGAAAAGGTATTTATCCCATTTACAGTCGGTGGAGGAATCCGTACCGTTGATGATTTTAAGGCAATCTTACGAGAAGGAGCAGATAAGATTTCCATTAACTCCTCAGCGATCAATACCCCAGATTTGATCAATGATGCTGCAGACAAATTCGGAAGCCAGTGCGTTGTTGTAGCGATTGATGCCAAACGCAGAGCCGATGGAAGCGGATGGAATGTATACAAGAACGGTGGAAGAATCGATGTAGGCTTAGATGCTGTAGAATGGGCCATGGAAGCAAACCGCCGCGGAGCAGGAGAGATCCTGTTAACAAGCATGGACTGTGACGGAACGAAAGCAGGATATGACAATGAACTGACAAGAATCATTGCAGAGAATGTTGATATTCCAGTGATCGCATCTGGTGGTGCGGGGAATAAAGAACATTTTTATGATACATTGACAGAAGGAAAAGCAGATGCAGCATTGGCGGCTTCACTGTTCCATTTTAATGAATTGAAGATATCTGATCTGAAGGAATATCTGGATCAGAGAGGGATCAGTGTCAGAAGATAGAATTACATCATTTGGTGATAAGGAAAGAAGACTCTTTTTTGTGAGGAGTCTTCTTTTTTAATACAATGTTATTGTAAAATATTGACAGGAATAAGCGAATGTGTTTTAATTACATAAAATGCAAATATTTACATAAATAAAATATTGACACCAAATACGACACCAAATATAATAAAAGAAAGGAAGATACAAATGTCAAAATGGGATAAACTAATCGCACGTATTTGCAATTTGTCGAAGGATCTTCGATTTACACAATTACAAAAGGTATTAGAAACTTATGGGTATAGGATGGATGCCCCAAGAAGTGGAAGTAGTCATTATACATTTAGAAAACAAGGGAAAAGTCCAATTACAATACCAAAGCATGAACCAATTAAAAAAGTATATGTAGAAATGGTAAGAAAGGTTGTAGAAAGCGAGGAAAGAGAAAATGAAAACGCTGAATGAGTATATGAGTATGTCATATAAGATGGAAATCATAGAAGATCAAGATGAAGGTGGGTTTGTAATATCTTATCCTGATTTACCAGGTTGTATTACATGTGGAGAAACAATAGAGAGTGCAATGCAGAATGCAAAAGATGCAAAAAGAGAGTGGATCAGAGCAGCATTGGAAGAGGGAATAGAAATTTATGAACCAGATAGCTTGGAAAATTATTCTGGACAATTCAAATTAAGAATACCACGAAGTCTACACAGATCATTAGCAGAACATTCACAGAGAGAAGGAATTAGTATGAATCAATACTGTGTTTATTTACTTTCGAAAAATGATGTGATGTATTCAAAATAGTATGAATGATTAAGGAAAGAAGTAGAATTATAGAAAACCAAGACAGCCAAAGGCAAAGCAAGAAAGCATCCTCTATACCGTTGGGCAAGACTGATCGCCGCAACGACATGGGAAGAGGTTGCGCAGGAATCAGCAGGTAATAGATATATGGAAAGGATACAAGAAGAAATGGTAAAGATGAGCCAGGACGAACGGGACAGATATCTATATTTGAGAGAAGCGATGGCAGCGAGTGACAGAGTGAGTCAGATGCAGAGTGCGGAAAACCGTGGAAGAAAAGAGGGAATTTATCAAGGAAAAATTTTAACTCAGATTTCGATGATTCAGAAGAAAGTGAAAAAAAATAAGAATCTTGAGCAGATAGTCGATGAATTAGAAGAACCAATGGAAGAAATAAAACCAATCTATGATCAAGTAAAACAACATCCAGACAAAACAGCAGAAGAAATTTACAATCTAATTAATAATGAATAAAAATCGGAGGACATTACAAATGAGTATCAAAACAGACAAAGCAGCACAAAACCACCAGAAAGGCTACAACTGTGCCCAGGCAGTTGCCTGTGCATTTGCTGAAGAAATGGGAATCGACGAATCCATCATTTTCAAGATGATGGAAGGTCACGGATTAGGAATGGGCTGCATGGAAGGAACATGTGGAGCGATCACAGGAGCCGTTGCAGTCATCGGTGCCATAAAAAGCTGTGGAGACATCGAGAAACCAGTTTCCAAGGCAGCAACCTATAAACTATCAGGAGAGCTTGTAAAACGCTTTCAGGAGAAGAATCAAGCAACAAAATGTAAGGACCTAAAAGGGATTGAAACAGGAAAAGTCTTAAGATCCTGTCCAGGCTGCATTGAAGATGCAACAGCCATTCTGGAAGAAATTTTAGCAGAATGATCTAACTGAAATAGAAAGAAACAAACAAGAAGCCATGTTACAAGCATAGACAAGATTTATCTATGCCGGAACATGGCTTCTTTTTATTAGCATTTGATTCTAAACAATAGAAAAATAACTATTTATTCATATTCTTCTCAGCCGCAGAAAGCATCAGCTTAATACGGTTGATCTGGTTAACCTCACTAGCTCCTGGATCATAGTCGATCGCCACGATGTTCGCATCAGGGAAGGCCTGACGGATTTCTTTGATAACACCCTTACCAACGACATGGTTCGGTAAGCATGCAAATGGCTGTGTACATACGATATTTGGAGCACCGCTGTGAATCAGTTCAACCATCTCACCTGTTAAGAACCAACCCTCACCAGTCTGGTTACCGATTGATACGAATGGTTTTGCATATTCTGCAAGGTCTTTGATATATGCAGGCGGCTCAAAACGGTTACTCTTGGCTAGCTCTTTGCGAAGAGTCTGACGATAACGCTCTACAACCCAGATTGCGGAGTTGCTGACGATCGCAGATTTCTTGGATTTACCAAGATAACGGTATTTGAAGTTACTGTTGTAGAAGCTGTACATGAAGAAGTCTAACAGATCAGGTACAACAGCTTCCGCACCTTCACGTTCCAGAAGTTCTACTAAGTGATTGTTTGCATCTGGAAGGAATTTTACAAGGATCTCTCCAACGATTCCGACACGAGGTTTCTTGATATCCTTTAATGGAATGCGGTCGAAGTCACGAATGATTCCACGGATATTCTTCTGGAATGTATAGAAGTTACCTTTGGCAATATCACGTTTACATTTAGCAGCCCATTGTCTGTGTAATTTGTTGACAGAACCAGGTTTTACTTCATAAGGACGTGTATGATAAACCGTTCTCATAAAGACATCACCATAAACGATCGCCTGAACTGCTTTGTTTAATAAACCAGGTGTAAAGCTAAATCCACTGTTTTTCTCGATTCCCTGGGCACTTAAACCAACAACAGGAACATAACCGTAACCAGCTTTTTCAAGTGCACGGCGGATAAAACTGATATAGTTTGTTGCACGGCATCCACCACCTGTCTGGGAGATGACAAGTGCGATCTTATGAGGATCATATTTACCAGAAAGCAATGCGTTCATTAACTGTCCGATAACGATCAGAGATGGATAGCAGGCATCATTATTTACATACTTAAGACCTGTGTTAACATCTTCCATACCACCCTGATTTAAAACTTCAACGTTATATCCACAAGACTGCAGAGCAGGCTCTAAGAATTCAAAATGGATCGGAGACATCTGAGGAACTAACAGTGTATAGTTCTTACGCATCTCTTTTGTAAATTCTACACGTTTGATCGCTGGAGATACAGGTTTTGGTTCGATCTTATGTTTTTTACGGACACGGACAGCACTGATCAGTGAGCGGATACGGATTCTTGCCGCTCCAAGGTTATTAACCTCATCAATCTTTAATACTGTGTAGATACGTCCGGATTTTGTTAAGATATCTTTCACTGTATCAGTTGTAACAGCATCCAGTCCGCAACCGAAAGAGTTTAACTGAATGACTTCTAACTGTTTATTTGCTTTTGCATAGTTTGCTGCAGCATAGAGTCTGGAATGATACATCCACTGATCCTGTACGTTTAATGGACGTTCAACCTTTGATAAATGAGAAATAGAATCCTCAGTTAAAACAGCAATTCCATAAGAGTTGATCAATTCTGGAATACCATGGTTGATCTCAGGATCGATATGATATGGACGACCACATAGAACGATACCAGTTCTTCCAGTTTCAGCAAGGTAAGCAAGGACTTCCTCACCCTTATTCTGGATATCTGTACGAACCTGTGAAAGTTCTGCATAAGCTTTATCAACAGCGTGATTTATTTCGTCAGCAGCCAAATGATACTGAGCTTCTAATTCCTCAAATAAACGGGATTTTAAAGCTTCTTCATTATCCAGTGCTAAGAATGGATTCATAAAGTTGATATGCTCTGTTGCAAGTTCTTCCATGTTATTTTTGATATTTTCTGCATAGGAAGTAACGATCGGGCAGTTATAATGGTTGTTTGTACCTTCCATCTCGTCACGTTCATAAGGAATACAAGGGTAGAAGATATCCTTGATTCCCTGTTTGATCAGCCACATCACATGACCATGGGCTAATTTTGCAGGGTAACATTCAGATTCACTTGGAATAGATTCGATACCTAACTCATAAATCTTACGAGAAGATTCAGGAGATACCACAACTTTAAATCCAAGATCCGTAAAGAATGTATACCAGAATGGATAGTTCTCATAAATATTTAAAACTCTAGGGATACCAATGACTCCACGAGTGGCTTTCTCATCAGATAAAGGTTCGTAGTCAAAGGTACGATGAAGTTTGTAATCGTAAAGGTTTGGAATATTTTCAGCATTCGGTTCTTTCCCAATACCACGTTCACAACGGTTACCAGTGATATAACGGCGTCCGTTAGAGAACTTATTGATCGTTAACAGGCAGTGATTTGTGCAGCCTTTGCATCGTGTCATGGAAGTATCAACACTCATCGCAAAGATTTCTTCTAATGGAAGCATAGAAGTTTCCATACCATCTTCGTAACGTTCTCTCGCAATCAGTGCGGAACCAAAGGCACCCATGATACCTGCGATATCAGGTCTTACAGCATGACATCCGGAGATACGTTCAAAGCTTCGAAGAACCGCATCATTATAAAATGTACCACCCTGTACAACGATATGTTTTCCAAGGTCAGATGGGTCTGTTAACTTAATAACTTTATATAAAGCATTCTTGATCACAGAATAAGCAAGACCAGCAGAGATATCTCCGACAGTTGCACCTTCCTTCTGTGCCTGTTTTACTTTAGAATTCATAAATACCGTACAACGTGAACCAAGATCGATCGGATTCTGTGCTGTTAAAGCAACTTTGGCAAATTCCTGTACAGAATGATTTAAGGATTTCGCGAAAGTTTCAATAAATGAACCGCATCCAGAAGAACATGCTTCGTTTAACTGTACATCATCAACAACTCCATTTTTGATACGGATACATTTCATATCCTGACCACCGATATCAAGGATACAGTCCACATCAGGATCAAAGAATGCAGCTGCATAGTAATGTGCGATCGTCTCAACTTCTCCAAAGTCAAGATTTAAGGCAGCTTTTACAAGATGTTCTCCGTATCCTGTGGAACAGGAAGATACGATATTAGCTGTCTTTGGCATCTGTGCGTCAATCTCATGAAGCGCTTCAACAACGGCGTGAAGAGGACTTCCGTTATTGTTATTGTAGTAGCTGTAAAGAAGTTCTCCATCCTCACCAGCTAAAGCAACTTTTGTTGTAGTGGAACCGGCATCGATCCCTAAGTAACAATTTCCTTTATATGTAGCAAGATCTCCACGTTTCACAACATGACGGTTATGATCTTTTACGAAATTTTTATATTCTTGTTCACTCTTAAATAAAGGCTCTAAACGGTCAACTTCCTGCTGAAGTTCAATCTTCTTCTCAAACTGTTTTAAAAGATGTTCAAAATCAGTTGTAACTTCCTCTTTAGCATTCAGAGCAGCACCGACAGCTGCAAATAAATGAGAGTGTGTAGGAGCGATGATCTCATCATCTTTTAGGTTTAATGTACGGATAAATGCTTCTTTTAATTCTGTAAGGAAATGAAGAGGTCCTCCGAGGAAAGCAACATTTCCACGGATCGGTTTACCACATGCAAGACCACTGATCGTCTGGTTTACGACTGCCTGGAAAATAGAGGCAGCAAGGTTTGGTTTTGTAGCACCTTCGTTGATCAGGGGCTGGATATCTGTTTTGGCGAATACACCGCAGCGGGCTGCGATCGGATAGATCGTATCATAATCTTTCGCATATTCATTTAATCCGCCAGCATCTGTTTGTAATAAAGAGGCCATCTGATCGATAAATGATCCGGTACCACCGGCACAGACACCATTCATACGTTGATCGATCCCATTTGTGAAATAAATGATCTTAGCATCTTCACCACCAAGCTCAATGGCAACATCTGTCTGAGGTGCATAATCCTGAAGTGCACTTGATACACAGACAACTTCCTGACAGAATGGAATATCTAAGTAAGAAGAAATGGAAAGTCCTCCGGAACCGGTAACGGTTGGAGCAAATGTCATTTCCCCAATCTGGTCTTTTGCCTTTTTTAATAAGGAAGATAAAGTTTCCTGAATCTTGGCAAAATGTCTCTGATAATCAGAGAAAAGTATATTATGTTGTTCGTCGATGACAGCGACCTTGACTGTCGTTGAGCCAATATCAATTCCTAATCGTTTCATCTTCTCGTATACCTGCTTTCTATAAAAGTACTATAATTTCAAGCGTTAAAATAATGTTAAAAAAACATATCTGTCCAATATACATGGACATTATATCTATTATAATCATTTTCAAAATAATTGCAAATAGGAATATTATCTAAAAAAATCGGAGAAAATAATGGAAACAAGGGAATGCTGCTGCATATTCTATAAAAAAAGCGAAGGAATGCCAAGAATGATGCAGACAAATTCGTGTAAAGGGACAGTGTATGTTGTAAAGGAAAAGGATAGTTTATATAAGATCGCGAAAGCACATGGTGTCAGGGTAAAAGATATCATGAGACAAAATCCTTTTGTAAATGTATATAATTTACAGATTGGAGATGAATTATGTGTGCCTGGATTTACGAACGTGATCGAAGGAGCTTTCATTCCATATGTTGTAAAAAAAGGAGAAACAATCCTTGATATAGCCAAGATGCACAAAACAACAGTGGAAAATTTAGCAAAAAGTAACAAAAAAATTAGGGAGTTAACACTTCCAGTTGGTACAGTACTGTTAATTGACAAAGCAAAATGAGTTATTTATAATGGAATAGGTAAAAGTTTGGAATTTTAGATATTTCAGATGATAAAACAGGATTCATAGAGTCCTGTTTGTGGGGAACTTATGGACAAGGTACTTCCATAGAAAGGAGCGGACAATGATCAAGTATTATCGCACGATGGATCACCAGATTCATGAAATCAGTGAACCTATGGAAGGAACCTGGATATCGTTAATTCATCCCACAGCTGCAGAACTTGCGAAGATCGCAACAGACTATAAGATTGATATAGATGACTTAAGAGCACCACTGGATGAAGAAGAACGTTCTCATATCGAAGTGGAAGAAGGTTATACTTTATTTATCGTAGACGTTCCGACAACAGAAGAGAGAAAGGAAAAAGAATACTTCCTGACGATTCCATGTGGTATCATCCTGACAGAGAAAGTGATCATTACGGTCTGTCTGGAAGATACAGCAGTGTTAGCAGACTTTAAGAATGGAAGGGTTCGAAATTTCTGGACATTTAAAAGGACAAGATTTATCTTGCAGATCCTTTATCGGAATGCATCCTTGTATCTGCAGTATCTGCGAATCATTGATAAGAAGAGTGATTCTGTTGAGAAGCAGCTTCATATTTCAACAAAGAACCAGGAACTGATCGAGCTTCTGGAATTAGAGAAGAGTTTGGTTTACTTCTCTACATCCCTGAGATCAAACGAACTGGTGCTTGAGAAGATGTTAAAGATTGATAAGATCAAACAGTATCCAGAAGATGAGGAATTACTGGACGATGTTATTATAGAGAATAAACAGGCGATTGAGATGGCAGACATCTACAGCAATATCTTAAGTGGTACGATGGATGCATACGCATCTGTTATCTCAAACAACCTGAATATTGTAATGAAGGTTCTTGCGATCATAACGATCGTTATGTCGATTCCGACGATGATCGCGAGTTTCTGGGGAATGAATGTTCCAGTACCACTGGCACATTCAGCACATGGATTTTTGATCCTTGTGATCGTATCCTTGATCCTTACGATCTTTGGAGGATATATCCTTGGAAAGAAAAATATGTTTTAATTTTTGATGATAAGAAAGGTTTTTTATGTGGCTTAATAAACTGGAAGAGAAGTTTGGCAGATATGCGATACCGAATCTCCCTAAGATCATTGTTTTATTGTATGCAGTCGGTTTTGTGATCGCCAATATATCACCACGATTATATAGTTTACTGGAATTGAATCCGTATCTGATCTTGCATGGACAAGTCTGGAGAATTGTGACATTCCTGTTGATCGGACCAGAGACGAATTTGATCTTTGTAATATTTGTATTGTTATTTTATTACTCGATCGGAAGCTCATTAGAGCAGGTATGGGGAACATTCCGATTCAATATGTATTATCTGATCGGAGTTTTAGGAACGATCGTTGGGGCATTTTTAACTTATGCGATTCTTACATTCGCATATGGAGAAGGCTATGGAGCGTTTGTTAACATGGATACTTTTTATCTAAACATGACGTTATTTTTAGCATATGCGTCTATGTTCCCAGAGATGGAAGTATATTTGTATATGATCCTTCCAATCAAGGTAAAATGGCTTGGATACTTAGATGGATTATATTTAATCTACATTTTTTTAAGTTCAGGCTTTACAGTTGCCGGAATTTCGGTTAAAGTATCTATAGTTGCAGCTTTGTTAAATTTTCTACTATTTTTCTTCTCTATGAAGAAGATTCGAAGAATGGGAGCAAACTTCAAGGCTAAAACAATACATAAGAAGAAGGCGAGAGCGTACAAAGCTAAGACGATCACGCCAAAGAAGAAGAATGGTGCGATGCACGAATGTGCAGTGTGCCACAGAACAGAACTTGACGATCCAGAATTGGAATTTCGTTATTGTTCAAAATGCGATGGGAATTATGAATATTGTCAAGATCATTTATTTACCCATAAGCATGTGAAAAGGTGAGTTGTTTATTATTTAAATATATTTTTGAAACCAAAGGAGAAAAATTATGCTAACCAAGAAGACAAAAATCATTTGTACAATGGGACCTGCAACAGACGACGATGAGGTATTAAAAGACCTGATGCGTTCAGGAATGGACATTGCCCGTTTAAACTTCTCTCATGGAGATCATGAAGAGCAGTTAGGACGTATCAAGAGAATTAAGAAGTTCAGAGAAGAACTGAATTTACCAATCGCTATTTTACTTGATACAAAAGGACCAGAGATCCGTACAGGATTATTAGAAACAGATGATGATGTTGAATTAGTAACAGGTCAGGAATATACACTGACAACAAGAGACATCAAAGGAAATAATGAAATTACCAGCATTACATATGCGGAACTTCCACAGGATGTAGAAGCTGGAAACACAATCCTGATCGATGACGGATTAATTGGGTTAAAAGTTAAAGAGATCAAAGATGGAACAGATATCGTATGTGACGTTATCAACGGAGGACTTTTAGGAAGCCGTAAGGGTGTTAACGTACCTAACGTAAGAGTTAACTTACCATCTATCACAGAAAAAGATAAAGCAGATATCGAATTCGGTCTTGAGAATGGAATCGACTTCATCGCAGCATCATTCATCCGTAATGCAGAAGCTGTAGAAGAGATCAAAGATATCATCGGTGCACATAACATGCATGTTGGTGTAATCTCTAAGATCGAGAACATGGAAGGTGTTGAAAACATTGATGCGATCATCGATGCATCTGCTGGTATCATGGTTGCTCGTGGTGACCTTGGTGTTGAAGTACCTGCTGAAGAAGTACCTTTCTTACAGAAAGAGATCATCAGAAAATGTAACGATGCATTCAAACCAGTTGTTACAGCTACACAGATGTTAGATTCTATGATTCGTAACCCACGTCCAACAAGAGCTGAGGCTACAGACGTGGCAAATGCGATCTATGATGGAACAGATGCGATCATGTTATCTGGAGAAACAGCAAAAGGTAAATATCCAGTAGAAGCTGTTAAGATGATGAATCAGATCGCAATCTCAACAGAAGTTCACTTAAGCACAAAGATCAAAGATTACAGATCTAAATATATCAATCGTGGAATTTCAGCAGCAGTTGCTTATTCTGCAGTACAGACAGCACACAATGTAAATGCAAAATGTATCTTAGCATCAAGTATGTCAGGATTCACAACAAGAATCGTATCTAAATTCAAACCAGATGCACAGATCATCGGTCTGTCACCAGATGATGCGATCGTACGTCAGATGCAGATCTATTGGGGAGTACGTCCTTTCAAATCTCACAAAGCTGAGACAACAAAAGATCTGTTAGATGAAGCAACAGATATCGTATTAGATGCAGGACTTGCTGAGAAAGATGATATCTTAGTCTTAACAGGTGGTGGACCAGCTAACCATCGTGGAAAAGGTGTTACAAACATGCTGAAAGTTGTAAAAATCGGCGAATTTGGCGAGTAATCGACAACAATATATGTTAAAATGGGGATGTAGTAATACATCCCTTTTTGTTTTATCAGGAATTTTATCAGGAATGAATGGGGAGAATTTTCAGGAGGAAAAATGAGTGAAAGTTTCAGAACGTGTATACATATCAGAGATATTAAAATTACAAAAGAAACGTCTATTTTGTAAAATACAAGAAAAGAAATCAATTTCAAGATTGTACTGTATTACACTGCCGCTCTGGAACAGTGCATTTCTGGAAATATATCCATATAATGAACTATTATCCGATATCCACGAAGGAAAAGATATCACGATCGTAGGAATGGCAGCAGGACGAGATGATGCAGTTGTTATGTTAAGACGCATGATCAATGATCTGTATCATAAAGGAGAACTTGAGGATGTAACAACATATTTTTGTGGGGAAGATAAATGAGTATACTATTTTTAATATTAAAGATCATAGGAATCCTGATCCTGATACCGATCGTGTTATTGTTGATCCTTTTGATCTTCCCGATCTGTTATCAGATCGAAGGAGATTTTGATGGGAAGAGTCCCAAAGCACAGGTAAAAGTATCATGGGCAGTTATATTTTTACGTGCAAAAGCATTCTATGAAGAAGAGCTGAATTTTGGAATCAGGATTTTTGGAATACCGATTTATGATTCAAGGAAAGAACACTGGTCTGTATTTGGAGAGCATAAAAAGAAAGATAAGAAAAAACATAAGAAAAGATCAGACTCTAAAAAGAAACAAAAAAATAAAAAAAACAATAAGAAACGAGTAGAAAAGAAAAAAAGTACATATCCTTCTGAAGATGAAGATGTATATAATCTCACATGGGATGAAAAAGAAGAAAGAACAAAGACATCAACAACAAGAAAAATGTACGAAAGATCAGAAGATAAGATATCAGAATCTAAGATAGACAAAACAACAGATAAAGAGAAAGAGTTTTTTGGCAAAAGAATCGTGAATTTTCTCAAAAAATGTTATAATAGATGCAAGAATTTCATAACAAAGATCCGTAAGATCACAAATAAGATGGAAATGATCGGAGATCTATTGGAAGATGAGGATATCATTGATGCAGTGAAGCGGATCAAGAGATATGGAGTGAATGGGGTAAAGCTGTTACTTCCACAGAAACTAAATGCAAAGATTATATTTGGATTCGAAGACCCATATTACACGGGAAAAGTCTTAGGCTGGACCGCTGCATTGATTCCAATCTACGGTGATCATATCAATATCACACCAGATTTTGAGAAGAGAATCTTGAAAGGAGAGCTAAAGATCAAAGGAAGGATCCGAAGATACAAGATCTTATATTTGTTATGGAAAGTATATAAAGATAAAGATGAATTGATCAAACAAAAAGACCGAGCAATAAGAATGATAGGAGGCAGTTAAAATGAGCAAAGAAAATTTAAAAGATACCATGGGTTCACTATTTGACGGTATGGAAGGATTCTTAACATCAAAAACGGTCGTAGGAGAACCAATCTACATCAAAGATACGATCATCTTACCATTAGTTGACGTCTCCTTCGGAATGGGAGCAGGAGCTTTCTCTGGTGATAAGAAGGACAAGAGCGGTGGTGGAATTGGAGGAAAGATGACTCCAAGTGCAGTTCTTGTCATTAAAGATGGACAGACAAAACTTGTGAATATTAAGAATCAGGAAACAATCGTGAAATTACTGGATATGGTACCAGATGTGATCGATAAGTTTACGGGGAAGAATGAGACATTAGAAGATATTGTGGATGATCTTGAAAAGTAAAATTTGATTGTCTAACAGAAATGTATTGAGTATTCATAAAAACATAAAGAAAGATAGAGCTACGAAAAACGAATTCTATGGAATTCTATCATTTCGTACCTCTATCTTTCTTTATGTTTTTATGAATACCTGAAGACATTCTTTTATAAAATTAAGAATTTTCAAACGGAAAGGTGTGTATGTTAAACATTATTAGTTTTCAATTTTTGTAGTGGTAGACAGATGTTTATAATATTCCACCATTAATTTCCGTCATTCAAACCAGAATTTTGGAATACATATGTACAAAAAGGATCTTCAAATATGAAACGAGTCTGGGCCATCGCTTTTTTCTTTTTCTCATTGGGCTTATTTACAGGATTCTGGATCACTCACGATCCGATGAAAATAGTTATCTGTATCGGATGTGATATCACAGCTTACTGTCTATTCTTTAAATAACGCTTGAAGAAAAAAAAAGAGTTGGAATAAATTCCAACTCTTAGTGGTTTCTTATATGATCAATCAAGACTAAGCACGTTCAACCTTACCAGATCTTAAGCAAGAAGTACAAACGTACATTTTCTTAGCTGCTCCGTTAACTTTAACTTTAACAGATTTGATGTTAGATTTCCACATTTTATTTGATCTTCTATGTGAATGGCTCACTGCGTTTCCAAAATGAGCACCTTTGCCACAAATAGCACATTTTGCCATGTTAGCACCTCCTTATTCCAATCTCTATTCCTGTTTCATTCCAGGCTCGACAACTATTTCATTCTAACAGATTGATTTATAAAAATCAAGAATAAATTTGCTTTTATTTTAAATCATTTTTTGAAACACTAGACTTAGGTGGTTTCATAATGTATAATCGAAATATATGAATTCTCGTTTGGAGGTATAATTTATGAAAGGACATGTGAATACAAAGAATGGAGAGATCTCCATTGAAAATCAGGTAATTGCGAAATATGCCGGAATCTGTGCTCTTGGATGTTTTGGTATCGTAGGGATGGCAATGGTGAATATGAAAGATGGGATCGCCAAGCTGTTAACAAGAGATAATATCAGAAAAGGTGTATTTGTTTCTGTAAAGAATAATAAGATCACGATAGACTTCCATATTATTGTATCTTATGGAGTTTCTATTTCTACAGTGGCAAGTAACCTTATGGAATCTGTAAAGTATCGTGTAGAAGAATTTACAAGCCTTGAAGTAGAACGGATCAATATTTACGTAGAGGGCGTAAAGGATATAGGATAATAGATAATGGAGGCAAAGATTAAGATGAAACAGATAGATGCAGCTTTGCTGCAGAAGATGTTGATTGGCGGAGCCAAGAGATTAGAGGCGAATAAAGAATATATTAATGAACTGAATGTATTCCCTGTGCCAGACGGTGATACAGGAACGAATATGACAATGACAGCTCTTGCAGCTGCTAAAGAAGTTGGGAACGCAGCAGAAGTGACAGTGAAAGAAGTAACAAGAGGATTATCAAGCGGTTCTTTAAGAGGAGCCAGAGGTAACTCAGGTGTTATTCTATCCCAGTTATTCAGGGGATTTTATAAAGGTGTCAAAGATCAGGACGTATTAACAACAGAAACTGTTGCAGTAGGATTTAAGAAGGCAGTAGAGACAGCTTATAAAGCAGTTATGAAACCAAAGGAAGGAACAATCCTTACGGTAGCGAAAGTAACAGCAGAGAAGGCAGTATATTGTGCAAGGAATACAGAAGATTTTGAAGAATTTGCTCAGGTAGTGATCAAGGAAGCGAACGAGATTCTTCAGAAGACACCAGAGATGTTACCAGTTCTGAAAGAAGCAGGAGTGGTTGATTCAGGTGGACAGGGACTTGTGGAATTCCTACAGGGTGCTGTTGATGCTTTAATGGGTAAAGAAGTTGATTTAAGCAGTGTTGAGAAGACAGCAGTTAAACCAGCAGCAACAGCAAGTGAAGCACCATTAGAAGAGAAAGATATCAAATTTGGTTATTGTACAGAATTTATCGTTATGACGAAAGAAGAGATTTCCATGGAAGAAGAACAGAAGTTTAAAGATTTCTTAATGGGAATCGGAGATTCTATCGTGGTTGTTGCAGATGAAGATATCATTAAAGTACATGTTCATACAAACCATCCTGGAAAAGCGATCGAGAAAGGTCTCACATATGGAGAACTTACGAATATGAAGATTGATAATATGAGAGAAGAACACAGAGAACGTTTAAATCTCACACAGGCAGAAGAAAGCAAACCAGAAGAACCTAGAAAAGACTTTGGATTTGTGGCAGTATCGATCGGCCAGGGAATGAATGATATTTTCCGTGAGTTAGGTGTAGATTACCTGATCGAAGGTGGGCAGACCATGAACCCTAGTACTGAAGATATGTTGAATGCGATCGAGCAGGTGAATGCAGAGACTGTATTTATTTTGCCAAATAACAAGAATATCATTCTTGCAGCGACACAGGCACAGTCTTTAGTGGAAGATAAGAATGTAGTGATCATTCCGACAACAACAGTTCCACAGGGAATCTCAGCGATCATTGGATTTGATCCAGAAGCAGATGCCGAAGAGAATGAAGACAACATGAAAGACATCATTGAATGCGTGAAGACTGGAGAAGTTACTTATGCAGTCAGAGATACATCCATCAATGGTATTACGATCAAGGTCGATGATATCATGGGAATCGATGATGATGGGATCAAGAAAGTCGGACAGGATGTCGAGAAAGTCACGTTAGAATTACTAGAAGAGATGGTAGATGAAGACAGCGAACTGATCAGTATTTACTATGGAGAAGACACAACCAAAGAACAGGCAGAAGCATTACTTGAGAAAGTAGAAGAAACATATGGTGACTGTGATGTACAGTTAGAATATGGCGGACAGCCAATTTATTATTTCTTATTATCAGTAGAATAAGAGAAGATGGGAAATCCCGCTTGATGGCGGGATTTCTTTGCTTTTCGTGAGAATATGATAAAGAATTTTGAAGGAGACAGAAGATGGATGGCACAACAAATATCATAGAATTAAAAGGAATTGGGGAAAAGAGTGCGACAGCTTTTGGACGACTTGGAATCCGTGATGTAGACAGTCTGATCACGATGTATCCAAAGTATTATCTTACCTATGAAGATCCCAAAGATGTCAATGAGATCGAGATTGGCCAGAGAGTATCTATTTTCGTTCGTATCAATTCGGAAGTTCATATTCAGTATGCAAAAAGAATGAAGATTGTTACATGCACAGCGAAAGATCATACAGGAACGATCATGCTTGTCTGGTACAATATGCCATATTTAAAGAAACAATTACATCAGGGAAGAGATTATATATTTACGGGAACTCCGATCTATAAAAATGGACGGATCACGATGGAACATCCAGAGATCTTTACACAGGAAGATTATGAAGCTAAACAGGAGACATTGCAGCCAGTATATCCATTAACAAGTGGACTTACCAATAAACTTGTTTCTAAGGCTGTGGCACAGACAAAAGACTATATCTTTCATATTCCAGAATATCTTCCGCAAAATATTTTAGATCAATATCAGCCAATGGAATATCATCAGGCAATCTGGAATATTCATTTTCCGGAATCAAAAGAGCAGTTGATCAAAGCAAAGAAAAGGTTGATCTTTGATGAATTTTTTATTTTTATCGCAGCGATGCATATGATCACATCAGGAGAAGATCTCAAGGAAGAAGGATACAAGATCGGGGTCTGCAAGGAAGCGAAAGAACTGGTAAAGAATCTTCCATATGAATTGACTACAGCGCAGAAAAGAGCGTTAAATGAGATGGCAAAAGACATGGCGTCTGGTAAGGTTATGAATCGTCTGGTACAGGGTGATGTAGGATCTGGAAAGACGATCCTTGCGGTTATTTTATTATTAATGTGTGCCAAAGCAGGATACCAAGGGGTTTTGATGGCGCCAACGGAAGTGCTTGCAGCTCAGCATTATGAATCATTTACAGAACTTTTAGAATCTTATGATATAAAGATCGCATTGCTGACAGGTTCCACAAAGGCAAAAGAAAAAAGAGAAACCTATCAAAAGATCAAAGATGGAGAAGTAGATATTGTGATCGGAACTCATGCGGTCATTCAGGATAAGGTGGAATATAACAAGTTAGCATTAGTTATCACGGATGAACAACATCGATTTGGAGTAAGACAAAGAGAAAGTTTATCGCTAAAAGGTGAGAAACCACATGTACTTGTTATGAGTGCGACACCAATTCCAAGAACATTGGCGATCATTTTATATGGTGATCTTGATGTATCGATCATCGATGAACTGCCGGCAGAGCGGTTGCCGATCAAAAACTGCGTAGTCAACACAAGTTACCGCCCGACGGCATATCGTTTCATTGAGAAACAGGTCAGTCAGGGAAGACAGGTATATATTATCTGTCCGATGGTCGAAGAAAGAGAGACGATGGAAGGAGAAAATGTCATTCAGTATGCGCAGATGTTAAGAAGCCAATTTGCACCATCGGTAAGGATCAGTTACCTTCATGGAAAGATGAAGGCAGCGGACAAGCAGAAAGTCATGGATGATTTTTCAGAAGGCAAGATTGATGTTTTAGTATCAACAACGGTTGTTGAAGTCGGGGTGAATGTGCCAAATGCAACGGTTATGATGGTGGAGAATGCAGAACGTTTTGGACTTGCACAGCTTCATCAGTTAAGAGGACGTGTCGGACGTGGCGGCTATCAGTCCTATTGCATTTTTATGACGAGTTCCAAGAAGAAAGAAACGATGCAGCGTCTTGAAGTGTTGAATAAATCAAATGATGGATTTTATATAGCAAATGAAGACTTAAAACTTCGAGGACCGGGTGATTTCTTCGGAGTCAGACAAAGCGGGATGATGGATTTTGTTCTGGCAGATATCTATACCAATGCAGATATTATGAAACAGGCAGCTGATGCGGTAAAACAACTGGAGGAAAGCGGATTTGATTTTTCGAATTTGAAGAACAGCAGATTAGAAAAACAGATCGGGCTTGCAAGGAATATATAATAGGAGGTATATCGTATGGTACGTTTTTATTTAAGATTTACAGGAAGAGTCCAAGGAGTAGGATTTCGTTTTTTTGTAGCGATGAATGCAGAAAGATGTCATTTGACAGGATGGGTGAAAAATATGTCTGATGGATCAGTGACAGCAGAAGTTCAGGGAACCAGAGTTGAAATTGAGAAATTTTTAAATTTGATCCAGACAGGAAATCGTTTCATTCGAGTGGATGAAATCGAGAAAGAAGAACGTCCATATGAAGAAAATGAGAAAAGATTTCATGTTCGTTATTAAAATGATGTAAGTGTCAAAAAATAACAATCCATAAAATGCAACATCATGTAAAAACTCCCAGTGTATCTTTTGTACGCTTGCATATACTATGAGCGTAACAGATAACAAAACAAAAGAAATGGAGGACTTTCAACATGGAAGAACGAACTTCAGCAAGAAGCAAAGGAACAAACAGAGTCGAGGTACCAGAAGCGAGAGGAGCCTTAGACAGATTTAAGTTCGAAGTTGCAAATGAGATCGGTGTGGATTTAAAAGAAGGATATAACGGACACTTAACAACTGCTCAGGCAGGATCTGTCGGAGGAGAGATGGTTCGTAAAATGATCCGCAGACAGGAAGAAGAAATGTCTCGCTAATTAGATAAGATGATGTATCCGGATTGCGAAATTGCGTAGCAATGAAGCAATCCTCAAACATCATAAGATTTCAGAAAGAGGCAGTGAAAGTATAAACTTTGACTGTCTCTTTCTGAAATATTGGTTTGTCGGTTGACAAAATCTGTAGATATAATAAAATAAAAGAAATAGTGAGCAAAAGTGGAATAACTTTGCAAAGCAAATAAAAGACAAGGAATATACATAGATATGAGAGTCGTAGCAGGAAGTGCGAAGAGTTTAAAATTAAAGACGATCGAAGGAATGGAGACAAGACCAACCCAGGATCGCATCAAAGAGACGTTATTTAATATGATTCAGTATGATATCCCGGGAAGTACATTTCTGGATCTTTTCTCTGGAAGTGGAGGAATCGGGATCGAGGCATTGAGCAGAGGAGCAAAGGAAGCTTATTTTGTTGAGAAAGCAAAACCTGCATTGAGATGCATTCGAGAGAATTTAAGATATACAAAGCTTGATAAGAAAGCACAGGTTCTGGCAACAGATGTGAATTCAGCGATCAGGCAGTTAGAGACGAAGAATGTAACATTTGATCATATTTTTATGGATCCTCCATATAAGAAAGGATTTGAAGAAGAAGTATTATCAATCATAGATCGATCCTCTATCTGTACAGAAGATACGGTAGTTATCGTGGAATCGTCTCTTGACACAGAGATACCAGATTTTGAGAAATTAAAGGTTATAAGAGTAAAAGAATACAAGACAAATAAACATACATTTTTGATGAAAATAGTGGAGGATTAGAAGATGAGTATTGCAGTTTATCCGGGAAGTTTTGACCCGGTGACTTATGGACATATTGATATTATAGAGCGTTCAGCCAAGGTTTTTGACAAGCTGATCATCGCAGTATTGGTAAACAGTGCAAAGAAACCAATGTTTACAACACAAGAGAAGGTTGATATGATACGAAAAGTGACAAGTCATCTTGATAATGTAGAGGTTATGTCATTTTCTGGATTGTTGGTAGACTTTGCAAAACAACAGGGAGCCAGTGTATCAGTCCGAGGACTACGCGCAGTAACTGATTTTGAGTATGAGATTCAAATTGCACAGACAAATGCGAGATTGGATAAAGACTTAGATACCATGTTTTTTACAACCAGCATTGAGTATTCTTATGTAAGTTCCACGATCGTAAAGGAAATTGCATCTTATCATGGAGATGTTTCTGAGATGGTACCGCCTTACGTACAAGAATGTCTTGAGAAGAAATTTAAATCATAGGAGGCGAATGAATATGAGTGAGAAGTATTTACATGAGATGATTGATGATATTGAAGTACTGATCGACGAAGCAAAACCAGCAAGATTTAGTCCAGGTAAGATTATGATCGAGAAAGATGTATTGATGACAGTGATCGAGGAATTAAGGAAGCAGATTCCAGGTGAGATTGAACGAAGCCATAAGATCATTCTGAACAAAGATGCGATCTTGGAAGATGCCAGAGTGAAGTCACAGCAGATGATCGATCAGGCAGCAAGAGATGCAGGAGAATTGATCGATCAGAATGAGGTCGTTGAGATGGCAAAGATGAGAGCGAATGAGATTGAAACTCACGCCAAAGATACAGCAAGAAGTGTTGTACATAATGCGAATGAAGAAGCAGATCAGATCCGTGCAGGTGCATTGCGCTATGTCAATGAGATCATGGAAGATGTACAAGGTTATGTGGCAAGTGTCAAAGAAGCACAGGAGAGTGTGTTTAACCAGTTGTTATCCGCATTAGATTCAGATCTTGCATCGATTAAAACGAATGCGAAAGAGATAGAAGAACAGCTTTCCGGAGTCAGTATTCCACAGGCAAGAACAAGAACGGTAGAAGATTTCATTTCAGATGAAGACTAGATAAGCAAGTAGTCCGCTTGAAACACTAAAAAGAGATCTTATGAGCAGATATTTCCAGAGGGAGAGTCTGCTCTTTTTGTATACACTTAAAGTCTGCACGGCAGCAGACAACCCGCCAAAAGAAGTGATCATACACAATAATATGACTTTGCGGCTGATAGACATATGGGAAGAACCAAAATAGGAGATGGCATTTGTGATTTCAAGAACAGCGGTCAATCCTCTTTTTAAATAGAAAGGAAGTGGAAGAATTTCTAAAATAGAAACGGCAATTGAAAAGATCATAATACAGATTCCGATCATGAAAATGGAATGAAGACTATCAAAGATTACCTGATCTGCTGATTTTTTGTGTGCAATGGTGGGAGAAGAGTGGTGTGTATGTAGAAAATCGCTTGTAAAAAATAAAAAGACCAGATAGATCAGATAACACATGACAGGAAAATACAGGCAAAAGAAAAAGCGCAGAGCAGAAATTTTGCCATGAAGGATCAATGTAAGAGTATATCCAGCAGAGAACATGGGACTGATCTGATTGCAGGTATATAATAGCTTTTCTCCTTCAGATTTCGTAAAAGATCCACAAGAAATAAAATCATCAATGATCTTCGCACCGAGGGGACATCCACAAAAAAAACCTAGAATACAGGTGTAAAAAAAGTCCTCATTGATACCAGGAAAAAGTTTTTTGAGGGGGTAAAAGAGCCGGGAGATCAGATGGAACGTTTGGTAATATTGCATAAAACCAGTGAGCAGTAAAAAAGGTAAAAGAGTCGGTGTGATCGTTGCAGACCATAAAATCAGCCCATTTTTTGCGCCTTGGACCGATGTTTGTGGAAAAAATAACAAGGAAAGAACACTAAAAATAAGTAAAAACTGGATAAAACTGGTTTTCATGAAAAATCTCCCGCTTTCTTTTTATAGTGTATGAAGCGGGAGGTGAAACTAGAAGATGATCTGCTCATCTTTTATGATCGTATGAAATTTCTGTCCGATCACGGTACGATATAACTGGTTGGCACGTTGTTCTGTAGATAATAATTCTTCTTGATCTTTGGATAAAGGATCATTCATAACACGCAGATGGCGGACCATAGGGATGGAAGATTTTCTTTTGATATTCCCAATCAGGAAGGAAGCAGAACGTTTGAAACCTAGAATCTGAAAATAAGGAGACATATCGTAAGTTCGTACTTTTTCAACCTTTTCTTTTGTTATATCAAGCATGATATGCAAAAGATTTCTGCTTATTTTACTCCAGGTGAGATTTTTGGTCTTACAGGCACTGATCAGTTCTTCAAAAGAAAGATCAGATTTTAACATCTTAAAAATACGGTCCTTAAAATCGCTTGAAATACCGCTGATCTGTGTAAGATCTTCGCAAGAATAAATAGCTGCATGTAAAAGCAGAGAAAAATCATCCAGGCAGACAGGAAAATCTTTTTGATAATGCATCTGATAGATATCATGCAAAGCTTCAGGGACTCTTGAGAATAAAGGGCTTATCTGGTTTTGTTCTAAGATTTCACGGATGGATGTTGCAGAAGAAATCGAAGGTGTCAACTCCTTGCTGTGATGATCGTTTGAAACACGGGTAACACAGACGGGAATGATAGGGCTGTCTAACTGTAGCAAAGCTTTTAAATATTCAATCCCAAGAATATTATTCGGCTGTTTTAATACTTCAATCAAAGAAGTATCATCAAGATGCTCTCTAAGATAAAGTTCTTTTGCTTTCGGATAAGAATGTCCGAGACTCATAAGCTCTTTTGTACCACGCTCGATTTCTTCTTCATATTGGATAAGAAAGGATGCAATCTGCTTAAGTTTGTTAATATCTTGACACTCACTTCCAAAAGAAAGGTAGTCGATCACCCCTAGTTTGTGAAGCAGACTGACAGCTCCAATTGCAAAATCAGGGGCAGATGAACATGCTGCAAATAAGGGGAGTTCGATCACGAGATCGGCACCTCCAAGAAGGGCAGACTTGGTACGTATTTTTTTGTCCATAACCGCCGGAGTTCCGCGCTGTACATAGTTTCCACTCATGATGGCAATGACGCAGTCTGCACCCGTGATATTCCTTGTCTGCATGATGTGGTATTTATGACCATTGTGAAATGGATTGTATTCGCAAATGATAGCTGCTGTTTTCATAAAATATCCTTTCGAGATTCCTTATTTGAATCGTTTATTTTGTAAATGTATTATAAATCACAAATGAATAAAAGTAAAATTGCACAAAAAATGAAAAATGAGCAACAAGTATCTTGTCAGAGAAAACAAAAAAATGTAGAATAGAATATAGATTTTTCTGGAAATGTACAACGAAAAATACAAATACTATTATTGTATACAAAGAAATGATGTTGTATAATTTAACAAGATTAAATTCATCTTTTTGGAAAGTTGAAAGGAGCAACGCGAAAAATGAGTGTTATTGATGAGATTAAAAACAAGGCAAAAGCAAATAAGAAAACTGTTGTACTGCCTGAAACTACAGACATGAGAACATTAACAGCAGCAGCAGAGGTTATCAGTGAAGGGATCGCTGATATTATTTTAGTTGGAAAAGAAGACGAGATTAAGGCAAAAGCAGAAGCAGAAGGATTAGATTTAGCCAAAGCTTCTTTTGTTGATCCAGAGAACTGTGATCATTTAAATACATATATCGAATCTTTATGTGAAGCAAGAAAGAGCAAAGGACTGCTTCCAGAAGATGCAAAAGAGATCCTGTTATCCAACCCACTGTTCTTCGGAGCAACAATGGTAAGAGTTGGAGATGCAGACGGAATGGTAGCAGGAGCGATCAACTCTTCTGCAAACGTACTTCGTGCAGCACTTCAGGTTGTTAAGACTGCACCTGGTACAGAAATCGTATCAGCCTTCATGTTAATGGATACACAGGCTAAAGATATGGGTGAAAACGGATGTTTCGTATTCGCTGACTGTGGACTGAACCAGAATCCAAATCCAGAACAGTTAGCAGCAATCGCTTCAAGCTCAGCTAAGACATTTGAGCAGTTGATCGGAGCAACACCTAGAGTTGCAATGTTATCCCATTCTACATGTGGAAGTGCAAAACATGACGATGTAACAAAAGTTGTAGAAGCAACAAACATCGCTAAAGAAAAATACCCTCAGTACCTGATCTGTGGAGAATTACAGCTTGACGCAGCGATCGTACCAGAAGTTGCAGCAAGTAAGGCTCCAAGAAGTGAAGTTGCTGGTAAAGCGAACGTATTAGTATTCCCAGACTTAGATGCTGGTAACATTGGATATAAATTAGTACAGAGATTAGGTGGAGCACAGGCATTCGGACCTATCACACAGGGAATCGCAAAACCGGTCAATGACTTATCACGTGGATGTGTAGCATCAGATATCGTTGGTGCAGTAGCGATCACATGTGTACAGGCAGCAGCACTGGAAGCAGATAAATAAGAAAAATATAAGGAGAATCATAGTTCATGAAAGTTTTAGTTATCAACTGCGGAAGCTCATCATTAAAATATCAGTTAATCGATTCAGAGACAGAAAGTGTTTTAGCAAAAGGATTATGTGAAAGAATCGGAATTGATGGAGCATTAACACATCAGCCAGCGGGAAAAGACAAGATCAAATCTACACCAGCTATGCCAGATCATAAGACAGCGATCGGAATCGTTATCGACCAGCTGACAGATAAAGAAAACGGAGTTGTAGAAAGTCTTGATGAGATCGGAGCTGTAGGACATCGTATTGTTCACGGTGGAGAGAAATTCACAAAATCATGCCTGATCACAGATGAAGTTATCAAAGAAGTTGAAGAATGCAGCGTATTCGCACCACTTCATAACCCAGCGGGACTGATCGGAGTTCGTGCATGTCAGGAATTAATGCCAGGACTTCCAATGGTAGCAGTATTTGATACAGCATTCCATCAGACAATGCCAGAGAAAGCATTCTTATATGGTATTCCTAGAAAATACTACGATGAAGATGGTATCCGCCGTTATGGATTCCACGGAACATCTCATCAGTTCGTATCTTTAGAGACAGCAAAAGTCTTAGGAAAAGATATCAAAGACTTAAAGATCATCGTATGCCATTTAGGAAACGGTGCAAGTGTTACAGCAGTCAAAGGTGGAGAATCAGTAGATACATCTATGGGATTAACACCACTTGAAGGACTGATCATGGGAACACGTTCTGGAGATCTTGATCCAGCAATCATCGAATTTATTGCGAATAAAGAAAACAAAACAGCATCTGAAGTATTAAATATCTTAAACAAAGAATCAGGAGTTTACGGGTTATCAGGAGTATCTTCTGACTTTAGAGATGTAAAAGCAGCAAGAGCTGAAGGTAACAAAGTTGCAGCTGCAGCATTAGATGCATATGCATACCGTGTAGCAAAATACATTGGAGCTTACACAGCAGCTATGAATGGTGTTGATGCGATCGCATTTACAGCAGGACTTGGTGAGAATGATGATATCACACGTAAAGCAATCTGTGAATATCTTGGATATTTAGGAACAGAACTTGACGAAGTGAAGAACGATGTTCACGGAGAAACAGCGATCATCTCTACAGATGATTCTAAAGTTACACTGCTTTGTGTACCAACAAATGAAGAATTAATGATCGCAAGAGACACAGTAGCCCTTGTCAAATAATCATTTCATAAAAAATAAAGCTTGTTAAAATGTGCTTCTGGATTGTTTTTTTAAAAGTAAGGAAAATTACTTGACAAACCAGAAGCACATTCGTATAATAGTACAGTATGAAAATTTAGGAGATCGTATGAAGATTCAATTATCAAAAATTATTTCAGTACCTAAATATGAAGAAACCGTCGAAGCGTCAATCGATCTGAATGAGATTAAGCTTAAAGGTGTGTCTTATCCTATTCGAGAGAAGAATGATTTTTCGATTGTTTTTAGAAATATTGGAAAGGATAAGATATCATTTGCATTTGAGACAGAAGTCACGCTTGGAATTCCATGTAGCCGATGTCTTGAAGAAGTGAGTTATCCGGTTTCCGTGCAGGTGACGAAAGAATTAGATTTTTCGGATCTTGATGAAGAAGATTCTTCATATATCGAGGACAAGTATCTTGATCTTGATATACTGATCTTCGATGAAGTTGTTCCAAAACTTCCGTCCAGAGTGTTATGCAAAGAAGACTGCAAAGGACTTTGTCCGGTGTGCGGAACGAATCTGAATGAAAAAGAGTGTGGCTGCGATCGTACGGTGGCAGACCCTCGTATGGCAGCGATTCAGGATATTTTTAAGAATTTTAAGGAGGTGTAAAACCAATGTCAATTTGTCCAAAGAATAAATCATCCAAAGGAAGAAGAAACAGACGTAGAGCAAACTGGAAGATGACTGCTCCAACACTTGTAAAATGCAGCAAATGTGGTGCTCTTATGATGCCTCACAGAGTATGTAAAGCCTGCGGATCTTACAATAAAAAGGAAATTGTTTCAGCACACGCTGAATAATGGTAAATGAAGAGAAATGCCATACGTTTAGGCTTTTTAAGAAGGTTTAGGCGTGTGGCATTTCCTATTTTTAAGAAAAGGAGTAACAGGTCATATGGAGAAATTAGTGAAAGTGGCAGTTGATGCCATGGGTGGAGATCATGCACCAGGAGAAGTTGTAAAAGGTGCCGTTGATGCTGTGAATGAAAAAAACAATCTGAAAGTATTTCTTGTAGGAAAAGCACCAAGGATTCATGAAGAATTAAGCAAATATCAGTATAAAAATGAACAAATTGAAGTTGTGAATGCAGAAGAAGAAATTTCTTGTGACGAATCACCAGTAGAAGCGATTCGTAAGAAGAAAGATTCTTCCATGGTGGTCGCCCTGAAAATGGTAAAGGATAAGACTGCAGATGCATTTGTATCAGCTGGAAGTTCAGGAGCGATCCTTGTTGGAGGACAGTTTGTTGTTGGAAGGATCAAAGGGATCAAGAGAGCACCACTGGGAGCAGTGATGCCAACAGCCAAAGGTCCGATGTTATTAGTCGATGCTGGAGCGAATATGGATGCGAAAGCGGAATATCTGCTTCAGTTTGCACAGATGGGATCTATCTATATGGAAGATGTTCTTGGAATCAAAAACCCAAGAGTTGGACTTGTCAATGTCGGTGTGGAAGAAGCCAAAGGAAATCAGCTGGTAAAAGAAACAGGTCCATTATTAAAGGAATGTGAAAATATCAATTATATCGGAAGTATCGAAGCAAGAGAAATCCCATACGGTGCAGCGGATGTTGTTGTATGTGATGCATTTGCAGGAAATATCGTTCTGAAACTGGAAGAAGGATTAGCAGCAGTGTTAGTCAGTCAGATCAAAGAAGGAATGATGTCAACATTAAAGAGTAAGATCGGTGCACTATTAGCAAAACCAGCATTAAAGAAGACGTTAAAGAAATTTGATGCTTCTGAATATGGTGGAGCGCCATTACTTGGATTAAATGGATTGGTTGTAAAAGCACATGGATCTTCAAGTGCAAAAGAAATGAAAAATGCGATCATTCAGTGTATCGCATTTGCCGAAGAAGATATTACGCAGAAGATCAAAGACCAGATTGTGAAAGGATAAGAAGAAAATGGATGCAAAAAGTGTGGAAGAATTTCAAGAGCAGATAGGAATTAAATTTCATGAGCCATCCCGACTTTGGAATGCCTTCATTCATAGTTCCTATGCAAATGAACGAAGAATGAGCAAAGATAAGAATAATGAACGTCTCGAATTTTTGGGAGATGCAGTTCTTGAGCTGGTAACAAGTAATTATCTGTATCGCACATACCAGAAAGAATCAGAGGGAAAGTTAAGCAAGATCAGGGCGAGTCTTGTATGTGAGCCGACACTTGCAGGATGTGCAAGGGATATCAACCTTGGGAAATATGTTCTCTTAAGCAAAGGAGAAGATATGACAGGTGGAAGATCAAGAGATTCCATTCTTTCTGATGCATTTGAAGCTGTGATCGGTGCGATTTATTTAGATCAGGGAATCGAAACAGCAACAAAATTCATTGAGACATATTTATTTAAAGATGTAGAAAATAAAGTTCTGTTTTTCGATGCAAAGACGAATCTTCAGGAGATTGTTCAGGGAGAAGGAAAAGGACGATTAAAATATGTGCTTGTTGGAGAAGAAGGTCCAGATCACGCCAAAATCTTTACGGTAGAAGCACGTCTTGGAGAGAATGTGATCGGAACAGGATCAGGACATAGTAAAAAGTCAGCAGAACAGCATGCTGCATTTGAGGCGATCAAACGCCACAAAAAATAACACGAAACAGAGGTGGACATGTATTTAAAAAGTATTGAGGTCAATGGCTTTAAATCTTTTGCCCATAAAATGATCTTTAAATTTGAACATGGGATCACAGGAATCGTAGGTCCAAATGGAAGTGGAAAGAGTAACGTTGCAGATGCTGTTCGATGGGTGCTTGGAGAACAAAGAGCAAAACAGCTTCGTGGTTCTAGAATGGAAGATGTTATTTTTTCGGGGACAGAGCTTCGAAAGCCGATGGGATCTGCTTATGTTGCGATCACATTAGATAACAGTGACCATAGTCTGCCAATCCAGTTTGAAGAAGTAACAGTTGCCAGAAGAGTCTATCGTTCTGGGGAAAGTGAATATTTGATCAACGGAAGTGCCTGCCGAAGAAAGGATATTGTAGAACTTTTTTTTGATACAGGAATCGGAAAAGAGGGATATTCGATCATCGGACAGGGACAGATCGAACAGATCTTAAGTGGAAAACCGGAAGAGAGAAGAGAATTATTTGATGAAGCAGCAGGAATTGTTAAATACAAGAAAAACAAGCTGGAAACACAAAAATCTTTGGAAATCGAACGTGAGAATCTGGTACGAGTTACAGATATCTTAACGGAATTGGAACGTCAGGTTGGACCGCTTAAGAAACAGTCAGAACGTGCGAGAGAATATCTGTTGTTAAGAGATCAGTTGAAAGATGAAGATGTGAAGTTGTTCCTGCTTGAGAATCAGAATCTTGAGAAGGAATTAAAAGAGCTGGATGAAAAGATAGAAATCGCTCAGCGGGAGATCAATGAGGCAAATCAGACACTTGCCAAAGCAAAAGAGAAATACGGAAAACAAGAAGAGTTTTTGGATCATTTAAAACAGGAAATCGAAACGATCACTGCTCATATTTCTGAAATGAAGCTTACAAAGCAGAAAAAAGAAGGAAAGATTCAGGTTTTAAATGAACAGATCAATACAGAACATATGCGTGAGAGTATGTATCTGGAGTCTAAGGATAAGCTGTATAAAGATCTGAATGAAAAGAAAGCACAGTTAAAGAGATTTGAGGCAGAGACAGAAGAAATTCGTAAGGAATATGAATCTGTCATGGAACAAAAGATACAAAAAGAAAGCGAAGTTGCATTGTATCAGAAGCAGATTCAGGATCTGGAGAGAGAACAAGAAGAGATTGAAATCCGAGTGAATGCTGTCAGAGAAGGCCGTATGCGGGTGGCTGGAGCGATTGAGCGTTCCCAGACTGTGAAAGAACAGCTAAATGTCCGGATCATAGGACTGGATCATCAGATAGAAGAAATAAAACGGCAGATCAATGATCAGGAAAAAGAAAAAGATTCTTCTAGTCAGAAGATCGAAGAGATCAATGAGAAGAAAAAACGATCTGAGATCGAATGTCATAATGCCAAGAGAATCGAAGAAACATTGATAGCGGAACGCCGTCAGATTCAGGAACAGATGGATCAGAAAAGAGAGAAATATCATAGAGTGCGTTCCAACTATGAAACAATGCGGAATATGGCAGAACGTTATGATGGATATGGATTCGGGATCAAGAAAGTGATGGAACAACAGGCCGTGACATCTGGGATCATTGGAGCTGTTGCGGATATCATTAAAGTGGAAGAAAAATACGAAACAGCGATCGAGACAGCTCTGGGTGGAAGTATTCAGAACATTGTAACGGATACGCAGAAAACAGCGAAGAAGATGATCGAATATCTGAAGAAGAATCGTTATGGAAGAGTTACGTTTTTGCCGCTGGATGCAGTGAAGGGAAAAGAATTTGCAAGGAAAGAAATTCTTTTAGAACCAGGGGTGATCGGGGCAGCCAATCAACTTGTGATCTATGATGAAGTATATAAGGATTTATTTGCATCACTGCTTGGACAGATTCTTGTTGTAAAAGATATGGATGCAGGAATTAAAATTGCAAATAAATATCATCACAGTGTAAGGATCGTAACGCTTGATGGGGATTCTTTAAACCGAGGCGGTGCAATGTCTGGAGGTGCTTTTAAGAATAAGAGCAATCTGCTTGGAAGATCCAGAGAAGTTGAAGAATTAAAGAAGAAGCTGGATCGATGGACGAAAGCAATCACAGAAGATGAAGAAAAATATCATGAAAATGAAAAAAAACTCAAAGAATATCAGCAAAATATGATAGACTTAGAGAAAGAGATGCAAGAAATCTCTTTGGAATTAAATACACAGCAGATGTCACAATCTGCGATCAAGCGAAGAAAAGAAGAGCTTGATAATAGGCACGAACAGTTAAGTATACAGAGACAACAACTGGAAGAAGAATTAAGGAATGCGGAAGATGATGCTGACAGACTGCAAGATGAACAGGTAGATCTTGAAAGTGCAAATGAGCAGGATGAAGAAAGGATCAAGGAGATCAGTGAGATTCTTGAACATCTTAGAAAACATGCCGAACAGCATGCAATGGAAGTTTCCAAGGTTCATATGCAGTTAAGCAAAGAATCACAGAAGTTAGAATTTCAGGAGAATAATCAGGAGCGAGTAAGATCTGAGATCGAACATCTATCAGAAGAGGTTCAAGAAAATCAGAAAGATACTGGAAGTATCAATGAGAATGTAAAAGCATTAAAACAGCAGATTGGACATTTAAAAGAATCATGCGAAGCAATGGAACGAAAGATCATAGAAGATCAGAACAGGCATCAGAAGATGCAGGAAGAAGTGAAGGAGAAAGAAGTCCTTTATAAGGATATCCTTAAAGAACGCGAAGAGATGCTTGAACGTATCAGTGGATATGACAAAGAAATGTATCGTCTGGAGAGTCAGAGAGAGAATCGCAAAGGAAAGAAAAAAGAGCTTTTGGATTATATGTGGGAGAATTACGAGATCACATATCATCAGGCAAAACAGAGGATCGATCTGGATGAGACGCAGAGCCTTACAAAAGTTAAGGAAACGATCTCTGAGTTAAAAAATAAGATCAAGAACCTTGGACCAGTTAATATCAATGCAGTCGAAGATTATAAAGAAGTTTCCGAACGTTACGAATTTATGCAGAAACAGCATGAAGATATCGTGACAGCAGAAGCACATCTGACAGGTTTGATGGAAGAACTGGAAGATGCGATGCGCCGTCAGTTTAATGCAAAGTTTAAAGACATCAAACGAGTATTTCAGGAAGTATTCGTGGAATTATTTGGTGGTGGAGAAGCAAGATTGGAACTTACAGATGATGATGTATTAGAATCTGGAATCAGGATCATTGCACAGCCTCCAGGAAAGAAACTTCAGAATATGATGCAGTTATCAGGTGGAGAGAAAGCTTTAACAGCGATTTCATTATTATTTGCGATCCAGAATTTAAAACCATCTCCGTTTTGTCTCCTGGATGAGATTGAAGCGGCATTGGATGATTCAAATGTCACAAGATTTGCAAAGTATCTGCATAAACTTACAAAGGATACACAGTTTATCGTGATCACACATCGAAGAGGAACGATGATGGCAGCAGATGTTTTATATGGGATCACGATGCAGGAAAAAGGTATTTCAACTCAGGTTTCTGTAAATTTGATCGAGAATGATTTAGATGAATAAAAGGAGAATGGCTATGTCAGAGAAAAAAGGATTTTTTAAAAGACTTGCACAGGGATTAAGTAAAACAAGAGATAATATTGCCTCAAGTTTTGACTCTATTTTCAGCGGATTTTCTGGAATAGATGAGGATTTTTATGAAGAGCTGGAAGAGATTTTGATCATGAGTGATATGGGAATTGATACAACAATGAATATCATTGAAGATCTGAAGAAAAAAGTAAAAGAAAATAAGATCAAAGAGCCGGAAGAATGCCGACAGCTTTTGATTGATTCTATTAAGGATCAGATGAGACTGGAAGATAGTGCTTATGATTTTATTGATAAAAAGAGTGTCGTTCTTGTCATTGGAGTAAATGGTGTAGGAAAAACAACATCTGTTGGAAAACTTGCAGCATCATTAAAAGGACAAGGAAAAAAAGTATTACTGGCAGCTGCGGATACATTCCGTGCTGGAGCGATCGAACAGCTCAAAGAATGGTCAAATCGTGCTGGGGTTGATATCATCAGTCAAGCAGAGGGTGCAGATCCTGCGGCTGTTGTATATGATGCGGTAGCAGCAGCAAAAGCAAGAGATGTCGATGTGTTGTTATGTGATACAGCAGGACGACTTCATAATAAGAAGAATCTGATGAATGAGTTAAGCAAGATCAATCGTATCATCCAAAAAGAATACAGTGAAGCTTATTTAGAGACACTGATCGTCTTAGATGGAACAACTGGACAAAATGCCATGGCACAGGCAAAACAGTTTAAAGAAGCAACAGACATTTCAGGAATTATTTTGACGAAATTAGATGGAACAGCAAAAGGCGGAATCGCGATCGCAATCCAGTCAGAACTTGGAATTCCAGTAAAATACATTGGTATTGGGGAACAGGTTGATGATCTTCAGAGATTTGATCCAGATATGTTTGTCAATGCATTATTCGAAAAAGGAGAAGAAAATTAAAATGTTAGAACTAAAAGATTTTGAAGCTGCATATAATAAAGTGCAGGAGGTTGTCCTTCCTACCAAGCTGATCAAAAGTGATTATTTTTCAGATCAGACAGGAAACGATGTTTATCTAAAACCTGAGAACATGCAGTTGACTGGAGCTTACAAGATCCGTGGTGCATATTACAAGATCAGTACATTATCTGAAGAAGAAAAAGCAAAAGGATTGATCACAGCATCTGCTGGAAACCATGCACAGGGTGTTGCATTGGCAGCAGCAAGACAGGGAGTCAAAGCAACGATCGTTATGCCAACAACCACTCCACTGTTAAAGGTTAACAGAACAAAAGATCTTGGAGCAGAAGTGATCCTTCATGGAGATGTTTATGATGAAGCATGTGCACACGCATTAGACCTTGCAGCAGAACATGGATATACATTTGTTCATCCATTTGATGACCCAACGGTTGCAACAGGGCAGGGAACGATCGCAATGGATATCTTTAAAGAACTTCCAACCGTAGATTACATCCTTGTACCAATCGGTGGAGGCGGACTTGCAACAGGTGTTTCAACACTTGCCAAACTGTTAAATCCAAAGATTAAAGTGATCGGTGTAGAACCAGCAGGAGCAGCATGTATGAAAGCTTCATTAGAAGCAGGAAAAGTAGTGTCATGTGATCATGTCAGCACGATCGCAGATGGTACAGCAGTACAGACACCAGGAAAGATCATTTTTCCATATATTCAGGAAAACCTTGATGATATCATCACAGTAGAAGATGAAGAACTGATCCCATGTTTCTTAGACTTGTTAGAAAATCACAAGATGTTAGCAGAAAACTCTGGATTACTAACAATTGCAGCATTAAAACATCTGGATGTTAAGAATAAGAAAGTAGTTTCTATCATCAGTGGTGGAAATATGGATGTCATTACGATCGCATCTTTAGTACAGCATGGATTGATCATGAGAGATCGAATCTTTACGGTATCTGTATTCCTTCCAGACAAACCAGGAGAGTTAAATAAAGTTTCTGATGTGATCGCAGATGCACAGGGAAATATTATCAAACTAGAGCATAACCAGTTCGTAAGTATCAACAGAAATAGTGCGGTAGAACTTACGATCACAATGGAAGCATTCGGTACAGAACATAAAAATAAGATCATTAAATCCTTGAAAAAAGCAGGATATGATCCTAAAATGAGAAATTCTACATCTGTATATTAAATTGCTTGGATGAATTTCACAATATGGATATAAATAGTGCATTAAATGTTGTACAATTTGTTGAAATATATGAAAAGATTTGGTATAATAAAGTTAGTGAAACAAACACTTTTTGAACAGCAGATAAACAACCAGAAAGTGGACTAGAAACGAAAGATATTTACAGTACATTGTTCTTTGAATATGAAAATATCTTGTAAGATGACAACGTGTCACATTTTTATTATACCTATAGAAATTAAAGATATGACTATAAAAGCGTAAATAAGCCATTTGCAAGAAGATTGTTCGTGGTTGTTTACGCTTTTTTATTTTATTAGACTTTTTAGTTTCACAAAGAAGTCTTATAAGATAAGATTTTCTGTAAGTGTGGGATTCAATCACAAGAATTCTTTGTTTTGAAGTTTTAAGGAGGAGTTATACTATGAATGAAACTATCAATCGTGAGGATTTGTATTTGTTTCAGACGGGAAAGGCAAGGCAGGCATACCTGACATTTGGATGCCATTATCAGAAGAAGACAAAGACTCACAGATTTACTGTTTGGGCTCCAAATGCAAAGTCAGTCAGTGTCGTAGGTGATTTCAATTTCTGGAATCCTCTTGCGCATCCGATGAAAGGTGACAAAGACGGGATCTATACGATCGAGATTGAAGGACTGAAGAAAGGTGATCTGTATAAATATCATGTAGAAGGCTATGATGGAATCTGCAGATATAAGAGTGATCCTTTTGCATTTTATGCAGAATGCAGACCAGATACAGCTTCGAAAGTCTGGGATTTCGATGATTTTAAATGGTCTGATAAACGTTTTATCAATCAGAGGAAGAAACGCCAGGCATTAGATCAGCCAATGTCTATCTATGAGCTGCATCTTGGAACATGGAGAATGCCGCAGGAAGAAGAGAGAGAATTTTATAATTATCGTGAGATTGCGGACATGCTGATTCCTTATCTTGGAGAGATGGGATATACACATGTTGAACTGATGCCGATCACAGAATATCCATATGATCTTTCTTGGGGATATCAGGTAACAGGATATTACGGTGTAACATCAAGATATGGAACACCAGAAGATTTCAATTATATGATCAATGAGTTACATAAAGCAGGGATCAGTGTCATCCTTGACTGGGTCCCAGCACATTTTCCAAGAGATGAACATGGACTGGCAATGTTTGATGGAACGCATATTTATGATCATGAGGATCCAAGGAAGGGAAGCCAGCCTGACTGGGGAACTTTATTATTTAACTATGGGAAACCAGAAGTACAGAGCTTCTTGATCTCAAGTGCGATGTTCTTTGCAGATATTTATCATATCGATGGAATTCGTATTGATGCTGTATCTGCAATGCTATATCTTGACTTTGGGAAACAGGAAGGAGAATATGTGCCGAATGAAGATGGAACCAATATCAACTATGAAGCAGTTGATTTCCTTCGCAATCTAAACGAAGCACTTCGTACAACACATGAGGGATTCTTGACGATCGCAGAAGAATCAACAGCATATCCAAAGGTAACAAGTGATGTTGATGATCCGGAAGGACTAGGATTTGTTTACAAGTGGAATATGGGATATATGCATGATACTCTTTACTATATGGAACTTGATCCATTGTATCGTAAGGATAATCATGGAGCGATCATTTTCTCTATGGATTATGCTTACAGTGAGAATTACATTCTTCCATATTCACATGATGAGGTTGTTCATGGCAAAGGTTCTATGATCAATAAGATGTATGGTGCATATGATGAGAAGTTTGCTTCACTGCGAACATTATATGGATTTACCATGGCACATCCAGGAAAGAAATTATTATTTATGGGTGGAGAATTCGCCCAATTTGTAGAATGGAGAGACAAAGAACAGCTTGACTGGTTCTTGATCGATCAGTATGAGATGCATGATTCTTTCCACAAATATGTAGCTAAACTAAATGAGATTTACAAATCTGAACCGGCATTATATGAATTAGATCAGGATCCAGCAGGATTTGAATGGTGCTTGCAACGTGATGCAGACCACAGTGTTGTAGCATTTATACGAAAGAATAAGAAGGGCAGAGGAAGAAAACAACAACAGATTCTTTGTGTCTGCAATTTTACACCGATGGAATGGGATAAATACAAGGTTCCATTACCAAAGAAATCAAAACTTACGAAGATCTTAGACAGCAGTGAGCTTGATTTTGGTGGAGATGGAGATGTTTCCGAATCTAAAGTTTCAACGAAGAAGGTGAAAGTACCATCTGAAGGAAAGAAAGCTGTTTACCAACAGGCAGCAGAAATTTCCTTAAAACCACTAAGTGTTGTTTACTATAAGATCGAGGAAGTGGAGACAAAACCACGAAAGAGTGCAGCAAAGAAGGCAGAGCCGGCAAAGAAAGCCACTGCAAAGAAAGCAGAGCCAGCAAAGAAGGCAGCACAGGAGAAGAAAACAGAAGCTGTGAAGAAAACAGTAGAGAAAAAGCTGGAAGTTACAAAGAAAGTAACAAAAGAAGAGGCGCCGGAGACTAAGAAAGACACTCCAAAAAAAGAAGATATAAAGGTAACAAAGCAAACAACAGAGAAAGAAGAGGAACAGCCAAAAAAAAGAACAAGCAAGACAAGAAGAACAAAAAAGAATAATGATCAAGGTGTAAAATAAAGGAGGACAAAGAGCTATGATTAACAAAAAAGAAATCGTTGCGATGCTGCTTGCAGGGGGACAAGGAAGCAGATTGTTCGCATTAACTCAGAAGAAAGCAAAACCAGCCGTATCCTATGGTGGAAAATATAAGATCATTGACTTCCCACTGTCAAACTGTACAAACTCAGGAATTGACACAGTCGGAGTTTTAACACAGTATGAACCACTGGAGTTAAATGCATATATTGGTACTGGAGGATTCTGGGATCTTGACAGCTTAAACGGAGGTGCTTATGTTTTACCTCCATATATGAAGGGAGAAACAGGTAACTGGTACCGTGGAACGGCAGATGCGATTTATCAGAACATCAATTTCATTGATAATTTTGATCCAGATCATATCATTGTATTATCTGGTGACCAGATCTGTACCATGGATTATGACAAGATGCTTCAGTATCATAAAGAGAAAGGTGCAGATTGTACGATCTCAGTTCTGAATGTAACTTATGAAGAAGCAAAACGTTTTGGAATCATGAATACAGATGAAGATGAACGTATTTATGAATTCGAAGAAAAACCAGCAGAACCAAAGAGTACAAAAGCTTCTATGGGTATCTATATCTTTAAATGGAAACTGATCCGTCAGTATCTGATCGATGATGGAAATGATCCAGAGTCAGAACACGATTTTGGTAAGAACATTATTCCAAGAATGTTAGAAGATGGAAGAAAGATGTATGCTTACTCATTTGATGGATACTGGAGAGATGTAGGAACGATCGACAGTTTATGGGAAGCTAATATGGAACTTCTGGATGAAAATCCTCAGATTGACTTAAATGATGATAAGATGAGAATCTACACAAGAAACTTCTCATTACCTCCTCATTATATAGCACCAGGTGCATCTGTTAAGAATTCTATTCTTGCCGATGGATGTGTTATTGAAGGTGAAGTAGAGAACTGTGTCATCCATTCTGGTGTTAAGATCGGAAAAGGCAGTGTAGTTAAGAACAGTGTGATCATGAAAGATACTGTTGTAAGAACAGACTGTCAGATCGACAAAGCACTGATCGATGAAGAAGTAGTCATCGAGCAGGGATGCAAGGTTGGAGAAGGAAATAATGTAACTGTAATCGGATATCATTGTGTTGCATTAGAGAATGCGACTGTTGAAGACGGAGCAATGATCTACCCAGATACCATCTTACACTAGGAGGATTGAAGATATGGATAAACAGATGTTAGGTATTATCAATGCAGGAGAAGAAAATAGAAAATTAAAAGACCTTGTACGCTCCAGAAGTTTATCAGCACTTCCGGTTGGTGGACGTTATCGTACAGTTGACTTTATGTTAAGTAACATGGTAAATGCAGGGATTAAGAATGTAGGATTATTAACAAGAAGAAATTACGATTCACTGTTGAGCCATGTGAATTCAGGAAAAGACTGGGGATTAAACAAAAAACGTGGAGGATTATATATCTTCCCACCATATATTAATGATGCATCTCCATCCGGAGAATACGCAAGTGTTATGGATGGACTTCGTGGAACACTTGGATTTTTAAAGAAAGCAAAAGAAAAATATGTATTATTAGGACGTTCTTATGTGATCTGTAATGCAGATTTTCAGGATATGTTAGATAAACATATCAAATCAGGAGCAGATATCACACTGATGTATTTTGATAACAGTGATGATTCAACAAACTGCGATTATGATGGTGTTTATTTAAAAACAGATGAAGACGATAAAGTTCTTGATATGTGCTATTCTGAAGGAAAACATCGTTCAAATAAGAAGAGCATGGATGCTTATATCATGAAGACAACATTATTGATCGATTTTATTGAGACAGCGATCGCACATAATAAGAAACACTTTTTCTTTGATGTTATCGTTCCAAACTTCGATCGTCTTGTAATTCAGGGATATGAATATAAAGGATATGTAGGATGTATTACATCTTTAGAAGCATATTACAATGTAAATATGGATATGTTAAAACCAGATGTTTACAAAGAATTATTCTTGGGTAATAGAAGAATTTACACAAAATCTGCCGATGGAGCACCAGCAAAATACGGACCAAATGCGAAAGTCAGCAACAGCCTGATCAGTAGTGGATGTGAGATTGATGGTGAAGTTGAAAACTCTGTCATCTTCCGTGGATCACAGATTGCAGAGGGAGCTGTGATCAAGAATTCTGTTGTTATGGCAGAAGGATTTATCGCACCACAGGCAGAGATCAACCATACAATTTTAGACCGACACGTAAAAGTTTATTCAAATGCACACTTATCAGGATCATCAAACCATCCAGTATTTATTCCGAAAGGAGCAAGTGTTAATGAGTAATAACAATTCACTGAAAGTGCTGCTTGCAGGGGCAGAGTGTGCACCATTTGTGAAGCTTGGAGGGCTAGCGGATGTTATGGGAACCCTTCCAAAGGAATTGAATCAGATCGGTGCGGATGCCCGTGTGATCATGCCGTTTCATAGTCAGATGAAAGGGAAATATGGCGCACAGACAAGACATCTGGCAGATTTCAACATCAATTTTAGTGGTGGGGAAACATATGTAGGTGTAGAAGAACTGGTTTATAATGAAGTTACATATTATCTGATCGATAATGAAGGATTTTTTGGTGATGCGGTATATCGTGGTGGACTTGCAGAAGGAGAGCAGTATGCGTTCTTCTGCCGTGCAGTGATCGAAGCAGCAAGCCGTATTGGATTTATTCCAGACGTCATCCATTGCAATGACTGGCAGACAGGTCTGATCCCTATCTTACTCCGCACACAGTACGGACATTGGGATATTGGACATGCAAAGACGATCTTTACGATCCATAATATGATGTATCAAGGAGAATTTGGTTTCGATCAGTTTGAACATTGGTTAGGAATCGATCCAAAGTATGACACACCAGAATTTATGCATAACTATGAATGTGCAAGTTTCATGAAAGCAGCACTTGTGTTTGCAGATCGTTTAAGCACAGTAAGTCCAACTTATGCACAGGAGATTCGTGATCCAGCATTTGCATACCGTCAGGAAGGTATCTTAAATGCGAGAGCAGGAGATACATGGGGAATCTTAAATGGAATGAATCAGGAAGAATTTAATCCAGAGACAGATCCATTGATTCCATATCATTTTAACAAAGATGATCTTTCTGGAAAGAAGAAAGATAAACAGGAACTGATCAAGGCTCTTGGATTATCGATCACACCAGGAGTTCCGATCATCGGTATGGTTACAAGATTAACAGAGCAGAAAGGTCTGGATCTTGTGAAATACATGTTGGATGAGATCATGTGTACAGAGAATGTCGCATTTGTCATTCTCGGAACGGGTGATTATGAATATGAGGAATTTTTCCGTTACATGGAAGAAAAATACAAAGGAAGAGTATGCTCATATATCGCATATGATAATGCAGTTGCACACCAGATTTATGCAGGAAGTGATCTCTTCTTAATGCCATCCAAATTTGAACCATGTGGAATCTCTCAGATGATCGCACTTCGTTATGGAACACTTCCAATCGTACGTGAGACAGGTGGACTTCGTGATACAGTACAAAGTTACAATGAATACGAGGACACAGGAAATGGATTCTCATTTGCAAACTACAATGCACATGAGATGCTGGGAGCAATCCGTTATGCATTACAGACATTGCAGAGTCCAAAGAGAAAACATGGATTGATCCAAAGAGCGATGGAATCCGATAACAGTTTTGCAAAATCTGCAAAGATTTATCTTGATATGTATAATAGTGTATTATAAATTCAAAAGAAGAATGGGCATCTTATTTTAAGATGCCCATTCTTCATAAAGACAAAAAATGAGATAAATTTACAGGTCAAAGATAAAGACTAGAAAGGAGGCTTAGATCACAATGGACTATATGGACAGCAATAAGATCGGACAACGGATTGAGAATAAATTAATTCATGCACTTGGAAGAACGATCAGTGAGGCAACAAATGATGAGATCTATAAGGCAGCAGCGGAGTGTATCAGGGATGATATCATGATATCCTGGGCAGACAGCAGAAAAAGGATACAAGAGCAAGGAGTTAAGAAACTTTACTATATGTCAGCCGAATTTTTGATGGGAAGGGCATTTTCTAATAATCTGATCAATCAAGGATTATATGAGGCATATCGGGAAGCATTCTGGGAGATGGGACTTGATTTTGATAAGATCACGGATGAAGAAAATGATGCAGGACTTGGAAATGGAGGACTAGGACGACTGGCAGCATGTTTTTTGGATTCACTTTCTACGATGGAACTTCCAGTACTCGGATGCGGGATCCGATATGAATATGGAATGTTTCGTCAGAAAATTGTAGATGGAACGCAGATTGAGATGGAAGATGACTGGTTAAGAGATGGAAATGTTTGGGAGATCGAGCGCCCGGAATTAAGTGTGGAAGTACATTTTAATGGAACGATTCAAGAAAACTGGACAGAGAATGGATTAAAGATTGAACATAAAGATTATAATACCGTCATTGCAGTCCCATATGATGTACCGATCATTGGATACAAGACTAAGACGCCAGCAACTCTTCGTCTGTGGAGTGCCAGAAGCAAGCGGCGGTTCGATTTTCATTCGTTTAATGAAGGAATCTATGATAAAGCGATGGCAGACCAGACATTTGCAGAAGCAATCTCGAAAGTCTTATATCCGTCAGATGATCATATGCAGGGTAAAATGCTGCGTTTAAAACAGTTTTATTTTCTGGCATCTGCAACGATGCAGTCGATGATCAAGAGACATAAAGCAGTATTTGATGATCTGAACTCCTTGCCAGAACATGTTGTCATTCAGATCAATGAGACACATCCGGCATTGGCGATGCCAGAACTTATGAGGATCTTGATGGATGAAGAAGATTTTGGATGGGATGAGGCATATGGTATGGTCAAGAAGATATTTCATTATACGAATCATACGATCATGACAGAAGCAATGGAATGTTGGGATGAGAATATGTTTCGTTTACTGCTTCCAAGAATCTATCAGATCATTTGCGCGATCAATGAGAAATACTGTCAGAAACTTTCCGTATATTACAGCAAGGAAGAAGAAAAGATCGCACAGATGGCAGTGATCGGAAACAATGAGATCCGCATGGCAAACCTATGCGTAGCTCTTTGCCGCAGGATCAATGGTGTTTCAAATCTTCACGCTGATATTTTAAAAACGAGGATTTTTAAAGGATCTTATCAGATCTTTCCACAAAAATATCTTGCGATCACAAATGGGATCACACACAGACGCTGGTTAGCACTGGCCAATCAGGGGCTATATCATCTGGTAAGAGAGTATGTGAAAGGGGATATTTTAAAGGATTACCGTCTGTTTGAACAGATCCTTCCATATAAAGATGACAAAGAATTTTGTAAAAAATATGAGAAGGTCAAACGAAATAATAAGATCCGTTTTGCAAAGTATATCAAAGAAAAGCAAGGGATCGAAGTGAACCCAGAATCTATTTTTGATGTTCATTGCAAACGTTTGCATGAGTATAAACGACAGCTGTTAAAATGTCTGCATATCATTTATATATATCAGAAGATCAAAAAAGATCCAGTATGTATTACAACACCGATCACATTTATTTTTGCGGCGAAAGCAGCACCGGGATATGCTAGGGCAAAAGAGATCATAAGGCTGATCCATTCCATTCAGGAAATGGTGAATAAAGATCCAGATATGGACGGAAAGATTCAGGTGGTTTTCGTAGAAAATTATTGTGTATCGGTTGCGGAGATGCTGATTCCGGCAGCAGATATCAGTGAGCAGATTTCTACCGCAGGAATGGAAGCATCTGGAACAGGAAATATGAAATTTATGATGAATGGTGCATTGACGATCGGCACTATGGATGGAGCCAATATAGAGATCGCAGAGCGTGTAGGTCAGGAGAATATCTTTATTTTCGGAGACAGCGCTGAGGGTAATTACAATAAAAAAATGTACCATACATACAATCCAGGGATTATTTTCGAGAATCATCCAGGAATCCGTGATGTATGTAATTGTCTGATCGAAGGAAATCTGTTACGATACGGAAACAGAAAATATTCAGAGATTTACCAGAATCTTTTATTTGGGGAATATGGAGAGGCAGATCCATATTACATACTTGCAGATTTTCCGTCTTATATCGAAACATATGAAAAAGTATATCGTTTGTATGTCGATCATAAGGATGAATGGATCAAAAAAGTAGTTGTTAATACAGCAAAATCCGGATATTTTTCATCAGACCGAACGATTGAACAATATAATGAAAAAATCTGGAATCTGAAACCAGTAAAATAAGAGTTACAAAAAAGATGAGATTAAATTATGATTCATAACGCGTCAGTAGAAAAATACAGAACTCCCGTAGGTGCAGTCACATGTGGAAGCGAGATGATGATCCGCCTGTATGATGTAGGGCAGGAAGTCAATAAGGCAGAGATCATCATGTATTCTGAAAGTTTTCACCGGGAGTATGAGATGAAACGAAAAAAAGACTGCATGGAAGAACACATAAAGATGACCAGTGAAGCAGGTGTTGTCTGGTATTATTTCAGAATCTGGGAACATGGGAAATGTTATTTTTATGGAGCCAGACATGGGAAGACACAAGGAGAAGGAATGATCGTTGATGACAACCCGGATAGTTTTCAGATTACCGTATATGAAGGAGATTTCGATACCCCAAGGTGGATGTCAAAAGGAATCATGTATCAGATTTTCCCAGATCGTTTCTGTCAGGGAAACAAAGAAAATATGAAACGTGGGAAAGCATATCATGAAAGTATGGGAAGAACGGTCTATCTGCATGATGACTGGGAAGAACAGCCAGTATTTGGACCACTTCCAGGAAAAGAATTTTATGATCCATGTGATTATTTTGGTGGAGATATTGAGGGAATCATATCCAAACTTGATGATCTGAAACGATTGGGGATCAGTTGTATTTATCTGAATCCGATTGGAGAAGCAGCATCAAACCACCGCTATAATACATCAGATTATAAGAAAGTCGATCCATTCCTTGGAAATAACGAAGATTTTAAGCGGCTATGCCAGCTTGCAAAAGAACGCAGGATTCATGTGATCTTGGATGGGGTATATTCCCACACTGGGGATGATAGTGTCTATTTTAACAAAAAGGGAAATTACGAAGAACCAGGGGCATATCAAGGGGAAGAGTCAAAGTACTATGATTGGTATGACTTTAACGAAGATGGAACTTATAAGAGCTGGTGGGGGTTTGAAACACTGCCGGAAGTCAATGAATTAAATGAAAAGTTTGTTGATTACATTATCACAGGAGAAGATTCGGTGATCAAACATTGGTTAAAACTTGGAGCATCAGGATTCCGTCTGGATGTTGCAGACGAACTTCCAGATGAATTTATCTTTAAATTGCGAAGTGAATTAAAGAAGAAATTCAAGAATTATACACTGATCGGTGAGGTATGGGAAGATGTCACAACCAAAGAAAGTTACGGAACGAAACGTAAATATGCTTTGGGTAAAGGCTTAGACAGCGCAATGAACTATCCGCTGAAAGTCAACGTTACAGATTATTTACTCGGTAATCAAAGTGCCAAAGATATGAAGACATTCTTGATATCCCAGCAGTGTAATTATCCAAAACCATTGTATTATGCACTGATGAACCTGTTATCTTCTCATGATATTCCAAGAATTCGGACAACACTTGCAACTGGAATGAATGAGAATCTGCCATCGAGAGAGCAGCAGGCAGAATATGTTATAACATCAAAGATGGATCAGAAAGGAAAAGCACTCACAAGACTTGCAATGGCAGTTCAGTTCTTTGTCCCAGGAATGCCATGCATTTATTATGGAGACGAATATGGAATGCATGGACTGATGGACCCATTTAACCGAGGAGCATTTTTTGAAAATGACAAAGAAACCTATCAGGAAGTTTTGAGACTGACTAGCCTTAGAAACCGTGAAAAAGTCTTACAGACAGGATATGCATTATATATGGCACCGACTGAAAATGTCCTTGCGATCTTAAGATTTATCAGCGAGAAAAAAGATGTCTTTGGAGAAGCAAGTGAGAACAAAGCAATATTACTTCTCGTCAATCCGACGATGAAAAAAGAAGAGATCAATCTAGATCTCAACAAGGTCAAAGAAGGGGTCAATGAGAATGCATTACAGGCGCTGTTAAAGAACTTGAGCAACGCTGTGATCAAGACAAATGTAGCACCTATAGATTATAAAGTGATAGAGTTATAAAAGAAAAAAAGAAAAAGGATCTGCAGATCAAAGATACATAAAGTATCAAAAGGGTTTGCAGATCCTTTTCTTATATTCTAGGTTCAACTCAAATTTAATTTTTAGCAGTGAGGGCTTCATTCTCAGCAGCAAGTATTTCATCTTCATCTTCATCACTCATGGAATAAGCAATATTCACACTATGATCAGCAATACGCTCTAATTCAGAAAGCATATCGGAGAACAATAAACCAGCTCTTGGCTCACATTCGCCTTTGGCAAGACGTTTGATATGGTGTTTTTGATATCTGCGTTCCATTTTGTCAATCGAAGCTTCCAGAATTGCAATCTCAGCAAGCTTTTCTTCAGGTTTGTTGACACCATCTTGTTCCATGAAACACTCCAGGGAAAGTTTTAACAGTTTGGAAACAGCAGTGTACATCTTTTTGATTTCTTCTTTTGCATCTCCAGTAAGTCCAGTGTTATGTTTGATCTCTGTTTTTGTAAAATCAGCAAAATTTTCTGCGTGATCACCGATACGTTCGATATCATTAACAACATAAAACATGGAACCCAAGATCTTCTGATCGGCTAAAGGCAGTGATAGCTGGTTGGACTTTACCAGATAATCAGTGATCGCATGACTGACATTATTGATATCTTCCTCGCGATGATAGATTTTATCAACAAATTCATCGGATTGATTTAGAAATCCGTGGATGGCATGGTCTAAATTCTCCTGTGCCATATTAGCCATACGTCTTAACTCATTCTTCGCCTGAGGGATCATTGTTGCAGGAGATTTTAAGGAAATCTCTGTAATATACTGCAGTTCATTATGGTGAACTTTTTCATCTTTTCCACGGATGATCTTCTCTGTTAATGCAACAACTAAAGGTGTACATGGGAACATAAATAATACTTCAATGATCTTAAATGTTGTATGAGCATTTGCAACACTTCGTCCAAGATTTCCACCGGAAATACTTAAGAAAAAGTTTGTGATAGGAGTAAGTGCAAAGCTAAGTCCTGTAAAGATGATGATACTTCCAAATACATTAAATAAGAAATGGATCATCGCAGCACGTTTTGCACCTTTGTTACCACTTAAGCTGGCAAGCAATGCGGACACACAAGATCCCATATTACATCCAAGAATAATAAAGAAGCAGATTGGAAGATGTAATAATCCCTGAGATGCCATCAAAAGAACGATACTTACAGTAACAGAAGAACTCTGTAAGATCGCAGTCATGATAAATCCAAATAAAACACCAAGGAAATGGTTATCCAGCGTCTGAAGGTAAGATGTGATCAAAGGTGAATCCCTTAACACAGACATAGCACTTGACATGGAAGTTAATCCCATAAATAAAACACCAAATCCAAGAATAACTTCTCCCACTTTCTGAACGGTAGGATTATTTATAAATAATACCATAATAACACCCGCCATTAAAAAGACAGGGGCAATCTCAGAAAGGTTAAAAGAAACAAGCTGGGAAGTAACAGTAGTACCAATGTTAGCACCAAGGATAACTCCAGCAGCCTGAGACAGGTTCATAAGCCCTGCATTTACAAAGCTGACTACCATAACAGTAGCAGCACTAGAGGACTGAATAACAGCGGTAAAAAAGATTCCGACTAACATACCCGTTAAACGGTTTGTAGTAAATATTTCAAGAATCCGGCGAAGCTTCGCACCGGCAGCTTTCTCAAGTCCATCGCTCATCAGTTTCATCCCATAAAGAAAGAGGCCAAGGCCTCCCATCAGAGCAAGTATGATAGTATAGTTCATACGATAGTTCTCCTTCTTAACAATAACTTAACATAAACATTACTTATATTTTACTTTAAACGAAGCAATGTGACAAGAAAAATTTTAGTTTGATAGTGTAAATTATTGGTGGATTTTTATTAAAGATTTAAACAAACGATAGATTTTAAAAGGTCTAAACAATCTGGTCTGGCTCCCTTATTCTGTTGTTTCGTTTTTCTCATATACATTGCATGACTCATTCAAATTTGTTATAATTAACGATACTGTAAAAATAGAGATGAATTATAAAAGTAGGAGAAATAATAGAATGGAACAGTTAAAGAACGAGTCGTCAAGACAGTATGAATATATGGAAGAAATGAAAAAATGGGTTCAGAAAAGGTCTGAAGAATTAGGAAGAAAGCTCACATGCCATGTAACCACATTTGGCTGCCAGATGAATGAAAAAGACTCTGAAAAGTTATTAGGAATCTTAGAAACGATCGGATATGAAGAAGTTGAAACAGAAGAAGCAGACTTCCTGATCTTTAATACATGTACAGTTCGTGAGAATGCCAATACAAAATTATATGGACATTTGGGGCAGGTTAAGAAGATGAAAGAGAGAAATCCACAGATGATGATCGGGTTATGTGGATGTATGATGCAGGAAGAGCATGTGATTGAGAAGATTCGTTCAAGCTATAAATTTGTAGATATCATCTTTGGAACGCACAATATCTTTAAATTAGCAGAATTATTAAAAGCAAGAGTAGACTCCAAGGGAATGATCGTTGATATCTGGAAAGATACAGACCAGATCGTGGAAGATCTTCCAAGTGACCGTAAATTCTCATTCAAATGTGGAGTTAATATTATGTATGGATGCAATAACTTCTGCAGTTACTGTATCGTGCCATATGTAAGAGGAAGAGAAAGAAGCCGTAAGCCGGAAGATATCATCAAAGAAGTAAAGCAGGTCGTATCAGAAGGTGTCAAAGAAGTGATGCTTCTTGGACAGAATGTAAATTCTTATGGAAAGACATTAGAAGAACCAATGTCATTTGCTGAATTATTAAGAGAAGTAGAGAAAGTCGAAGGACTAGAAAGAATCCGTTTTATGACACCACATCCAAAGGATTTATCGGATGATCTGATCGAAGTGATGGCAACAAGCAAGAAAGTATGTAAACATATGCATCTTCCAATGCAGTCAGGAAGCAGCCGCCTGTTAAAATTGATGAATCGTCATTATACAAAAGAACAGTATGTGGCACTTGCTAAGAAGATTCAGGAGAGAATCCCTGGAGTGTCTTTTACAACAGATATTATCGTAGGATTCCCTGGAGAAACAGAAGAAGATTTCAAGGAGACATTAGATGTTGTAAGAGAAGTTGGATTTGACAGTGCATACACATATGTATATTCGAAACGTTCCGGAACACCAGCAGCGAGCATGGAAGATCAGGTGGACAAAGATGTGATCAAAGATCGTTTTGACAGACTTCTTGCCTTATTAAAAGAGACATCTGCAAAGAATTGCAAGAAGAAAGTCGGAGATATCGAGAGAGTTCTGATCGAAGAAGAGAATACGCACGAAGAAGGAATGTTAACAGGAAGATTGGAAAATAACCTGTTAGTTCATTTTAAAGGATGTAAAGAACAGATTGGTACAATGGCAGATGTTAAATTAGTTGAGGAAAAAGGTTTCTATTATATGGGAGAGCAGATCCATGGCTAAAAAAGGAAAACTGACACCAATGATGCAACAGTATATGCAGATCAAAGAAGAGAATAAAGATTGTATCTTATTTTATCGTCTCGGAGATTTCTATGAGATGTTCTTTGATGATGCACTGACAGCATCCAAAGAATTAGAGATCACATTAACAGGGAAGAACTGTGGACTTGAGGAGCGCGCACCAATGTGTGGCGTTCCTTATCATGCTGTGGATTCCTATTTAAATAAATTAGTAGAAAAGGGATATAAAGTCGGGATCTGTGAGCAGGTTGAAGATCCAAGCCAGGCAAAGGGAATCGTAAAACGAGAGATCGTGCGTATTGTAACGCCAGGAACGAATATTTCCCAGCAGAGTCTTGATGATGAGAAAAATAACTATCTGATGTGTATTTTTGCAAATGATGGAAGTTACGGAATTTCATTTGTTGATGTTACAACGGGGGATTTTAGAACAACATCAATGGATAGTTTAGCGAAAGTCAGAGATGAGATCTTCAAGTTCGAGCCGGCAGAGATCGTTTGTAATGATGCATTTTTGATCAGTGGCATGGATTTTGATTACTTAAAAGACAAGATGTCGATCGTGATCTCAAGCATTGAGCCATACCATTTTGATGAAGAACAGGCAGAGGAAAGGATCAAGCGTCAGTTCAAAGTAGGAAATTTAGAAGGTCTTGGACTTGTGGATCATCCAATGGGAGTGATCGCAACGGGTGCATTGCTTGGATATCTTCATGAGACACAGAAGAGTTCTCTGGATCATCTGATGCATATTGAAGCTTATGAGACAAGTGAATTTATGATCATCGACAGCTCCAGCCGTAGAAATTTGGAACTTTGTGAGACATTACGTGATAAACAAAAAAAAGGTTCACTCTTATGGGTATTAGATAAGACAAAAACAGCTATGGGTGCCAGAATGCTAAGAAACATGGTAGAGCAGCCATTGGTGGATAAGAAAAAGATCGAAGAGAGATATGATGCGATCACAACACTTACGGATCAGACGATCGTAAGAGAAGAATTAAGAGAATACTTAAATCCGATCTATGATCTGGAACGTTTAATGACAAAAGTAAGTTATAAGACAGCGAATCCAAGAGATATGATCGCATTTAAAACATCGTTGGAATTGCTGCCTGCGATCAAAACAGTTCTTGAAGAATGCAAAGATCCATTATTGTCTGGATTAAGAGAAGATTTAGATCCATTGGAAGATATCCACAATCTTTTGGAAGATTCCATCATTGAAGAACCACCGCTTGCGATCAAAGAAGGTGGGATCATCAAGGAAGGATTCAAGGAAGATATAGACAAATTAAAACGTGCTAAAACAGAAGGAAAGCAATGGTTGATGGAACTTGAGGAACGGGAACGTGAAAAAACAGGGATCAAGAACTTAAAGATCAAGTTCAATAAAGTATTTGGGTACTATTTAGATGTGACAAATTCCTACAAAGATCTTGTACCTGATTATTATATCCGTAAGCAGACACTGGCCAATTCCGAGCGTTACACAACCGAAGAATTAAACCAGCTGGCAGATACGATCCTAGGTTCCGAAGACCGTCTGTATGCGTTAGAATATGAAACTTATGTTATGATCCGTGAAACATTAGCAGGAGAGATGGAACGAATCTCAAGAACAGCGAATGTGATCGCACAGATCGATGCACTTGCCTCCCTTGCATATGTCGCAGAACGCAATCATTTTGTACGTCCGAAGTTAAATGTCAGAGGGACGATTGATATCAAGGATGGAAGACATCCGGTTGTGGAGCAGGTGATCCCAAATGATATGTTTATTTCTAATGATACATATCTTGATAACAAGAAGAATCGTGTAGCGATCATCACGGGACCAAACATGGCAGGTAAATCAACTTATATGAGGCAGGTTGCCCTGATCGTATTAATGGCACAGATTGGTTCCTTTGTACCAGCGGCGAAAGCAAATATCGGTATCGTAGATCGCATCTTTACAAGGGTTGGAGCATCAGATGATCTTGCTTCTGGACAGAGTACATTTATGGTTGAGATGAGTGAAGTTGCCAATATTTTAAGAAATGCAACGAAAAACAGTTTGTTGATCTTAGACGAGATCGGACGTGGAACGAGTACATTTGATGGGTTGTCCATTGCATGGGCAGTTGTGGAATATATCAGCAATTCCAAGCTCCTCGGTGCAAAAACTCTGTTTGCGACACATTATCATGAACTGACAGAGTTAGAAGGTAAGATCGACAGTGTACATAACTACTGCATTGCTGTCAAAGAACAGGGAGATGACATCGTGTTCCTGCGTAAGATCGTAAAAGGTGGTGCAGATAAGAGTTATGGAGTGCAGGTTGCAAAACTTGCCGGAGTCCCAGATGCCGTGATCAATCGAGCAAAAGAGATCGCAAGAGAATTAGAAGAACATGATCTGACGTCAGGAGCGAAGGATATCATGCCATATGGAGAGGCACAACAGTTAAGTTTCTTCAGAGAAAGCGATGAACCAACGATGGAACATCCATTTATGGCAGAACTAAGAGAAAAAGACCTTTCTGACATGACACCGCTGGAAGCATTGAATTATTTATATGTGTTACAGGAGAAGTTAAAGAACGAGGAGTAATTTTATGGCGAAGATACAATTACTAGATCAAAAGACGATCGATAATATTGCAGCAGGAGAAGTTATTGAACGGCCAGCTTCTGTTGTCAAAGAGCTTGTGGAAAATGCAGTGGATGCAAAAGCAAATGCAGTGACTGTGGAGATCAAAGACGGCGGAATGACATTGATCAGGGTAACTGACAATGGGATCGGAATTCCAAAAGATCAGGTAAAGACTGCATTTTTACGTCATGCGACAAGCAAGATCCGTTCGGTTGAAGATCTGTTAAGTGTATCTTCCCTTGGATTTCGAGGAGAGGCATTATCAAGTATCAGCGCAGTTGCACAGGTTGAGCTGGTAACGAAGACTGCAGAAAGTTTCAGCGGAGTATCCTATAAGATCTATGGAGGCGAGGAAGAAGCTTTTGACGATATCGGAGCACCCGATGGAACAACATTTCTGGTAAAGAATCTGTTTTATAATACGCCAGCAAGAAGAAAATTCTTAAAGAGTGCGACAACCGAAGCAGGGTATGTAGAACAGATGATGGTACACATTGCCCTAAGTCATCCGGAAATTTCATTTAAATTTATCCATAACAATAAAAATAAGATTTATACTTCTGGAAATGGTAAGGTAAAGGACATCATCTATCATATTTATGGGCGAGATGTGGCAGGAGCATTGATCCCGCTAGAAGCACAAAATGAAGATGTGAAAGTCACAGGATTTGTCGCAAAACCGTATGTTTCCAGAGGAAACAGAAACTATGAGAGTTACTTTATTAATGGAAGATATATCAAAAGCTCGATCATTTACAAGGCAATCGAAGAAGGATACCGCACCTTTACGATGAAACACAGATATCCATTTGTGTGCCTTGATTTCAAGATCGATCAGGAACTGCTGGATGTGAATGTTCATCCGACAAAGATGGAGATCCGTTTCCGAAATGGAAGAGAAATCTACGAGCTTGTAGTAGATGCAGTCAGAGCGGCATTACTTCAGAAAGATCTGGTGCAGGATGTATTAAGAGAGACACCGAAGAAGAAAGAATTGCCGAAGACAAAAGAAGTGAAAAAGCCTGAGCCATTTGAGGTGAACCGAAGGAAAGAAGAGGTTCAGAAGGTAGATCAGCAAGGGCAAGGTGTACAACAGCAGGTTGAAAAGCAAAGGCAAGCTGTACAACAACAGATTGAAAAGCCGTCACATCCTGTAAAGAAAACACTAACAGCCAGCGAATCATCAAAAAATACAAAGAAACCGACTTATGCAGGCTTAAACTACAATACCCAGAAAAAAGAATTTCCACAATACAAGACCGATGAATTAAGCAGCAATCAGATGACACTAAGAGAAGATCCAGTATTTTCAGTTCAGGCAAGACCTGACCGCAAGATCTTAGGTCAGCTCTTTAAGACATATTGGCTTATTGAGTACGAAGACCAGTTATTTATCATGGACCAGCATGCAGCACATGAAAAAGTCAATTATGAGAGGCTGATGAAGAATTTCAAAGAAAAAGAAATATACAGCCAGAGATTAGAACCGCCAATGGTTGTGACGGTTTCTATGACGGAAGCAGAAGCGTTAACAAGATACAAAGATGCATTCGCAGGTTTAGGATTTACGATCGAATCTTTTGGAGGGAATGAATATTGTATCCGGGAAGTTCCAGCCAATCTCTATGGAATCGGGGAAAGAGACTTATTTATGGAACTTTTAGATGCGGTAAGTCAAGAAAATGGTACCTTGGATACAGAAGTGATCGCATCAAAGATTGCGACAATGGCATGTAAGATGTCGATCAAGGGAAATCAGAGAGTATCGTTAATGGAAGTAGAACATCTTTTAGATGAACTGATGAAGCTGGAAAATCCATACCAGTGTCCACATGGAAGACCAACGATCATCAAGATGAGTAAGTATGAGATAGACAAGAAGTTTAAGAGAATCGTATAGTGAAACCAGACAAGGAGGGAAGACTATGACAGATCAGGAATTATTAGATTTTGCAGATAAAGCAAAAGAGAAAGCATACGCACCTTATTCCAGATTTCAAGTAGGAGCAGCAATTCTTACCAAAGAAGGAAAAGTATTCACCGGGTGTAATGTGGAGAATTCTTCTTATGGAGCAGCCATTTGTGCAGAGAGAACAGCGGCAGTCAAAGCTGTCAGTGAAGGATATCATGACTTTGAAATGATCGCGATCGCATCCAATGGCAGTGACAAAGAAACGGTTTATCCATGTGGAATCTGCCGCCAGTTTCTACATGAATTCAATCCAGATCTGAAAGTGATCTGTCAAAGCCCAGATGGATTTGAAACATATCGATTATCAGAACTTATGCCGAAAGGATTTTAAATAGATGAAACCAATGGTAATTTTAACAGGACCGACAGCAGTTGGAAAAACAGAACTGTCGATCCGATTAGCAAAGATCTTAGATGCAGAGATCATTTCCGCAGATTCTATGCAGGTTTATAAGAAGATGGATATCGGAACTGCCAAGATCATGCCGGAAGAGATGGAAGGGATCAAGCATTATCTGGTGGATGAACTTGATCCTAAAGAAGAATTTCATGTAGCGAGATTTCAGCAGATGGCAAAAGATGCCCTAAAGGAAATCTATGCAAAAGGCAAGATTCCACTGATCGTTGGTGGAACAGGATTCTATATCCAAAGTCTTTTATATGATATTGATTTCACAAAAGAAGATGGAGACCAGGAATACAGAAAACAACTGGAAGAAAAAGCTAAAAGAGAAGGAAACGACAGTTTATACGAGATGTTAAAACAAGTCGATCCAAAATCTACAGAAAAGATTCATAAAAATAATGTAAAGCGGGTGATCCGTGCATTAGAATTTTATAAATTAAATGGATATCCGATCTCAGAGCATAATGAGAAGGAAGCAGCAAAGACCTCACCATATAATTTTGCTTATTTTGTATTAAACCACAAAAGAGATATCTTATACGACAGGATCAATCGCCGCGTTGATATTATGGCGGAACAAGGATTGATCGATGAAGTAAAACGATTAAAAGAAGAAGGATATGAAAAAACAATGGTTTCCATGCAGGGAATCGGGTATCGTCAGGTGTTTGAGTATTTAGAAGGAAATCTTTCTTTGGAGGATACGATCGAACAGATCAAGAAAGACACCAGACATTTTGCAAAGCGTCAGCTGACCTGGTTTGGAAGAGAAAAGGAAGTCTGTATGGTAGATAAATCACAATTTGGGTCAGAAGATGAGATTTTAACATATATGCTTACAATATTAAAAGAAAAGGGGATCTATGATGGATCAGTTAAAGAACTATTATAAAGAAATGGGCGTCGATGAGAAAGTCTTCGACTATGCACAGGAAGTAGAAAAGGGATTAAAAGATCGTTTTGAAACGTTAGATGCGATCGCACAGTTAAACCAGATCAAGGTATTAAATGCGATGCAGAAACATCAGATCGCGGAAATGCATCTGGGTGGCACAACAGGATATGGATACAATGATTCTGGAAGAGAAGCTGTGGAAGCATTGTATGCGGATGTTTTTGGAACAGAAGATGCACTTGTAAGACCGCAGATCACATGTGGAACACATGCATTAGGACTTGCATTATCTGCAAACTTACGTCCGGGAGATGAGATTCTTGCAATTTCAGGAAAACCATATGATACCTTAGAAGAAGTCATTGGAATCCGTGAATCCAAAGGGTCCCTGAAAGAATACGGGATCACATATGCACAGGTTGATCTGTTAGAAGATGGAAGCTTTGACTTAGAGGGGATCAAAAATGCGATCAATGATAAAACAAAACTGATCCATATCCAGAGATCAAAAGGCTATGCGACAAGACCAACCTTATCTGTTGATGTGATCGGGGAAGCGATCGCATTTGTAAAAGAGATCAATAAAGACCTGATAGTAATGGTTGATAATTGTTATGGTGAATTTGTCGAAGAAAAAGAACCATCGGAAGTTGGAGCTGATATGATCGTAGGTTCCCTGATCAAGAATCCGGGTGGAGGACTTGCACCAATCGGGGGATACATCTGTGGAAGAAGCGATCTGATCGAGCAGTGTGCATACAGACTTACAACACCAGGGCTTGGAAAAGAAGTAGGAGCCAGTCTTGGAGTTAATCGTCAGTTTATCCAGGGATTCTTTATGGCACCAACGGTTGTCAATGCAGCAGTCAAAGGAGCGATCTTTGCAGCCAATTTATATGAAAAATTAGGATTTAAAGTGATTCCAGATGGAAAAGAAGACCGACATGATATTATTCAGGCAGTGGAATTCCATGATCCTGAAAAATTGATCGCATTTTGCGAGGGAATTCAAAAAGCATCACCGATCGACAGTCATGTAACACCAATCCCATGGGATATGCCAGGATATGATAGCCAGGTGATCATGGCAGCAGGAACATTTGTATCGGGCGCATCCATTGAATTAAGTGCTGATGGACCAATGAAAGAGCCTTATGCAGTATATTTCCAGGGAGGTCTTACATATCCACATGCCAAATATGGAATCATCATGTCCCTGCAGCGAATGGCAGAAAAAGGTTTGGTAGAAATTCCAGAGATTTCATAAAATAAAATAAGAAAAATTTAAGGAAAACAACGGTTTGATTTCTATACATCAGTGAAAAGTTATGGTAAGATTTAATGTGAGAAATGTTTTGACCATGGAGATTTTTCGACAGAAAGGATCAGATATGGAAGAAAAACATCAGACATTAAAGGAATTACCAGTGTCAGAAAGACCTTATGAAAAGTGTGAAAAGAATGGAACAGCAATGCTGTCAGATGCAGAACTTCTGGCAGTGATCTTAAGAAGTGGGACAAAGGATCAGACGGCGATCGATCTTGCAACGAAAGTGTTGTCGATCGATCCGTTTTATGAGGGAATACTGGGAATTTGCCACACTTCAAGAGAAGAATTACAAAAGATTCCCGGGATTGGGAAAGTAAAGGCGATGCAGATCTTGTGTATTGCAGAATTGTCTAAACGATTAGCAAGTGCGAAAGTCGAAGATAAGATAAGCTTTCATTCACCAGCATCCATTGCAGATTATTATATGGAACGGATGCGGCATTTAAGCCGGGAAGAGATGATTTTAATTTTTTTTAATGGAAAGAATAAAGTTATAAAGGAACTTACGGTTTCTGTTGGTACAGTGAATCAGACAGTGGCATCACCAAGAGAATTATTTCTGGAAGCACTTCGATGCGAAGCGGTTTCCGTACTTATGATTCATAATCATCCATCTGGAGATCCAACGCCAAGCCGTCAGGATATTCTGACGACCAAGCGGATGAAAGAAGCAGGAGAATTTCTTGGGATTCCGCTATGTGATCACATTATCATCGGAGACCAGACATATTTAAGTTTTCGAGAAGAACACATGATGTAAGGAGCAGAACATGAAAACGGCACAACTAGGAATTGAACTTGGAACCAGACATTTAAGAATCTGTACAAGAGATAAAGAAGAATTTTTAAAGATAAAGAACATGATCGCATTTGATGAAGATGCAAAACTAAAAGCATTCGGCAACGAAGCATTTGCGATGTATGAGAAACAGCCATACAGTATTCATGTAGTGAAACCAATGGAACACGGCGTGATCTCAGATTATACGAATATGAGATATCTGTTAGGAACGGTATTGGACCATTATTTCAAACGGATCAGGAAAACCGGTCTTATGATCGCAGTTCCAGTGGATATTACGAATGTTGAGAAACGAGCATTTGAAGATCTTGCATGGGAATCAGCTTCAAGGGTTAAGGATGTAACTTTAGTTCCCAAGCCAATCCTTGCGGCAATTGGAAGCGGAATTGATGTCAATGCGCCATGTGGAAATATGATCATTGATATAGGAGCTTCAACAACAGAGATTTCTGTGATATCTTTAGGTGGGATCGTAACAAGCAGACTTCTTCCATATGGAGGAGACCAGATCGATGAGTGGATCAGAGATTATGTAAAGAAGAATTATAAATTAGCGATCGGAACACGAAGTGCAAGACACTTAAAACTTGCATATGCGAAGATAGAAGATAAAGAAGCAGCTATGATCAAGGGAAGAGATCTTGTGAGTGGACTTCCAAAACAAGAGAAGATACCAATTCAGATCGTTGAAGAAAAGGCCCACAGTCAGGTCAGAGACATTTGTGTGCAGGTAAAAGCAGTGTTAGAAAGCATTACGCCAGAACTTGCATCAGATATTATGAATCAGGGAATCTATGTATCTGGAGGCGGGGCAGCATTTCCAAAGACGGCAGAGTGGATCAAAGAAGAATTTAAGATACCGGTTCATATTGCTGACCGGCCAGAAGATCATGTGATCTTAGGAATGCAGTCATATTTAAAACGATAGATGATGAAAGAGGATAGACGTATGAAATTGCAAAAGAAAAAATTTAATTCAAACCACCTGTTAGCGATTTTTATCGTGGTGTGTGGGTTACTGGCGGGAATCAGTGTTTTTGCCGGAGGAGTCTTAACTCCAGTCAAGAATATCTTTTTCACTGTTTTATCTCCGATGCAGGAAGGCATTAATTCGGTAGGAAATGCCGTGTTTTCATGGAATGAGAATGCGAAAAGCAAGAAGACACTGAGAGCAGAGAATGAGCGTCTACAGGAGAAGATCGATGTTCTGAAGATGCAGAATCGTGTGCTACAGCAGAATCAGGTAGAATTAGAACGTCTGCAGGATCTTTTGAAATTAAAACAAAAATATAAAAAATATCATACAGTTGGAGCCAGAGTCATCAGTAAAGGATCAGGAAACTGGTTTGACATCTTTCTGATCAATAGAGGAAGCAAAGACGGCATTAAGAAAGACATGAATGTCATTGCAGGGAATGGTCTCGTAGGAATTGTCTATGATGTATCATCACATACAGCCAAAGTACGAACGATCATTAATGATACAAGTATGGTCAGTGCTATGTTCCTAAAGACAAATGATGCGTGTATCGTAAATGGAAGTCTGGATACGATGGAAGATGGATATCTGGAAGTTGTATATATCAGCAAAGATGCAAAAGTCAAGAATGGAGATGAGCTTGTAACATCTTATGTAAGTTCCAAATTTAATGAAGGGATCACGATCGGGAAAGTATCTGATCTGAAACTTGATTCTACAAAGCTTACCAAGACAGCGAAAGTGACACCAGTCGTTGATTTCAAGCATTTAAAAGAAGTTTTGGTTATCACAGATCTTAAGAAAACAAAGAATCTTGATGAAGAAACAAAGGAATAGCAGGTGAGGATATGAAGATCAAACGAATTTTATTTTATGTGATATCGGTACTAGTCTGTTTCCTTTTACAGACATCCGTCTTTAATTTTTTGAAACTTGCAGGGGTTATGCCGAATATTCTGCTGATCTTAACGGTTACGATCGCATTTATTCGAGGCAGGAAAGCGGGGATCGTGATCGGATTTGTCTGTGGACTGCTGATTGATATATTCTCAGGGAATGTTTTAGGTCAGAACGCATTTGTGTATTTAATGTTTGGATATGTCAACGGATGGTTCCATACATATTTTTATGAGGATGATATCTTGCTGCCGATCGGACTTCTAACAGCGAATTCCCTTGCGTATAGTTTTGTGATCTTCTTTTTCTTCTTTGCAATGAGAGGAAGATTGCAGTTTTTTTCTTATCTGTTTAAAGTTATGATTCCGGAAGCAGTATATACGGGAATCGTAGCATTGCTTATATATAAGATATTGTTAGAGGTTGATATCAGGATCAGAGATGGTGAAAAAAGGAGTATGTTCTAGTGTTACGAAAAATTTACGAGAAAGCAGAAAAATTACTGGCAAACAGACTGCTTGCCTTGATCATACTGATCGTTGTGCTTTATTGTGTGTTGATCGGGCGTGTGTTTGTCCTTCAGATCGTAGAAGGTCAGTCACATAAAAATGATTTTACATATAAAGTACAAAAGACAGTCAAGACATCTGGTACCAGAGGGAATATTTATGATGTGAATGGAAAACTGCTTGCATACAACAAACTTGTATATACAGTGAACTTCCAGAATGACAATGCATTTCAGACGTTGGCATCAAAGAATGGTACATCAGAAAGTTATGAGAAGAATAAAGTCATTTATAAAGTGATCAAGATCCTGGAGCGAAATGGAGACTCTTTTATCAATGAGATTCCGATTGAATATACAGGAAGCGGAAAGTTTCGTTTTACAGAGACTGGGTCAAAATTAAAGAAGTTTAAGAGAGATGTTTTTGGAATTGGAAACAGCACAGACCTTTCAAAGTCCGAGAAAGAATTAAGAGATAAACAGCTGAATGCAACTGCAGAACAGGTTTTTGAATATTTGAGAAATGGAACTCTTGGCTCCGCAGGAACAGGAAAGATGTTTGATATTGATAAATCTTATTCCAAGAAAGATGCATTAAAGATCATGTCTGTCAGATACAGTGCATTTTTAAGTCGTTATTCTCAGTATATGAAGGTGACGATCGCAAATGAGATCAATAACAGAAGTATTGCTGAGATCAAAGAAAGAAGTTCAGAACTTCCGGGAATAGATATTGATACAAAGTCTATTCGTGTATATAATAAAAGTGAGGCGATGTCTCATGTGATCGGATATACAGGAACGGTCAATACGGATGAACTTGAAACATATAACAAAGGAAAGAAAGAAGAAGATAAAGATTACTATTCCAGTGATGAGACGGTTGGAAAGGCCGGTGTTGAGAAGCAGTTTGAGAATTATCTTCACGGAGACAGTGGAAGCAAGACTCTGGTTGTCAACAATGTTGGAAAGATCATCGACACGACCAAGACAGTCAAATCGGGAACAGGAAATAATATCACATTATCGATTGACAGCGAATTACAGGAATATGTATATAATCTGCTCGAGAAGAAGATCGCGGGAATTGTTCTGTCTAAGCTTACAAGTTCTGACAGCGCAGGAAATGACCGTGAGAATATTATGATCCCGATCAAGAAAGTATATTATTCATTTATTGGCAATAGTGTGATCGACCTTGAGAATCTCAATGGAGATAAGGCGACATCCTATGAGAAGAAGATGTATCGAAAGATTCAGAATTTAGAAGATCAGGCGATCAAGGTATCAAAGGATCTTGTTTTGAAAGATACCAAAGCGTACAAAGATCAGAGTGAAGAAAAACAAGCCTATGCATCTTATGTATACAGTCTGTTGTCTAGCAAGAAAGTATTGATCTCAAGTTCTATCGATACGACGGATAAGACATATCAGAAGTGGAAGAATGAGAAGATCAGTTTAAGTGAATTCTTAAGGTATGCCGTGAACAAGGAATGGATTGATATTTCCTCACTAAATATCAGCAGCAAATACAATGACACTGAAGAGATCATGAAAGCACTGGCTGCTTATGTAGAAGATGCTTTGGTTGATGCAGATGATTTTGATATGACAGTCTGCGAACAAAGCATCATGAAAGGAAAATTAAGCGGAAGAGAAGTATGTCTCCTTCTTTATGAACAGGGAGTTTTAAAGAAGAAAGGTGACAGTGATTATACGGCATTGAAATCTGGTTCCCTAAACAGCTATGATTTCATTCGAAGAAAGTTAAAGAGTTTACAGATCACACCAGGACAGATTGGTATGGATCCATGTTCCGGATCTGTTGTGATCACAGATTCCAAGACAGGAAAGGTAAAAGCATTGGTAAGTTATCCTGGATATGACAGCAACCGTTTATCAAACGGAACAGATTCCGGATACTACAGGCAGCTGGCAAACTCAGCATCTACACCATTATATAATCAGGCACTGAAACATAAGACAGCACCGGGATCTACATTTAAGCCATTGTCTGCTTTGGCAGGTCTTAATGAGAAAGCGATCACGACAAGTACAGTCATCAACTGTACAGGGTTATACGATAAGATCACACCACCGGCGAAGTGTTGGAAATATCCAGATCGCCATGGAGCAAGAACTGTGTCAACAGCGATCGAAGCATCTTGTAATTATTTCTTTTATGAAGTAGGATATAGATTAGGAGACAAATCAGGTTCCTACAGCAGTAAAGAAGGTCTTAAGTACTTGGAGAAATACGCAACACAGCTAGGGCTTAATAAGCAGTCAGGAATTGAACTGGATGAGTCATCTCCACAGGTTTCTGATGAAACATCCGTACGTTCTGCCATTGGACAGGGACGTAATAGTTTCACGCCAAGTCAGATTGCGAATTATGTGACAACATTATCCAACAGTGGAACCGTATATGATCTAAGTGTCATGGACAAGATCACTGACGATAATGGAAAGACAGTCAAGAAATATGGAGTTAAGAAAGTAAGACAACTTCATTATGACACAACATACTGGAATGCAGTGCATACTGGTATGAGAGGTGTAGTCAGCGGAAAGGACAGCTCCGTAAGCAGTATCTTCCAAGGCATGAAAGTAAAATTAGCAGGTAAGACGGGTACAGCACAGGAGAATAAGAAACGTCCGAATCATGCGTTGTTTATCTCTTATGGACCATATGAGAAGCCAGAGATCACAACAACGGTTGTTATTCCGTTTGGATATACCTCATCTAATGCAGCAGCGACTGCAAAGGATATTTATGAGTATTATTTTGCAAATGATAAGACAAAGAAGACATTAGAGAAGAATAATAAATCAGTCACAGAAACCAGTGTTGGTACTGCAGGAGATTAGAGAAAGAAGAGAGGAATTGTATGAATCAGCCGGTATTGCTCAAGGGAAACAGTCTGGGACTTACCATGGTGTTAGATCCAGGAATGAAGTTTGATCAACTGATCAAAGCGATCGAAGATAAATTTGTGCAGGCAAAAGATTTCTTTAATGGACAGACACAGATCGCACTAAAGATCGAAGGCAGAAAACTAGATGCCAAAGAACTTCAGAATGTATTGCAGATCATTGCAGAAAAAACAACTTTGACGATCGCATATGTGATAGAAGATGATAAGATCATGGAAACTTCTTTTAAGGATGTATTGAAAAAGATTCAGGAAAGAGAACAAAAAAGAAATCAGTCCATGGTTGATGAGAGAAGAAAGGGAGATGGACAGTTCTACCGTGGAACACTTCGCTCCGGACAGAGTCTGGAATCTGATGCAAGTGTTGTAGTGGTCGGGGATGTGAATCCTGGAGCTTCCGTATGTGCCAAAGGTAATGTAGTTGTTCTTGGATGTGCCAAAGGATATTTGAGTGCAGGATGTGATGGAGATGATCATGCTTTTGTCGCAGCACTTGATATGCAGCCGATGCAGATCCGTATCGGAAAACACATCGCAAGAAGTGCCGATGGAGAACCAGAGAAGAAGAAAAAGCTTTTCGGAAGATCAAAGAATAATGACAATCAGCCGATGGAAGCACAGATTGCATTTGTAGAAGATGAAAATATTTATATCGAGCCCATATCTAAAGCGCTCTTAAATGAAATCATAGTATAGTGAATGGAGGAAACAAAAATGAGTGAAGTTATCGTAATCACATCTGGAAAGGGTGGCGTTGGAAAGACAACAACCACTGCCAATGTGGGAACAGGATTAGCGAAGGAAGGAAAGAAAGTCGTATTGATCGATACGGATATCGGACTTCGTAATCTGGACGTTGTCATGGGGCTTGAGAATAGAATCGTTTATAATCTGGTTGACGTTGTGGAAGGAAACTGCAGAATCAAACAGGCAATGATCAAAGACAAGAAATATCCAAATCTTTTTTTACTGCCATCTGCACAGACAAGAGATAAGACATCCGTAACACCAGAACAGATGTCAAAACTGGTAGAAGAACTAAAAAGTGAATTTGACTATATCATTCTTGACTGCCCAGCAGGAATCGAACAAGGATTTAAGAATGCGATTGCAGCAGCAGACCGTGCACTGATCGTTACAACACCAGAGGTATCAGCAATCCGTGATGCAGACCGTATCATTGGACTATTAGAGGCAAATGATATACATAAGATCGATCTGGTGATCAACAGGATACGTATGGATATGGTAGAACGTGGAGATATGTTATCCAAAGATGATGTTCTTGATATTCTTGCGGTTGACCTGATCGGAATCGTACCAGATGATGAGAATATTGTCATTTCCACAAACCAGGGAGAACCATTGGTTGGAAGCAATACACCAGCAGGAAAAGCATACCAGAATATCTGTAATCGTGTGATGGGCAAAGACGTTCCATTCATGGAAATCACAGGACCAACTTTCTTCCAGAGACTTGCAAACGTATTTAAGAAGTAGAGGGGAGAGAAACGATGGGTTTTTTTGATAATTTTTTTAAGAAAAAAAGTTCAGGAGAAGTGGCAAAAGACCGATTAAAACTATTATTGGTATCTGACCGCTCAAATTGTTCTCCTGAGACAATGGAACTGATCAAAAACGACATCATTCAAGTAATCTCCAAATATATGGAGATCGATCCAGAGGGACTTGATATTCAGATCACACAAAGTAGCGAAGAATCCGAAGGACCTGCATTATATGCAAATATTCCGATCCGTGAGCTTAGAAAATAACATTGGAGAGATACTATGTTGCGAAATTATCGACTGCAGAATTACAATTTCAAACTTGTTTTTAACGTACTTGTACTGATGGCGATGAGCCTTTTGTTTATTCACAGTGCCAAAGCATCCTATGTGCCAAAGCAGGCATTGGGGATCATTATGGGACTTGGAATCATTGTGGTCGTATCACTGATCGATTATCAGGTCTTTACAAGAAATGCAGAAATATTGTATATTTTGAATGTGATCATGTTGATCGGCGTTAAATTATTTGGAAAAGATGTCAATGGTGCCAAACGATGGTTTTCATTAGGTCCATTGGGAACTTTCCAGCCATCAGAACTTAGTAAAGTGATCATGATCATTGTTGTTGCAGCATTTCTTGCGAAGCATCAGGATGATCTGAATGAACCGAAGGTATTAGGAAAACTTGCTGTAATCTGTGGGATTCCGCTGCTTTTGATCTTGAAACAGCCAAGTCTTTCTTCTACACTCGATATTTGTTTTATTATTCTTGGAATGATCTTTATGGCAGGATTATCCTCCAGATTGATCGTTCAGGTATTGATTGTAGGCGTACCACTTTTAGCAATCTTTTTGTGGTATGTCCAGACACCAGGACAGGTGTTGTTAGAGCCACATCAGGTAGCAAGGATCATGTCCTTTTTACATCCAGAGAATTACGCAGATTCCACTGCTTTACAGACAAGCAATTCGATCATGGCGATCGGTTCTGGCGGATTATTTGGCAAGGGATTTGGAAGTAATACGATCTCAAATGTATCTGCAAGTGATGTAAATTTGGTATCAGAAAATCAGACAGACTTTATTTTCTCTGTGATCGGAGAAGAATTTGGGTTTGTTGGATGTGTGGTATTGATCATTGTTTTTGCATGCCTTGTATATCAGTGCATGAATGTGGCGAAGAAATCAGGGAATCTGATCGGAACTTATGTGGCTGTAGGAGTTGCGTGTTATATGGGATTTCAGTCTTTTATCAACATTGCAGTTGCTACAGGAACCATGCCGAACACCGGACAGCCCCTGCCATTTATCAGTTATGGATTAAGTTCCTTAATGTCGGCGTCAATCGCGATAGGAATGGTACTTAATATATATTTACAAAGAAAAAGACACTAGGAGGTTCTATCTATGAATGTAGGATTAGTTGCCCATGATGGCAAAAAGAACCTGATGCAGAATTTATGTATCGCGTATCAGGATATTTTAAAAAAACATAAATTATATGCTACAAGTACGACTGGACAGATGATTGAAGATGTTGCAAACTTAAAGATCCACAAACTTCTTGCCGGCCATTTTGGCGGTATGCAGCAAATGGGATCTAAGATCTCCAATAATGAAATAGACCTCTTGATCTTTTTACAGGACCCGGCAAATAAGAAGAGAACACCAGATTTTTATAATGTTTTAAATCTCTGTGATCAGTATAATATTCCGTGTGCTACGAATCTGCCAACGGCAGAAGTATTGATCCTGGCACTGGACCGAGGAGATTTAGATTGGAGGAATATGTATAAATAGACTGTCACACGACGGTCTTTTTTTACAGAAAGCATAAAATGAAAAAATTAATTTGTATTTGTATGTCCGTCATGATGATCACATTATCTGGCTGCCAGACATCGGCGAAGACAGGTGGATTTATATCATATGATGAACATTATCAGAAGAATGAAACGGCATTAAAAGAAGATGCATTGAGTGACCGTTGGGAATCCAGAGGTTCTAAGGTAGCGGTTGTATCCAAAGAAAAGGCGGATAATAACGACTATCCAGAAGCCAAGGAAGTTCTGTTGGTTAATAATACAAAGAATAAAGTGATCGTTAGTCAGAAGGTTTTTGACCAGGCTTACCCGGCAAGTACAACAAAGATTATGACAGCATTGCTGACTTTGGAGAATTTAAATTTAAGTCAGGTTGTAACGATCAAACATGACATTACATTCCCTGATGGAGCAGCTGTGGCAATCCACCTAAAGAAAGGGGATAAGATCACAGTGGAAGCATTGTTAAATGCATTGATCATTATGTCAGCCAATGATGCAGCCGTTGCACTTGGAGAGGCAGTGGCTGGAAGTGAAGCAAATTTTGTAAAAATGATGAATAAGAGAGCCAAAGAACTTGGAGCAACCAATACACATTTTGCAAATCCGAATGGACTTCATTTAAGTGATCATTATTCTACAGCGTATGATCTTTATCTGATCTTTAAAGAAGTAGCTAAACATAATGAATTCTTTAATATTGCAGGAAGATCAAGCAGTAGGATTGAATATCTTGGTTCCAAGGGAGAACAAAAGATTTATGATATGGCTTCCACAAACCAGTATATTGCCGGAACATACACACTTCCAAGCCAGGTATATATGATTGGAGGCAAGACTGGTACAACAACACAGGCGGGTTCTTGTCTGATTCTTCTTACAAAGAATAAAGACGGTGAGGAATTCATTTCCGTGGTGTTAAAAGGCGTTACAAAATCAGCTCTTTACCATACAATGACAGATATATTATCAAAGGAAAACTAAGATGGAACGATACAAAGCTTACAGCACACATTTAAAGGAATTATATGGAGAAAAAGTATATAAATTACCAGTTAATCTTCCGGTGACTTGTCCAAACCGTATGGATGGAGATGGGTGCACTTTCTGTGGAGGTGTGGGAACCGGCTTTGAAGCTATGAACAGTGAGGTATCTGTAAGTGAACAGCTGAATGCGACAAAAGGAAAGATCACAAAACGCTATAAAGCAAAGAAATTTATCGCATATTTTCAGAATTATACGAACACATTCCTGCCGGTTGACAAGTTTGAAAAGTATCTGGTAGAAGCAGCACAGACGGAAGATATTGTAGGAATTTCGGTATCCACAAGACCTGACTGTATTACGAAGGAATATTTAGACTGTTTAAAGAAGATTTCTGAAGAATATCAGGTGAAGATCTCTATGGAATATGGACTTCAGACAGTCAATTATAAGACTTTAAACAAGATCGATCGAGGACATACACTAGCAGAATATCTAGATGCTGTGTTAATGACAGCACCATATGGATTTGAAATCTGCACTCATATTATTTTGAATCTGCCAGGAGATGACATGACGGATGTGATCGAGACAGCAAAGATTCTTTCTGCACTTCCAGTGCAGATCGTAAAATTACATTCTCTTTATATTCCTAAAGGATCAAAAATGTATGAGGAGTATAAAGAAGGAAAAATAACTCTTTGTGATCCAGAAGAATATCTGGACAGACTGGTAAACTTTATCTGTTATGTACGAAAAGATATGGTGATCGAGCGTCTATTCAGCAGAGTGCCCAAGGAAGATGCATCATTTTCTAACTGGGGCATCAGTTGGTGGAAATTAAAAGATCGATTTGACGAGATCATGGAAACAAATGACTATATGCAAGGATGTAAATTTGACTATTTAAATGGAGCAGCGCTCAGGCGATGGGAGATTTAAGAGATGGCAGCAAAACGAAGACGAACAACAAAAATACATTGGAATATTGGAATGATCATTTTTGTAGTCATATTGGTCTACATCCTGATTAATGTCATCCTGTTTCTAGGCAAGAAAAAGCTGACTGTCTACAAGGTGACGGAAGATAAGATCACCAATACCTTATCGTTTACAGGAATTGCGATCCGTGATGAAGAACTTCTAAAGGCTTCACAAAGCGGTTATATTACCTATTATGTAGAAGAAGGAAAACGGATCAAGAAATCAGGAACGGTCTTTACGGTTGACAAAGATCAGAAGGTTCAGGATGCATTTGTAAGTCAGGTGCAGCAGCTTGAGAAAAATAAAAAAGTGATCGATGATGAAGAGATTCAGCATAAGATCACAGATTATCAGTCTGTATATAGTGATAATAAGTTCAGCACGGTTTATGATCTGAAATATGATCTCAAGAATGCAATCCTCAACTTAAGTGAAGATTCTATGAAAACAGTTATAGAAGCAGTCAAACAAAAGCTTGGGGATACAAGTTTTGAGACACAGAAAAGTACAAGCAGTGGGGTAACACAATTTTATTCTGATGACTTTGACGGTAAGAGCGCAAAAGATATCACAAGCAAGGATTTTGACCAAAGTCAGTATCGTGTTCAGAGGTATAATACGTCCGATAAAGTAAAGAAAGGCAAAGTTGTAGCTAGGATCAACAAAAGCGAAAAATGGCAGATCGTAATTCCACTAGAAGCAGATCAGTATCGGATGTTGAAGGATAAAAGTGAAGTGTCGGTTCGTTTCCTGCAAGATCAGACAACAGCCACAGCAACGGTGGAAGTCGCCAAAAAGGGAAGTTCGTATTTTGGATATCTTAAGTTTAATGATTACGCGGTACGTTATATCAATGAGCGCTACTTAGAAATCGATGTGACGCTTGATTCCTACAAGGGATTAAAGATTCCAAACACATCCATTGTAAAGAAGAAATTCTACCAGGTTCCAGTAAAATACCTTACAAAAGGAGATAACAGTGCGAAAGAACAGTTTACCGTACGTGATACAAGCAACAAAGGCGATGTGACGGTGGAACAAAAGAGCTTTACGATCTATGGAAGAACGAAGGATTACTGTTATCTTGATCCAGAAGAAGTTGGAGAGAACGTAGTGCTTCAGGCAATGGATTCCAAAGATACATTTTTGATTGAGAAAATGAAGACATTAAAAGGAGTTTATTGTACAAATCAGGGATATGCGGATTTCCGTCCAATCGATATTCTGATCGAGAAAGATGATTATTCGATCATTGCAAATGATACCAATCAGGGAGTTAGTCGGTATGATTTCATTGTTCTTGATGGAACAACGATCAAGGAAAACCAGATCATATATTAAGGCATATAAATTTATAAGAATTACAGAAAGAAGGAATTGGATATGTTGATCGAACGCTATAATGAAGTAAAGAAACATGTAGAAGAAGCTTGTAAACGTGTAGGACGTGATCCACGAGAAGTGACAGTGATCGCAGTCAGCAAGACCAAACCATTAGAAATGGTAGAAGAATTAAGAAAAGAAAAAGTACTTGATTTTGGAGAGAATAAGGTACAGGAGATCAGAGATAAGTATGCAAATATCAGTTGGCCGGTAAGATGGCATCTGATCGGACATCTTCAGACCAATAAAATTAAATATATCGTGGATAAAGTAGCATTGATCCATTCTGTAGATTCCATAAAACTTGCACAGGCGATCGACAAAGAAGCTGCAAAGCATGATGTCAAAGAAGTTCCAATTCTGATCCAGGTGAATTTTGCACACGAAGATACCAAATTTGGATTGAATCCAGAAGATGTTTTTGATGTGGTGAAAGAGATTTCTGCCTTAGAACATGTAAAGATCAAAGGGTTAATGCAGATTGCACCATTTGTTGACGATCCAGAAGACAATCGTAAGTATTTCCGTGCGATGAAGCAATTATCTGTTGACATCAACAACAAAAACTTCGATAATGTAGATATGAGTATACTTTCCATGGGAATGACCAATGATTATGAGATCGCAGTAGAAGAAGGTGCGACAATGGTAAGAGTTGGAACGGCAATCTTTGGAGAGAGAAACTATAATATTTAGTGGAGGAAGATCTATGAAAGGTACAGTTGACAAACTGCTGAACTTTATGAAACTATCAGACGATGAAGAGTACGATGAAGAATATGAAGAGTACGAAGACGATGAGGAAGAAGAGGAAGAACCAAGAAGTACTTTCTCCTTCTTTAAGAAGAAAGAGCCTGAAGTAGAAGAAGAAAGCAGTAACAGCAAGATAAGTCAGCCGTTTGATAATACAATTACAGCAAGCAGAGAAGCAAAGAAACGAAGATTTACAAGTACAGGAAGCAAGGTCGTATCTATGAATGGAAGAGGCGTGGAAGTTTATGTAATAAAGCCACAGGATTTTGCAGAAGCACAGACGGCAGCTGATCTTTTAAAAGAAGGAAGAACAGTTGTGATCAATCTGGAAGGTGTGGAACTTACAGTTGCACAGAGAAGTATTGATTTTGTGGGCGGAGCAACTTATGCGATCAATGGATCCTTACAGGCAGTATCAAACAATATTTTTATTGCAGCACCAGACAGTATTGAAGTCAGTGGAGATTTAAAAAGCGAGATCATGAATGAGAATACGATCTCACCACAGTTAAAATAAAAGGTCATGAAGGAAGAAGAGTTATTAAAGAAACGTCTGATGGAATTATGTGAGAAAGCATATAATCAGAATATCTATACATATACACACTTTCTGAATGAATATGAACAGAGTATCTATCAGGATATGAAGCAAGAACTTGCTTATGCACATCCAATACTTGTTGGAGGGCATAAGTATTTTACAAGGGCAGTGGTGATGTTTGGCTCAGAAGAATTATTTGGTTATCAGGGTGAGGTTCCAGTGGTTTGTGCCAGGATCTCACCTGTTTTTGATAAATTCGCAGAAGAATTAAGCCACAGAGATTATCTTGGAGCATTGATGAACCTTGGGATCGAGAGACATTTGATCGGTGATATCCTGATCGATGGGAGATATGCCTATATTTTCTGTATGGAACATATCATAGGTGTGATCAAAGAACAGCTTGATCAGGTAAGACATACACGAGTTTTTGTGGAAGAAGTTTCATGGGAAGAGACCGGATATGTCCAAAAATACAAGAAAAAAGAAGGATTTGTTGCGTCCATGAGGCTGGATGTTCTGGTTTCACAGGCTTTTTCTTTATCCAGGAATATCAGTGAGAAGCTGCTAAAGAGCCAGAAAGTATTTCATAATGGAAAGATGTGTTTATCAGGTGGACAAAAGATCAAACAGGGCGATATCATATCCGTGCGCGGATATGGGAAGTTTCTGGTGGAAGATTTAGGAAAAACATCAAAAAAAGGCCGTCAGTTTATTACGTTGGCGATCTTTCAATAGGAGGATATATGATTACACCAGTTGAAGTATTAGGAAAAGAACTAAAAAGAGGCTTTGGATATAAAGCAGTCGAAGTTGATGAATTCTTAGAAGAATTAGCGAAAGACTATGAGAAAGTCTATAAAGAAAACAACGAACTGCGAGAGAAAGTATCTGCATTGACAGAGAACTTAAGCCATTACCGCACGATCGAAGAATCCTTAAAGAGAGCATTGGTTCTTGCGGAAGAGACATCCAAAGAGACAATTGAGAATGCAAACAATAAAGCACAGGCATTAGAAGCAGAAGCATCCCGTAATGCAAAACAGTTGGTATCAGAGGCAGAGGATCAGGCAGAGAAGATCTTAACAAGTGCGAAAGAAGACTTTAAAGAAGAGAAAGAACAGCATGAAAAGACGATTGAGAATTATCAGAAGCTAATCCGTAAACTGGAAAGTGATTATCAGAGCTACAAAGCCAGAATGAAGCAGTTTATCAATGGGCAGATGGATATTTTAGATAATCCCGTTTATGAGATGGAATTCGAAATTGCAGGATGTGAGCAGACAGATGGAGATGAAGAAGATGAACAGCAAAAACAATTTGGAAATGAACAATAAGATTGAAATCTGCAATGAAGGAAAGAAAGCATATGATATCGTATTAAGAGATTCCTTTGCAGACCTCCTGGACCAGATGGAATTCCTTGAAATTGAGAAGAAAAAAGTCTGCATTGTGACAGAAAGCAATGTTGCACCAATCTATTTAAAAGAAGTTTGTGAACTGATCTCATCCAAGGCTTCCAAAACGATTACATTCAGTTTTGAAGCCGGGGAAAAACATAAGCAGTTAAAGACAATCGAAGCATTATATGAAGAACTGATCATCAATCATTTTGACCGACAGGATCTGTTGATCGCTCTAGGTGGAGGAGTTGTCGGGGATATGACAGGATATGCTGCTGCAACATATCTTCGAGGCATTGATTTTGTACAGGTTCCAACAACACTTCTATCTCAGGTTGACAGCAGTATCGGTGGAAAGACTGGTGTTGATTTCTTACAGTATAAGAACATGGTTGGGGCTTTCCATCAGCCAAAGCTTGTATACATCAATACAACAACCTTAAAATCGCTGCCAGAGAGAGAATATTTCTCTGGAATGGGAGAAGTGATCAAACACGGATTGATCAAAGATGCCGATTATTATGAATGGATCAAAGAAAATATAGATGCGATCAAGGCAAGAGAGCATGAAGCAGTGAAAGAAATGATCTATCAAAGCTGTCTGATCAAAGGTGGTGTGGTAGAACGTGATCCAAAGGAAAAGGGTGAGAGAGCGCTATTAAACTTTGGACATACTTTAGGGCATGCGATCGAGAAATTAAAGGATTTTACATGGCTTCATGGAGAGTGTGTGGCAGCTGGGTGCTGTCTGGCAGCAGAGATTTCTTGTATAAAAGGGAATATCAGTAAAGAAGAAGTTGATGATATCAAAGGTGTTTTTGAAGCATTTGATATGAATGGAGATATCAGTGAACTTTCAGCGGATGATATTGTAAAAACAACCAAATCCGATAAGAAGATGGTCGGAGATAAGATCAAGTTTGTATTGTTAAGATCTGTCGGAGATGCATATATTGATATGAGCGTGACGGATGATGAAATGAAACAAGTATTACAGGGATAAGTTTTTAAGGACGAGACATGAAGAAACAGATTCGTATTTATATATATATCATAGGGCTGATCTTGATCGATCAGTTAAGTAAAGTCTGGGCATTATCTGCACTTCGAGGTACAGAAGGGATCGCTGTGATCCCCAATGTATTTGAACTTTCTTATCTGGAGAATCGAGGGGCGGCTTTTGGAATCCTTCAGGATCATCAGATTTTCTTTGTATTGATCACAGTAGCTGCTGCAGTGATCTTAACATGGATCTATCGGAGAATACCACAGACGAAGAAATATATACCACTTCGTATCAGTTATGCATTGATCATGGCAGGAGCGTTTGGAAATCTGATTGACAGAGTATTCAGGGGATATGTGGTTGATTTCTTTTATTTTAAATGGATTGATTTTCCAGTCTTTAATGTTGCAGATATTTATGTGACCGTAACAATGATATTACTTTTGATCTTGATCTTATTTTTCTATAAGGAAGAAGATCTTGATTTTCTTAATAGGAAAGGAAAACATGGACGAGACAATAGAAATTAAAGTGACAAGTGAAATGGCAGGCAAGCGTCTGGATGTGGTGCTTTCGGAGCAGTGCAGCGATCTTACGAGAAGTTATATCAATAAATTGTGTAAGGAAGAACGTGCAGCATTAAATGGCAAGACTTCCAAAGGCAATAAAAAATGTAAAGAAGGAGATGTGATCACCTTACAGGTTCCAGAACCGACAGAACTTGAGATTTTGCCAGAGGAGATGAATCTTGATATTGTCTATGAAGATCAGGATGTTATTTTGATCAATAAGCCCAAAGGCATGGTAGTGCATCCGGCAGCAGGACATTACAGTGGTACGTTGGTCAATGGATTGATGGCACATTGTAAGGATGATCTGTCAGGAATTAACGGAGTGTTAAGGCCTGGAATCGTGCATCGTATTGATAAAGACACAACAGGGATCCTGATCGTCTGTAAGAACGATATGGCACACCAAAGTATTGCCAAGCAGTTGTATGATCATTCGATCACAAGAAAATATCATGCGATCGTTTATGGAAATATCAAGGAAGAAGAAGGAACAGTCAATGCACCGATCGGAAGAAGCTTAAAAGACCGCAAGAAGATGGGAATCGTCATGGATGGAAAACATGCAGTGACGCATTATAAGGTATTAAAACGTCTAAAGAAAGGTTTTACTTATATCGAATGTCAATTAGAGACAGGAAGGACCCATCAGATCCGTGTGCATATGGCATCGATCAAGCATCCATTGCTAGGAGATGATGTCTATGGACCAAAGAAGTCAAAGTATACACTGGAAGGGCAGTGCCTTCATGCGAAGGTCCTTGGATTCGTACATCCAAGAACTGGAGAATATATGGAGTTTGAAGTGCCTTTGCCAGAGTATTTTGAAAAATTACTGAACAAGCTGGATAATTAGAACAATCATAGGAGGAAAAACGGAATGAAACTTGGATTTATCGGATGTGGAAATATGGCACAAGCAATGATCACTGGAATTTTGACACAGAAAGTCGTAAGTCCACAGGAATTGATCGTATCCAATCCACGAGAAGAAAAAACAGCGAAACTAAAAGATGAATTTGGAATCATTACAACAACAGACAACAAAGAAGTGGCAAAACAATCAGATATTTTGGTGTTATCTGTAAAGCCACAGGTATACCCAGCTGTGATCAAAGAGATCAGAGATGAAGTAAGCTCAGAACAGATCATTGTAACGATTGCAGCAGGTGTTTCTATGGAAGCAGCAGAGCGTCAATTTGGAAAAGAAGTTAAGATCGTACGTGTGATGCCAAATACGCCAGCTCTGGTAGGAGAAGGAATGTCAGGACTATGCTGTAATGAATATGTAACGGAAGAAGAGTTTGACCTGGTACATAAGATTTTTGAAAGTTTTGGAAAAGCGGAAAAGATCACAGAGAATCTAATGGATGCCGTTGTTGGAGTCAGTGGAAGTGGTCCAGCTTATGTTTATATGTTTATTGAGGCAATGGCGGATGCAGCAGTTGCACAGGGACTGCCAAGAAAGCAGGCATATACATTCGCTGCACAGACATTGCTAGGAAGTGCAAAGATGGTTCTTGAGACAGGACAGCATCCAGGAGAATTAAAAGATGCTGTATGTTCTCCAGCAGGAACAACAATCGAAGCGGTTAACGTTCTTGAGAAAAAAGGAATGAGAAGTGCAGTGATCGAAGCTGTGACTGCAGCAGCAAAGAAAAACCATCAATTAGGAAAAAAGAAAGAAAAATAAAAAAGTTCTTTACAAATCATAGAAACCTATGATATTCTATAAAAGTTAGTGAAACCGATACTCAGATTTGGGCACTCCAACCCTTTCCTGGTATCAGGCGATATAAGAATTTTAAGGAGGAAAACACAATGATTTCATCAGAAAAGAAAGCAGAAATCGTAGCTAAATACGGTAAAGACGCAAAAGATACAGGTTCACCAGAGGTTCAGGTAGCAATCTTAACAGCTAGAATCAACGAACTTCAGGATCACTTCAATCAGCATCCAAAAGATCATCATTCAAGAAGAGGACTTCTTAAGATGGTTGGTAAGAGACGTAACTTATTAGCTTACTTAAAGAGCAAAGATGTTGAAAGATATCGTTCATTAATCGAAAAATTAGGATTAAGAAAATAATCTTATCAATGAAGATATTGAAACTGCCGCATGGAATGTCATGCGGCAGTTTTTTATTGCATAGGAAATTTCGATGAAATCGCCAATAAAATAAAAATCATCTGGTTTTTTTAAACAAACCATGCTATACTAACTAAGTTACTGAGGCGTTTTCCGAGACTGCTGAAAAGCTTATTACAACATGAAGGAAGACAAGTAGTCGGTTTTTCAGTTGTTTCGGCGCCTTAAGACAAAAAATATAAAGGAGACGAACTATGACAAAACAGTTTAGTATGGAACTTGCAGGACGTACACTGATGGTAGAAGTTGGACGTGTTGCAGCACAGGCAAACGGTGCAGCATTTATGCACTACGGTGATACTGTTGTATTATCTACAGCAACAGCATCTGAAAAGCCAAGAGATGGAATTGATTTCTTCCCATTAAGTGTAGAATATGAAGAGAAATTATATGCAGTAGGTAAGATCCCAGGTGGATATTTAAAGAGAGAAGGAAAACCTTCTGAGAATGCAATTCTTACAGACCGTGTGATTGATCGCCCAATGAGACCACTGTTTCCAAAAGACTACAGAAATGACGTTGCATTAAACAACTTAGTTATGTCTGTAGATCCAGATTGCAGCCCAGAACTTACAGCAATGCTTGGTTCTGCAATCGCAACAGCAATTTCAGATATCCCATTTGACGGGCCTACAGCATCTACAATGGTAGGACTGATCGATGGAGAATTCGTGATCAACCCAACTTCTGCACAGAAAGAAGTTTCTGATCTTGCATTAACTGTTGCATCTACAAGAGAAAAAGTTATCATGATCGAAGCTGGTGCGAATGAAGTACCAGAAGATGTGATGTTAGAAGCAATCTTCAAAGCTCACGAAGTGAATCAGGAGATCATCAAATTTATTGATACAATTGTAGCTGAATGTGGAAAAGAAAAACATGACTACGAGCATCATATCGTAGATCCAGAGATGTATGATGATATGGTAGCTTTCATTACTCCAGAAGCAATGGAAGAAGCTGTATTTACAGATGACAAACAGACAAGAGAAGCAAATATCCGTGCGATCGAAGAAAAATTAGAAGAAAGATATGCTGAGAATGAAGAATGGTTAGCACAGATCGGTGAAGCTGTTTATGCATTCCAGAAGAAGACTGTCCGTAAGATGATCTTAAAAGATCACAAACGTCCAGATGGTCGTGATATCAAACAGATCCGTCCACTTCACGCAGAAGTTGACTGCCTGCCAAGAGTTCACGGATCTGCATTATTCCAGAGAGGACAGACTCAGGTTATGACAGTGACAACACTTGGATCATTATCTGAAGCACAGCGTCTTGATGGAATCGATGTAACAGAAACAACAAAACGTTATATGCATCACTATAACTTCCCTTCTTACTCTGTAGGAGAAACAAGACCAAGCAGAGGACCAGGACGTCGTGAGATCGGACATGGTGCATTAGCAGAGCGTGCGTTAGTTCCAGTATTACCAAGTGAAGAAGAATTCCCATATGCGATCCGTACAGTATCAGAGATCATGGAATCTAATGGATCTACATCTCAGGGAAGTATCTGTGCTTCATCTCTGTCATTAATGGCAGCAGGTGTTCCAGTGAAAGCTCCAGTTGCAGGTATCTCTGTTGGACTTGTAACAGGAGAAGGAGATGACGATTACATCATCTTAACAGATATTCAGGGACTAGAAGACTTCTTTGGAGATATGGACTTTAAAGTAGCAGGTACAGACAAAGGTATCACAGCGATCCAGATGGATATCAAGATTCATGGATTGACAGAACAGATCATCCGAGAAGCGATTGCAAGAACAAAAGAAGCAAGAACACATATCCTTCATGATGTTATGAATCCAGTGATCCCAGCTGCAAGAGACCACGTCGGAGAATTTGCTCCAAAGATCTCTCAGTATACGATCGATCCTGAGAAGATTTCAGAAGTTATCGGTAAACAGGGTAAAACGATCAATGGAATCATTGATGAAACAGGTGTTAAGATCGATATTGACGAAAGTGGACGTATTGATATCTTAAGCGAAGATCAGGCAATGATCGATAAAGCGATCAGCATCATCAAATCCATCGTAGAACCATTGAATGTTGGAGATATTTACGAAGGTGAAGTTGTAAGGATCATGAACTTCGGTGCATTTGTACAGCTTTCTCCAAACAAAGACGGAATGATCCACATTTCAAAACTTTCTAATGAAAGAGTTGAGAAAGTAGAAGATGTCGTGAATATCGGAGACAAAGTAGCTGTCAAAGTATTAGAGATCGACAAGATGGGAAGAATCAATCTGAAATTAGAAGAAAAGATTGAAGATTAATTAAGAATGACAAAACAGCTTTTTGTATGCGAAAGTGTATGAAAAGCTGCTTTTTTGTTCTATAAAATCTAAGCAGAGTACCACGTCCATATTTTAATATGGGCGTGGGTGAATGCGTCCTGACGGACACATTATCGTTTCCTCTGATTCTGAATATACTGTTTTATTGTGTGCAGACTGTTTTCACTAACAGATGAAATAAAATAACTATCCGACCAAAAATAAGGTTTCCAGTAATATTTTTTTAAAATGGTTTCGCCATACAACTTTCGTGCTTTTCGTGCTGTTTGTGTTTTTAAAACATTTGCAAGTTCCGCCGGTGAAGTTGTTGTATCAGCTTCCATCAGGATATGGACATGATCCGATTCGCCATTGATCTCTAGGATGTGAAACCCTCTTTGATCTGCTACATAGTGGATACGTTCATAAACAACATCTTTTACTTTGCCTGTTAAGACGGGATGTCTGTATTTTGTAACAAACACGATATGGTATTGCAATAAAAAGCAACTATGCCGGTTTATATAATAATCTGTATTATCTTTCTTTCGCATGATGTATCTCCTTTACATCTAAACATATGTTTGGTATAATTATACTATAAAAGTACGATATTTTCAACATATCAGAAAGGAGACAACCATATGGCATACCGTGTGACACAAAGAATCATTTCTTCGGATGATCTGTTATATCCATATTTTGACGATCTGTGCAGAAAGTCCAAGCTGTTGTACAATGCAGCTCTTTTTCGTGTGCGGAATATCTTTACCGGTTATGACAAAGAACATCGGACAGAGAACGAAGTCGAAGTCTTTCAAGAAGTTGCGTTATTACAACGATCTTATCCAAACATGCACGTCCGCAGAGTGATCTCTTATACACAGCTTGAAAAGATGATGCGTGTCACAGAGAATGCAGATTTCTTTTCCGGACTTCCAAGACAGACAGCACAGCAGATGGTCAAACAGTCAGTCACAGATTTCAAAAACTGGCTTGCTTCTTTAAGAGAATATAAAAAGCATCCAGAAAAGTATCTGGGTAAGCCTAAGATGCCTCGCTATAAGAAAAGTGACCTGACGACTGTGATCATCACAAACCAGGATGCTGTCTTGTATCGGGACGATATCGGGATGTCCTTAAAACTGCCTTTGCAAAAGCAACGCTTGTACTTTTCAAATCTTTCTTCGGATCCTGTATTAAAAGAAGTCAAGATCAAACCGTATTATGGTCGTTTTTTACTCTGTCTGACACTGGAAGAACCAGATGTTGCATTTGATCCTTCCGGATCTCATGTATGTGCCATTGATCTTGGAACAGATAATTTCGCAGCGATCGTATGTGATGATTACTCATCCGCAATATACAAAGGCGGAGCTGTCTTATCCAAGATCCAATGGTTCCATAAACAGAGAGCAAAGTATGTCTCCATCATCACAAAAGGTCATGAAAAGAAACACGCTGTTTCCAAGCGGTTAAGAGACCTTTCTTTCCATTATGCCAATTTTGTGAAAGATCAGTGCCACAAGATCAGTCGTAGTATCATTGACTTCTGTATGGAACACCAGTGTGGAACACTGATCCTTGGTGTGAATCTGCTCTGGAAGCAGAGATCCAATATGAATAAGATCAACAACCAGAATTTTGTCTCCATGCCGATCACTCTCCTGCGGACAATGATCACATATAAAGCTCTGAATGCCGGTATCAGAATCATAGAGCAGGAAGAAAGTTATACTTCCAAAGCGGATCTGATCGCAAATGACAGGATCCCAACCTATGGTGTCGATGATAAGGATGCTTCGTTTTCTGGAAAGAGGATCAAACGTGGTTTATACCGTTGCTCTAACGGAATGATCTTAAATGCGGATTGTCACGCAGCAGCAAATATCATGCGGAAAGCGATCCCTGATATCTGGAAAGATACCAGAGATTATACGTTTCTTTCTGCTCCTGATGTGTATGGATTCCACAAACTGAATCTGAAAGGTATTCCCGTCAAAGGGATAGCGGCATAAGTGAATATGCCTTGATTGGTACGGACAGCCAATCTTTTGGTCAGGAATGGGTAACTGTCACGACTGTTAGAAGCCACTTCCATAGGAACTACTGTACCGCATGGGAGGGGTAATTCACAGGAGAATTTGATAACTTAAGTAAAATAAGAGGTATAAAACAAATGAAACATATTATATTAGCATCTGCTTCCCCAAGAAGAAAAGAAATCCTGGAACTTGCCGATCTGAAATTTGATGTTATGCCAAGCGATGCACAAGAGATCACAACAAAAACAGCGCCAAATGAAGTAGTTATGGAATTAGCATCGATCAAAGCAAAAGACATATATAAGAAGTCAGAGAAACAAAGTATGATCGTGGGAGCAGATACCGTTGTAGCATATCAGGGACAGATTCTTGGGAAACCGACAGACGAAGCGGACGCAAAAAGAATGCTTACGATGTTAAGTGGACAGACACATGAAGTGTATACAGGAGTTTGCGTCATCGAAGATGGAAAAACAAAAACATTTTATGAAGAAACAAAAGTTACATTTTATGAGATCAGTGATGAGCAGATCGATCATTATATCAAGACTGGAGAACCTATGGATAAGGCTGGGTCTTATGGAATTCAAGGAAAAGCAGCTGTCTTTATCAAAGGAATCGAAGGAGATTACTACAATGTTGTAGGATTTCCAATTGCAAGATTTTTGCAGGAAATCACAAAATAGTTATGTATTTTTTCAAAATATGAGGGGAAAACCTTTGACGATATCTATGAATCTCTGTTATGATGTGAGGTAAAGGCAAAAAATAGATATATTGATAGGAAATTTAAAGAAAGGGATTAGAAGAATGGGCAAGATTGCGATCGTAACAGATAGTAACAGCGGAATTACTCAAAAAGAAGGTAAAGAATTAGGAATCTCAGTGATTCCAATGCCATTTTATATTAACGAAGAATTATATTTTGAAGATATTACATTAACACAGGATGAATTTTATCAGAAACTAAACGAAGATGAAGATATCAAAACATCTCAGCCTGCACCTGGAGATGTGTTGGATCTGTGGGAGAAGTTATTAGAAGACCATGATGAGATCGTGCACATCGCGATGTCTAGTGGATTAAGCAGTTCCTGTGCGACAGCGGCAATGTTAGCAGATGATTACGATGGAAAAGTTCAGGTTGTAGATAACCAGAGGATTTCTGTCACACAGAGACAGTCTGTCTTAGATGCGGCCAAATTAGCGGAAGAAGGAAAGTCAGCCAAAGAGATCAAAGACATCTTAGAAGCAGACAAATTAGATTCTGGAATCTATATCATGGTAGATACGTTAAAGTATCTGAAGAAAGGCGGACGTGTTACAGCAGCAGGAGCAGCCATCGGTACAGTGCTTGGAATCAAACCAGTTTTACAGATCCATGGCGAGAAGCTGGATGCATTTGCGAAGACAAGAGGTGTCAAACAGGCAAAGAAAAAGATGATCGCAGCAGTAAGAAAAGAGTTAGAAGAGCGTTTCCCAGATGGAGATTTTGGTAAACACGCATATCTTCAGTCTGCATATACAAAAGATGAAGAGGCAGCGCTCAAATGGAAAGAAGAACTGATGGCAGAATTTCCAGGAATGGAATTCCAGCAAGATCCGTTATCTTTAAGTGTTGCATGTCATATTGGTGCAGGTGCATTGGCGGTTGCTTGGACACATAAGATTGATGATTAATAGCATTAATCTTCTTTTCATCTCGAAGAAATGTAAACAAAACATGAATTTTACATGAAATCCTTGTGTGATCATAGCACAAGGGTTTCTTTTGTGTTACAATACAGTCAATTTCGATACAATAGATAGCAGGAGATAGATGTTATGGAAATGAAAAAAGTATTAAAATACGCAATGGAGATCGGAGAATGCATGCTAGTGTCAGGAGCAGGTGTTTCAAGGGTAGAAGATACGATTTCAAGAATCTGCAAGGCGTATGGAGCAAAAGAAGCCAATGTATTTTCTATCACATCAAGTATTGTAACAACGATCGAAGATGAAAAAGGAGAAATCTTAACGCAGACAAAGCGTATCAGGTCATATAAGACAGACTTTACCAAACTGGATGAGTTAAATCAGTTATCAAGATATATGTGCAAAGAACTTCCGGAAGAAGAGGAAGTAAAACGAAAGATTTCAGAGATTAAAAAGGGAAAAGTCGTCGTTTTTACAGAGGAAGTTCTTACATCAGCGGTCATTGCAGCAGCATGGACTTCATTTTATGGAGGTGGCATTACAGAAGGGATCATAGCAATGATCGCAGGGGCATTTGTCGCGGTTCTTGCAAGATATATTAAGATCTTAGCACCCAACGAAATGGTATTAAACTTTCTATTATCATTTTTTGTTGCAGCATTTGCATATATCAGTGCAAAATTCGGACTGACGGAGGATTATGGAAAGATCATCATCGGTAATATCATGCTGTTGGTTCCTGGAGTTGCATTTGTTAATGCACTTCGGGATATGATCGGTGGAGACATGATGTCAGGAATCTTAAGAGTCTGTGAATCGATATTGTTAGCTGTATTCCTTGCAGCAGGTTCTTTTATGGCATTGATGTTCTTAGGAGGTGTGTTATAAATGAAAGCAGAGATCATACAGGTACTGGCAAGTTTTGTTGGAAGTTTTGGATTTGCAGTACTTTATAACCTTCGAGGGAAGAAACTTTGTATGGCTGGGATTTCTGGGATGGTATCATGGATCGCCTACCTTATCGTGTGGAATGAGATGCCAAGTACATTTGTGGCGAACCTGGCAGCGGCCGCAGTTGCGACGATCTATGCAGAAACAATGGCAAGGATCTTAAAGACTCCTGTAACAGTATTTTTGATCACGGGAATCATTCCATTAGTACCAGGTGGAAATTTATACTATACGATGAATTATGTATTAGCAAAACAGTGGCATTTATTTTACTTATATGGGCAAAAAACATTGCTGATCGCAGTGGCGGTTGCGGCAGGAATCATGACAGCATCTTCTGTTTACGGAATTTGTGCATCCGTATGGAAATACTGCAAAAAAGAGATATGAGCAATCTGAGAATAAACCCCACAGATTTTGCATAAGATAAGAAAAACAAAAGTGTGCAGGTATCGTATGGAACAGGATGAAAAGTTTGAAAATCAATTAAATCTTGCTCTGGATCTTAGCGAAGAAGAACGGGAGAGGTCCAAGGATTTAGATGCAGGATACGATAAAGAAACGGATCAGTGGGAGATCATATTTCGCTACGCAGGCACACTTGATACGATCAGATGGTCAGACACAACGAGGATCGAACCGTTGAGTATGGGTTATGCGATCGCCTATATAAAAGAAGACGAGTTGGAAGCATTTGGGGCAAATGAACAAGTTATTTATATAGAAAAACCGAAAAATCTATTATTAAGTCGACAGCCATCGATAGCCGCATCTTGTATGTTGTCGGTCAAGAATCCACCTCTTTCATTGACTGGAAGAGGTGTTTTTGTCGCTGTGATCGATACAGGGATTGATATTTTTCACCCGGATTTTATAGATGAAAATGGAGATACTAAGATTTATGCACTATGGGATCAAACGGTCAAAGGAAGTCCGCCTAAACCATTTCTTAACGGAAATCTCTATACAAAAGAAGAAATTAATAAAGTATTGCACTCAGAAAGTGGAAGATACGATTTTCGGAGCAGAGATCGATCTGGGCATGGAACACATGTAGCTTCAATCTGTGCCGGGATAAACGGGGTTGCACCAGAGGCAGAACTGATCGTTGTGAAATTGGGAGATACGAGAGAAAAAGGTTTCCCAAGGACGACACAATTGATGACAGCATTACAATATGTGATCAATGAAGCATCACAGGCAGGACGGCCGGTTGCGGTCAATATCAGTTATGGACATAATTATGGAGATCACAGAGGAAATTCCTTGTTAGAAAGATTTATATCACAGATCGCACAGCAATGGAAATGTACGATCTGCATTGGAACAGGAAATGAGGGAAATAGTGGAAAGCATAAACAAGGAAAGCTGATCAAAGAAGAACAAAAAATCTTATTGGATATTGCACCATTTGAGCAGAATCTAAATCTCCAGATATGGAAAGATTTCGTGGATGAGTTAAGAATACAGCTGGAATCTCCATCGGGAATATCTTATGAGATCACAGATCAACAGGGAAAGTCACAATATTCATATGAAAATACGATCGTGTTTGTATACAATGGTTATCCAACACCGTACAATGTAAGGCAGGAAATATTCCTTAGTTTTATTGTGCAGGAAGGGAATCATATAGAGAGTGGACAATGGAATCTTACATTGATTCCACGAAATATCAGAAATGGGGAATATCAGATGTGGCTTCCGGTATCCTTAGGAAGTAATCAGGAAACTAGATTTTTAGAGCCAGATAAAGAGTTTACTTTAACAATCCCATCAACTGCAGAAAATGTGATCTCAGCAGGTGCGTATGATGTCAGATATCAGTCCTATGCAGATTTTTCGGGGCGGGGTGATCAAAGATATGGTGTAAAGAAACCAGATCTTGTGGCACCTGGAGTTGGAATTTTGGCAGCAGCACCGGGAGGCGGTGAAAACAGTTTGTCCGGGACGTCAATGGCAACGCCATTTGTCACAGGAGCGGCAGCTCTTTTGATGGAATGGGGGATCATAAGAAAAAATGATCCTTATTTGTATGGAGAGCGGATCAAAGCTTATTTTCATAAAGGTGCAAGGAAAATGAATGGATTTTTGGACTATCCAAACAATGAAATTGGATATGGAAAATTATGCGTGGCAGCTAGTTTGTATAAATAGAAGAACTTACGAAAAAAAATACAAATGATATTTGTAATTTTTGTATCATATTTCCAATTTATATGATAAAATTAATAACACACTGGGAATACGAAAGGGGAAGAGACAATCATGAAAACAGAAAGATTTGATAAGAAACTGTTTAAACAGGAAGTACTCAATAATCTAAAGACTCAGTTCAGAGTTGAGCTTAATAATGCATCCCAGCAGCAGATTTATCAGGCTGTGGCTTATGCCCTAAAAGAGTGGATCATTGAGGACTGGATGGATACTCAGAAGACCTACGAAGAGAAAGACCCAAAGATTTTATATTATATGTCCATGGAATTCCTGATGGGAAGAGCACTTGGAAATAACCTCATTAATATGAGTATGTATGGAGAAGTGAAAGAAGCACTCGATGAATTAGGCGTAGATCTGAATGCCGTTGAAGACCAGGAACCAGACCCAGCACTTGGTAATGGTGGTCTTGGAAGATTAGCAGCATGTTTCCTTGATTCATTGGCAACACTTGGATATGCAGCCTATGGATGTGGAATCCGCTATCAATACGGAATGTTCAAACAGAAGATCAAAGACGGATATCAGATAGAAGTACCAGATGAATGGTTAAAGAATGGAAATCCATTTGAATTAAAACGTCCGGAATATGCCAAAGAAGTACGTTTCGGTGGAAATATCCGTACAGAATATGATGAAGCAACTGGAAGAACCAACTTCATTCAGGAGAACTATCAGTCAGTTATGGCAGTTCCATTTGACTATCCGATCGTAGGATATGGAAATCATATCGTTAATACATTAAGGATCTGGGATGCAGAAGCGATCACTGACTTCCAGCTGGATTCTTTTGATAAAGGTGAATATGACAAAGCAGTAGAACAGAAGAACCTTGCAAAGAACATCGTAGAAGTATTATATCCAAACGATAATCACTACGAAGGAAAAGAGCTTCGTTTAAAACAGCAGTATTTCTTTGTATCTGCAAGTTTACAGGCAGCAGTAGCCAAATATAAGAAAAACCACGATGACATTACAAAACTTTACGAGAAGATGACGATCCAGATGAACGATACTCATCCAACAGTATCTGTTGCAGAACTTATGAGAATCTTAATGGATGAAGAAGGTCTTGGATGGGATGAAGCATGGGAAGTTACAACAAAGACTTGTGCATACACAAATCATACGATTATGGCAGAAGCGTTAGAGAAATGGCCAATCGACTTATTCTCAAAATTACTTCCTAGAGTATACCAGATCGTAGAAGAAATCGACCGTCGTTTCGTAAACAAGATCCGTGAGATGTATCCAGGAAACGAAGAGAAAGTCAAGAAGATGGCGATCCTTTGGGATGGACAGGTACGTATGGCACATATGGCGATCGCAGCAGGATATTCTGTCAATGGTGTTGCAAAACTTCATACAGAAATCTTAAAGAATCAGGAATTAAAAGATTTCTATCAGATGATGCCAGAGAAATTCAACAACAAGACAAATGGAATCACACAGAGACGTTTCTTAATGCATGGAAACCCATTACTTGCAAATTGGGTAACAAAGAAACTTGGAACAGACACATGGGCAACAGACCTTTCTTTAATGTCAGGACTGAAGAAATATGTGGATGATCCAAAAGCTCAGAAAGAATTTATGGATATCAAACTGCAGAATAAAAAACGTCTTGCAAAATATATCTTAGAACACAATGGCGTAGAAGTTGATCCAACATCCATCTTTGATGTACAGGTAAAACGACTTCATGAATACAAACGTCAGCTGATGAATATTTTACATGTGATGTATCTGTATAATCAGTTAAAGAAGAATCCAAATATGAAGTTCTATCCAAGAACATTTATTTTTGGTGCTAAGGCAGCAGCTGGATACCTTCGTGCAAAACAGACGATCAAACTGATCAACTCTGTAGCTGATAAAGTAAATAATGATGCATCCATTAAAGGTAAGTTAAAGGTTGTATTTATTGAAGATTATCGTGTATCTAATGCAGAATGGATCTTTGCGGCAGCAGATGTCAGCGAACAGATTTCAACAGCATCCAAAGAAGCATCAGGAACAGGTAACATGAAGTTCATGTTAAATGGTGCACCAACACTTGGAACAATGGATGGAGCGAATGTAGAGATCGTTGATGAAGTTGGAGCTGAGAATGCATTTATCTTCGGTATGAGCTCAGAAGAAGTTATCAATTATGAGAATAACGGTGGATATCATCCATATGAGATTTACCAGAATGATAAAGACATCCATGAAGTCTTAGATCAGTTAGTAGATGGAACATATGCAAATGGTGATCCAGAACTTTACAAAGATCTGTACCAGAGTCTGTTATTTGGTGATACAGGAAGCCAGGCAGATATGTACTTCATCTTAAAAGACTTCCGTTCATATGCAGAAGCTCAGAAGAAAGTAGAAGAAGCATATAGAGATACAAAAGGATGGGCTAAGATGGCGATGACCAACACAGCAGGATGTGGCAAGTTCTCATCTGACCGTACAATTCAGGAATATGTTGATGATATCTGGCACTTAGATAAGATCAGATAGTCTTATACAGAGTCTTGAAATATAATATTGAATATGATAAGTTAAGAGGAAGAGTTCCCAAAGAAGGAACTCTTCCTTTATTCATGTAAAAAGAGATGATAAAATATTTCAAAAAAATTGCAAAAATATTAAGAATGTGTTAAAATTCGGATATAAAAAGAAATATCAAGAATAAAGATGAAAAACAAAGAAAGGGAGTAACAAATGAGGAACATTATAAGGAAACTTGCAGTGTGCTTTCTGGCATGGATATTGGTCTGCACAACAGTTGTAACTGGGCATGGAATGCATACGGCAAAAGCAGCACAGACATTTAAGATTCATTTTATTGATGTCGGATGTGCAGATGCTGCGTTATTACAGTATGGAGAAGGAACAGAAGCAAAGTATGCATTGATCGATACAGGAGCAAACCAGTATCATAATACAAAGGATACGACGATTGATACCACAAAGACACCAGTCTATGAATATTTAAATAAGATGGGAGTAAAACATCTGGAATTTATACTTCTGACACATCCTCATCAGGATCATATTGGAGGTATGGAGAAGATTCTTTCTGATACAACGATCAAGATCGATAAGATTTATGGGAATGATCTGAATATTCAGTACTTGGAAAGCAGCGAGGATAAGAGCAAGCAGTCTTCAGATGAAACAAATTGGACAGAATTTGATACCAAAATATACAAGAATTTTAAAGCTGCTTTAGAAGCAAGAAATAAACTTGCCGAAGAAGCAGAAGACAAAACAGAGAAAGAAAATCTAAAAGTAGATTATGTAGTGCCAACTGCAGGAGAAACAATTAGTCTTGGAGAAGCAAAAATGACATTCTATGGTCCATTAGAGAATGATTATCAATATGGTAGAACGGTTGATTTGAATACAAGACAGGAAAATAAATATTCTATCGTTACAAAGATCGTTTACGGAAGCAACTCTTTCTTAATGACCGGAGATGCTCAGAAAGAAACGATCGAGAAGATCATCGCGAAGGGATATGATCTGACAGCACAGGTGCTCAAGGAGCCACATCATGGATTTCAGGATGTCACAGAAGAAGAGTTAGCCAATGGCTACCAGTATTCTGATCATAAAACAGTGATCGATGCATCACAGGCTAGTATTGCGATCATCAGTAATGGATACATGAATACAGGTGGTGTTCCATATACAAAAGTCTTAAGAGACTTATCAAAATTAGATGTCTATGAGACAGGAGACCGTGGAACGATCATTATAACATCAGATGGCTCACAGTTATCTATCCAGACAGAGAAAGGAGATAACCAGCCAAGTGTCAAAGGAAAAGAAAGTGATGATGAAACATCATCTCCAGTGATGAAATCCATGAATATCACAGCAAACACAACAAAGCCATTGACAGCAACGAGTGTGGGTGCTGCGAATACTTATGATCGTTATGAAAAGAAGAATATTACTGTAAGATTTTCAGGAGCAGCTCAAGGATTTACAAAATTGACAAGCATTGAATATAAGTTTGTGCCAAAAGGTGTGAATAATAAAACCATAGCATATAAGACAGGAAGTTCCTATACAGTCAAAAATGGAAATTGTGGAAGGTTTTATGTAAGATATAATACACCATTAGGATCAACAGAGATCAAACTTCCTGGATTTACAGTTGATACGAAAGCACCAACCAGTGTGAAGATCAAAGCGAATAAGTCAGGGATCAAAACACTGTCAACATCTGCAAAGAACACTTACAGTAAACGAATCAAGAAGTCTGTCAAATTTACGTTTAGTGCAAATTATGGAACCAGTGGAAAATCCATGACACAGTATAAGTTTGTACCAAGAGGAAAAAAAGCTTCCAAGTACAAATGGAAAACAGCAAATAGTGTAACTTATAAGAAAAGAAATAAAAAAGTTCGTTTATATGTAAGATATATTGATAAATCTGGAAATATCACAACAAAGAAGACAAACGGATTTTACGTAACTAAGAAATAACAAAGAAAACGCTAGGATGGAAGTATGAAATATTTTACAAAGAAGATCATAGCGGTACTGCTGACAGTGATGCTTACAGGCATCACTGTTTTGCACGTATCGGGAGGTCAAACGATCAAAGTTAATGCAGCACAGACATTTAAGGTTCATTTTATCGATGTGGGGGCCGCTGATGGAGCTTTGCTTCAATATGGAGAAGGAGAAAACGCGAAGTATGCTCTGATTGATTCTGGGGCTTATTCTTATGAGACAACAGATCACGATACGATCGATGTATCAGACCGTGTGCATCAGTATTTGCTGGATCATGGAGTAAAGCATCTGGAATTTGTTGTTCTAACTCATCCACACGGAGATCATATCGGTGGAATGAAGAAGATACTAGAAGATAAGAATATTACGATCGATACGATTTATGGGAATCCATTGGAGTTTGAATATCTGGAAAGCAGCGAAGATAAAGAAAAGCAAACAGAAGAAACAGCCCGATGGACAGCATTTGATACACAGACGTATCAGACATTCAAGAAGAAACTAGAGAAGAGGAATTCATACAAAGATGCATCATTGCATATCCAGTATGTTGTGCCACAGGCCGGAACATCCGTAAAATTAGGCGAAGCGGTAATGACCTTTTATGGTCCGTTAGATAATACCTATAGATATGGAAGAGCACAGGATGCCCCCAATTTAAATACAAGACAGGTAAATAAATATTCGATAGTGACGAGGATTGTTTATGGCAGTAATTCATTTTTAATGACAGGCGATGCACAGCAGGAAACGATCAAAAAGATTGTAGCCAGAGGTTACGATTTAAGTGCACAGGTATTAAAGCAGCCACATCATGGATATCAGGATGTTCGTTTGCAGGATAAACCGAAAGGTCGTTATGTATACGATTCGGATCATAAGTATCTGATCGATCGAACAGGTGCAAGTATTGCGATCATCAGTAATGGATATAAAAATGTAAATCAGACACCAGAGAGCAATGTACTTCGTGATCTGTCAGGAATGGATGTTTATCAGACATCAGATAAAGGAACGATCGTAGTATCGTCCGATGGTAAGAATCTAAGTGTGTCAGCACAAAAAGGTGGTAATGTACCAAGTCATGCGGGATATGTAGTGAAACAGAAGCGTACCCCTTTGATGCAGAAAGTTACAGTGCAGGCAAATACAAAGAAGAAAATGACACCACTTCGTTCCGATGCCTCAGCAGCATATCAGCATTATGAGAGAAAAAACATCAAGATCAGGATTTCAGCACAGGCAAAAAGCTTCACAAATCTAAAACAGATTCAGTACAAATTTGTGAAAAAAGGAACTTCCAAAGGAAGTGTACCATACAAAACCGGTACGACATTAACGCTCAAAGACGGCATGATAGGCAGGGTCTATGTGAGGTTTGTCACAGATGCAGGGATAGATGAGATGCAGCTTCCAGGAATCGCAGTAGATAAAAAAGCACCAACAAAGACGAAGATCAAGGTTAACAGATCAGGAATCAAGACATTGAAAACGTCAACAAAAACGTCTTACAATAAAAAAATCAAAAAGTCAGCCAAATTTGTATTTTCAGCATCCTATGGAATCAGCGGGAAATCAAAGACACAATATAAGATCGTGCCAAAAGGCAAAAAAGCATCCAAATATCGATGGAAAACGGCGAATAAGATAACCTATAAAAAGAAGAACAAAAAAGTGAGTATCTATGCAAGATTTATCGATAAATGTGGAAATATCACACAGCGAAAGAGTTCTGGATTCTATATTACAAAATAATGGAAGAAAGATATAGGAAGGCTTAGCTTGTATGCGAAAAGAGAATTTGTTATACTAAGAGGCAGAAGAATTAAAAATGCAAAGCAGGAGAAAGATTATGAACAGTAAAGGAAAAGGAATCATTACAGCAGTTATAGTTGTCCTGATCGCACTGGCTGCTTTTTGCGGATTTGGATATATCAGCCAAAGAATGACAGCAAGCGAAGGAATTACATATCTTGATAAGAAAGAATATCAGAAAGCATACGAACAATTTGACCATGCAGCAGGGAAATTCACTCTCATTTTCACAAAGCAAAAGAAAGATGTTTTATTCTACGAAGGAGAGGCTCTTTATCAGATGGGAGAGTATGGGAAAGCCATAGAGATCTATGATGAGCTGATCGATCATGGAGAAAGCAGGGCATATTCTTTGAAAGCATATTGCCTTGCCCAGCAGAAGAAGCTAAACAAAGCAATAGATGTATGTGATCAGGGAATAAAAGAGCATCCAGACGATGGAGAGATCTATTGTACAAAATATGCGGTGTTAGCAAAGCAGGAGAAGTATACACAAGGGCTAAAAGTGATCGAGAGAGCATTAAAACAGAAGGAGCTTGAGAATAAGAAGGAAGTTTTATTCGCTAGGATCAGTGCGTATGAATCCATGTTTGATTTTGATACAGCATATCGTTATGCAAAAGCTTATGTAAAAGCCTATCCAAAGGATGCAAATGGCAAGAAAGAGCTGACATTTTTGGAGACACGATAATTTCGTGACAATTTCATGATAAGAGTTAGGAAGGACGAAAGTCCTTCTTTTTTTTGTGCAGAAACAGAAAAGATCAATTGAAAATTGTGCAAAATATACAAAAATAGAAAGCAAAAATCATGACTTTATACAAAAAATAAAATTTTACGAAAAATAAGTTGACGAAATTTAGGTTTATGGCTATAATCAAATTACAAAATAAAATTTCATATAAGACAAAAGTGAAAAAATAAATTTTGTTAGGGGGGAGTTATGAAAACAAAGGCAGTAAGACTTTACGGAGAAATGGATTTAAGACTGGATGAATTTGAACTGCCAGAGATGCAAGATGATGAAATTATGGCAGAGGTTGTAACAGACAGTTTGTGTATGTCCAGTTACAAAGCGATCACCCAGGCACAAAAACACAAAAAAGTACCAGATGATATCAGTGAAAATCCAATCATTTTAGGACACGAATTTTGTGGAACGATCAAAAAGGTCGGTAAAAAATGGAAAGATCAGTATCAGGAAGGTGACAAATTTGTCATTCAGCCTAACATTGGAGATATCAGAGGCTATGCCCCAGGATATTCTTTCCATCATATGGGAGGAGATGCCACAACGATCATTTTTTCTGATCAGGTTATGGAAAATGGTTCACTATTAAAATACAACGGAGATTCCTTCTTTGAAGGATCTCTCGTTGAACCACTGTCATGTGTCGTAGGTGCATTTAATGCACAGTATCATATGAAGAAAATGTATTCATATGAACATGTGATGGGAATTAAAGAAGGTGGAGCGATCGCACTTCTCGGTGCAACAGGGCCAATGGGATTTTTAGCGATCGACTTTGCAATCCATGGACCAAAGAAACCAAAGACATTGGTTGTCACAGGAAGAACACAGAAGAAGATTGATATGGCAGCAAGATTATACACAGTAGAAGAAGCAAAGAAGAATGGTGTAAAGCTTGTATATGTCAATACGAGAGATATAGTAGATGTCAATAAAGAGCTACGTAAATATTCAGAAAAAGGATTTGATGATGTCTTTATTTTTGCACCAAATGAAGAAATGGTAACATACGGAGTGAAAATGTTAGCATTCGATGGATGTTTGAATTTCTTCTCAGGGCCTGCTGATCAAGAATTTTCATCCAGAGTAAATTTCTATAATATTCATTATAATTCTACACATTTTGTGGGAACAAGTGGTGGAAATACAGAAGATATGAAACAATCCATTGAACTGATCGAGAACAAGACAGTCAATGTTGCAAAGATCGCAACACATATATTAGGGCTTGACCATGCGGTTGAAACAACAAAGGCGTTACCAGAACTTGAAGGAAGTAAAAAAATTGTCTATACGCACAAAAAATTTCCATTAACAGAGGTTGACAAATTCGATGAAAACAGCGATGATAAGTATATCAGAGAATTAAAATCAATCGTAGAACGCAATGGTAATTTATGGAGCGGTGAGGCAGAAAGGTATTTCATACAGAATGCTCCTGAGATTTAGAAGGGAGTAGTATGAGTAGTGATATCTTAGTTAGAGACCAGATTTTTTCAACATATGATAGTTTATATGATGCAGAGAAGAAAGTAGCCGATTATCTGATCAGTCATCCATCCGAAGCGATCGAGATGTCTGTATCAGAACTTGCATCTCACTGTGATGCGAGCCAGGCAACGATCATCCGTTTTTGTAAGAAGATCGGGTGTAAGGGATTTCATCAGTTGAAGATCAAGCTGGCCGGAGAACAACGACAGCAGGAAGAACAGGTGATATCGAACGAGATCGATATCGATCAGATGGACAAATCACTCAATAATATCATGATCAGTAAAGTGGAAGAGATCAAAGCGACGTTTCACAATTTTAATCCAGAAGAATTAAGAGAGATCGTGGATCTGATCATACATGCCAATCTGATTGAATTCGCTGCGATGGGAGATACGATCCCGATCGCACTGGATGGATCTTACAAGTTCAATCAGTTAGGATTGAAAGCAGTTAGTTCAACAATTTGGGAGAGTCAGGAAGCATTTTCCAGAACTTTGAGAAAAGGTGATGTATTTTTTGCGATTTCTGCCTCTGGGGCATCCAAAAGACTTGTGAAGATGGTAGAGATCGTGAAAGATAATGGTGTAACAACAATTGCGATCACCAATCAATCCAAATCGCCACTTGCAGAGTTATGTGATCATGTTTTGCTGACAGCAACAAGAGAACACATTTTCCATGATCAGGTTAGTTTCACAAGAATGGCAGCGATGTCAGTGATCGACACACTGTTCTTATTACTGTTCTCCACAAAATGGGATTCATTTGAGAATGTGGCACAACACGAGCAGTCTGTTGCAGAAGAAAAATTATAAAAGGAGATCATAACGATGAATAACGATTGGTTAGAATTAGAAGGGAAGACAGTCATCGTCACAGGCGCAGCATCCGGAATCGGGAAGGCAGTTGCGCAGGAGTTTTTGAATATTGGGGCGAATGTAGTTATTTCTGATATGGCAGAGAATGCACCAGAGATGGATGCAAAAGAAGGCCAGTTATTATATGTAAGAACAGATGTAACAAAAGTTTCTGATGTTGAAGCTATGGTAGCAAAAACAATAGAAACATTCGGAACAATTGATGTACTAGTGAATAATGCAGGAATCAATATTCCACGTCTGTTAGTTGATCCAAAGGATCCAAAAGGACAATATGAATTAGATGAGGCAGTATGGGATAAAGTATGCAATGTAAATCTAAAAGGTGTTTTCTTCTGTGCGCAGGCAGTTGGAAGGATCTTGGTTGAAAAAGGTGAAGGTGTCATTATCAACATGTCTTCTGAAAGTGGTCTGGAAGGATCCGAAGGACAGAGTGTTTACGCAGCTACAAAGAATGCAGTAAACTCTTTAACAAGATCATGGGCAAAAGAATTAGGAAAGCAGGGAGTTCGCGTTGTCGGAGTAGCACCTGGAATCATGGAAGCTACAGGACTTCGTACGATCGGTTATGAAACAGCTCTGGCTTATACAAGAGGGATCACAGTAGAACAGTTAAGAGCAGGATATTCCAAAACATCCACAATTCCACTAGGACGTTCTGGAAAGCTTTCTGAAGTTGCAGATCTGTGTGTATATCTTGCAAGCAAGAGATCTTCTTACGTACATGGTGTGACGGTTAACGTTGCGGGTGGTAAGACAAGAGGATAGAATAATTTCTGATAGAAGATATAGAAGGTAAAGATATCAGCTGGTTTTAGGATCAGCTGATATCTTTTTTTAACATAATATAGCAGGAAATTCCGATGGAACTCTCTATGATATAAGAAAGTATGGCAAAGCCGGTTTCTTTCTGGTTGCTACAAAAAAAGAATCGTTGTATAATGATTCTTAGCATCACAAATTAAAAAGAAAGGAAATATGATGTTTTCGTTTCTATAAAAACATCATACAAGAATAAAATGTTAATTCTGGCTGTAGGAATCGGAATTGTATTTTGTATAATAGTATTTATTTGTTATTCTTATAAACAAAATCAACGGTCAAAATACACATCCGAAGTATACAAAGTATTTAAAGGACAATATGGGAGAGGATCAGTGATCTCTATGGGTTATGCACAGACGAATGCATTTACGGACCCCGTAACATTAATGTTGGCAGTCAGCAAGGATGATCACAGAGTTGTAGATGCATGGGAAGTTACGCAAGAGGAGATGGAGAATAGCTGTCGGTCATGTGAAGAATATATAGGAATGGACCTGATCAAATATTATAAAGAGAATCAGGAAAGAATTGAAAAAAGTCAAATGATGAATCAGACGGTGGGCAGGGATTCAGCGAAGAAGCAAGCATTTGACATGGCAGTCCAACAGATATTAGGGAAATTAGGAAAATAGATACAGGAACACATATTATGGAAGAAATCAAAAAAGAAATCATAGAGAAAGTGATCTTGGTTGCGGTTGCTGATCAAGACACAACAGAAGCAGAAGAATCTTTGGATGAGTTAGAAGAACTGGTTAAAACGGCAGGAGCCGAGGTTGCAGCAAGGGTGATCCAGGTAAGAGAAACACCACATCCAGGAACTTATATCGGAAAAGGTAAGATTGATGAAGTCAATGCTTTGTTATACGGAACTAATGCGACAGGGATCGTCTGTGATGACGAATTATCACCAGCACAGATCAGCAATTTAGAAGAAGCATTAGATACCAAAGTGATGGATCGAACACTGATCATTCTTGATATTTTTGCGAAGAGAGCATTTACAAGAGAAGGTAAGATCCAGGTCGAACTTGCCCAGTTAAAATACAGAGCATCCAAGCTTACCGGACAAGGAAGAGCTTTATCAAGATTAGGTGGAGGAATCGGAACCAGAGGTCCGGGAGAGAAGAAACTGGAGATGGACCGAAGACTGATCCGTACAAGAATCTCCAGATTAAAAGCAGAGTTAAGAGATGTTGTAAAGCACAGAGAAGTCCAGAGAAAACAACGCCAGAAGAATCACCTGCCAGTGGTTTGTATCGTTGGATATACCAATGCAGGAAAGTCAACACTATTAAACCATTTTACCAATGCAGGAGTTTATGAAGAAGATCAGTTGTTTGCAACCCTTGATCCAACGACAAAAAGTTTAGATTTAAGTGGCGGGCAGACAATTCTTATGACGGATACGGTCGGTTTTATCCGCAAACTTCCACATCATCTGGTCGAAGCATTTAAAAGTACATTAGAAGAAGCCAAATACAGTGATCTGATCCTGCATGTAGTTGATGCATCCAATCCGCAGAAAGAGAAACAGATGGAAGCAGTCTATGATACATTAAAGCAGTTAGGAGCTAACGAATCACCGATCATTACAGCATTCAATAAGATCGATCTGTTAAATGGTGATGAAATCTTAAAAGATCCAAATGCAGAAGCGGTGGTAAGGATTTCTGGGAAAAATGGTGAAGGAACCGATCAGTTGTTAGAGCAGATTGAGAAAATACTGCAAAAACAGAAATTATATTTAGAAAAGCTGTATGGATATCAGGAAGCAGGAAAGATCCAGCTGATCCGAAGTCACGGACAGCTTTTGAAAGAAGAATACAGAGATGATGGAATTTACGTAGAAGCATACATTCCAAAAGAGATTCTTGGAAGTATCTAGGAGGCGAGAAAGTGATCATACAAAAAGTAATCAACAATAACGTGGTCAGTACATTTGATTCAAACGGAAAAGAAGTTATTTTGATGGGAAAAGGAATTGGATTTCGCAAGAAAACCGGGGACGAATTAGATAAGACGAAGATTGAGAAGATTTTTACCTTGGACCTCAGTGGCAAATCATCTTTTGTACAGGAAGTCATGGCGATCATTCAGGAGTTTTATGAAATCGTGCTAGATACGGAACATCCAGCATATCAGAGATTTGCAACACATTTACAATATCTTGAGACGGAAATCTTATCAAAGAAACGGCCGATAGAAGAAGACGAAGAAGATGATGTTGAATTTTATGAACGTAATCAGAAGAAGTATCCAGAAGCCTATGTGTGCAGTCAGAAGATCGTGGAACATATCGAGCAGCATTACAACTGCAAACTTTCAGCAGATGAGAAGATGTATCTGATCATTTATGTCAAAAGACTGATCTTAGAAATGGGGCATCAGTCATAAAACCAGGTTGACTTATAAGGCAAAATTTGATATTATAATATTATCGAATTTTGGATTGTGACTGGTGAGGCAGGCAAGACCTATTTAATAAGTGTGAACATTTGTTAAAGTAGGTCTTTTTTTATGCTTTTTTAAGAAATTGCACTTAGATGAGTACAAAGATAAGCCAGTTAAAGATCCAGATAAATTAAAATTATTTTATATGTGAGAAGGAGAAACAATTATGGTATCAAAGAAATTTGTCATTGAAAACGAACAGGGATTACACATGAGACCAGCTGGAGTTTTAGCGAAAGCTGTAACTAAATTCGAATCTGACGTAACTATCGTATTCGAAGATAAAAAAATCAACGCTAAAAGCTTATTAAACATCATCGGAGCTTGCATCAAATGTGGTTCTGAAATCGAATTAGTATGTGAAGGTCCAGACGAAGAAGCAGCTCTTGCACATGCAACAGAACTGATTGAATCTGGGTTAGGTGAATAATCACTGCTCATAACGAGTGTAACATATAATTTGATAAAGGACGGGTGGCAACATGTATAAAGGTATAGGAGCATCTGCTGGTATCGGTATCGGTAAGATCGTTAAGATTAAGGAAGAAGAACTTAATTACACAAAACAGTCTATCGAAGATACAGAAGCAGAGAAAAAACGTTTAAGCGATGCAATTGAAGTTTTCATTGAGAAGACTCAGAAGATGGTTGAATCCATGAAAGTAACTGCTGGTGAGCAGGAAGCAGAGATCTTAGAAGGTCATATCATGATGATCCAGGATCCAGCGATCTCAGAACAGATCGAAGCTAAGATCGATGGAGAGAAGATCAACGCAGAAGCTGCTGTAGAAGAAGCTTGCGATTTCTTCGCACAGATCTTCGCTATGGCAGACGATGAACTGACACAGCAGAGAGCATCTGACTTAGGCGACATCAAAACTCGTTTAATTAAGATCTTACTTGGAATTGAAGAAGTAGATATCAGTGCAGTTCCAGAAGGAACAATCTTAGTAGCAGAAGATTTAACACCATCTATGACAGCAGGAATCAATCCTGCAAACGTTCAGGGTGTATTAACAGAGATTGGTGGTAAGACATCTCACTCTGCGATCATCTGCAGATCTATGGAAATTCCAGCAGTTCTTAGTATCGAAAACATCGTTTCTATCGTTAATGATGGAGATGAAGTTGTTCTTGACGGATCAACAGGAGAAGCATTCATCAATCCTGAAGCATCTGTTGTAGAAGAATATAAAGCTAAGAAAGCAAAATTCTTAGAAGAGAAAGCTGCCCTTCAGAAGTTTGTTGGACAGAAATCCCAGACAGCAGACGGACACGTTGTGGAACTGGTTGCTAACATCGGTGGACCAGACGAAGCAGAAGGTGTCTTAGAGCGTGATGGAGAAGGTGTTGGATTATTCAGATCTGAGTTCTTATTCATGGAAAGCGATGCGATTCCATCAGAAGAAGCTCAGTTTGAAGCATACAAGAAAGTAGCTGAAACTCTTGACGGTAAACCAGTGATCATCCGTACACTGGATATCGGTGGGGATAAAGCACTTCCATATCTTGGACTTCCAACAGAAGAGAATCCATTCTTAGGATTCAGAGCAGTACGTTTCTGCTTACAGAGAAAAGAAGATATTTACAAACCACAGCTTCGTGCATTATTACGTGCAAGTGCCTTCGGTAAAGTTCGTATCATGGTACCATTAGTAACATGTGTAGACGAGCTTCGTGCAGTCAAAGCGATCATCGAAGAACTGAAACAGGAATTAGATGCAGAAGGTATCGCATACGACAAAGATATCCAGGTTGGTGTTATGATGGAAACTGCAGCAGCAAGCTTAATTGCTGACATTCTTGCAAAAGAAGCAGACTTCTTCAGTATCGGTACAAACGATTTAACTGGATACACAATGGCAGCCGACAGAGGTAACCCAGATGTTGCATATCTGTACTCTGCATACAATCCAGCTGTACTTCGTTCTATCAGAAATATCATCTCAGCTGCAAACAAAGAAGACATCATGGCAGGTATGTGTGGAGAAGCAGCAAGCGATCCATTATTAGTACCAGTATTATTAGGATTCGGATTAAACGAATTCTCAGTAAGTGCTACAGCAATCCTTGCTACAAGAAAAGTAATGTCTCTGTGGACAATGGATGAATGTAAAGCATTAGTTGATGAAGTAATGCAGTTAGAAACAGAAGCAGAAGTAAAAGCTTTATTAGAAGAAAGAGCAAGAAGCTAAGATTATATGATTTAGTTTTTTGCGGGAATATGGAAAGGACCTTGGTAATTTAGTTATCAGGGTTCTTTTTTTGTATAGTAATGGAACAATATATTAAGTAGGTATACTTATTAAAAAAGTCAACCATAATATTTCACAAAAATAAAAAAGTTTTTTGTATTAAACGACGAAAAAACTAAATCTGATTGCCTGTAAAATGGTGAAATGTTACAATCCAAGCATAAGGGGAGAATGAAAACGACATATCAGGATACTGTATGAACTTAAGTTCCCTGAGACCTTACGAAGTCACGGATTTCGGAGAGACAACAATCCATGGAGATGATCAGGCGAAAAATGAAGAGTGTTATACTGGTGGAATGTATCTTATTCTACATGGAAAGATCATAGTCTGAAGACAAGATATGATGGAAGAAGGAGTAAATATGATTAAAGAATTGATAAAGATAAAAGAAAATAATAATATAGTTAGTATATTTTGCGATGAAGATGATACTTCGATGTTTTTGGAAGGATATATTTACGCAATTGGAAGACAAGATTTTTTAATTAAACATATAACACCTCATGGATTAGCAGATGGGTATATTCTGAAAAAAATAGATAGTGTTATGCATTTAGAGATAAGTGGGCAGTATGAAAAAAAAATAGAAAAATTATATTCTAAAAAGAATCAAAGACATATTGATTTAAAACTACAAGATAAAGTTAGTTTAAAGAATAACATATTTCAAATTTGTATGAATAATAAGTATATAGTATCAATTGAAATGATACAAGATGATGAATGCCCAATTAAAGGAGTTATAAATAAAATTGATGATAATAAAGTAATCGTTTCAAAATTAACAGAATACGGAGAGGATGATGGAGAGGCAATATTAAAAAAAGAAAATATAGACACTATTTCATTTTTGGGAGTAGATGAAGAAGATATACAATTATTAAAAAGAAAGTAAATAGTTTCTTAATATATTTTCTGGGAAACATGTTTGTAAAAATTGCTGTATCAAAAAACAAAAAAATAAGAATGTATAGAAGTAAATAATTTTACAAAATCTCGGAATCTTGATTTTTAGTCACAAATGATGAATTGTAAATATATTAAAAATAGGGATGGTTAATTAATAAAAGATTCCGAGATTTATTTCTTTATAAGGAGCAAACTATGTATAAAATAGATAAAGAAATAAAAACTAAACTAACTGAAAAAGAAATAAAAAAGAAATTGTATAATATAAGTAGTAAAAAAAGACGTTCTTCTATCTTTTTCATACCAAATCAAGAAAAGTTTTTTATTAAAGAAATGGAAGATTCTATAGTATTATATACTATTCCGTATTATAAAAATAGGGGATTTGTTCCAAAAATAAAAATTAAGATGTATTCTAATGGTGAAAATACTATAATGACAATGAGATATTCGTTATATTTTGAAGCTGAGCTTATAATAATAATAATAAATATACTACTGATTATTAGTTCGCTTCTTATACTTATGATTACTACAAATAATAGGTATTGGGGATTGTATATTATAATTTTTGTAATTTTTTGTGATTTTAGTTTTTATAAAACATTTAAAGATGAAACAGAAAAAATTATGCAATATTTTAATGAGAATGTATTTATAGAATCTTAAGCATTTCTGTAATTCATAAATAATGTCAATAGACAAAAACAGGAACCTCACAGTGCAAAAACTTAAGCTCCCTGAGACCTTACGGAAATCAGTCAGAGTACTCAGCCAACGGCAGATGATATCAAGGCACATCAGATCCAGTATACTTATAATGAGGATGGAAATCTCAGTAAGGTATCCTATCCGACAACCAAAGATGGAATCCAGTCATTATCTTATATTTATGATGAAAACGGATGGCTGCAGGAGATCGAAGGAGAACTGCATTCCAAGGGACAGACAACAGAGAAAGTCCTCAGAAGTTATACTTATGATGCGTATGGAAAAGTCAAAGAGATCAAGAATTACAGGAATAGATATGCAAAAAAGAATGGAAGAAGTGGCAAAGTTTGAGTAACTTGGATTAATCAGCTAATTATATCAGGTGTGTGGAGGTTAATGATTGTGAAAAATATTTTGAAATTGCTGATAGTAATAATATTTTTATTGATTGGTTATTATTTGTATTTTAATATGCCATGGATATTACAATATAAAGAACGAGAATCTAGTATGGTAACCGAGTATTATCGAAAAGGAAGTTTACAATATGATATAATAACAGGTAATTATGTTTTTGCTAGAATAAAAGTGTTATTTGGAGAAAATGTGAATGAGATAGATAAAAAAAATAATACAACACCATTAGAAACAGCATTAATGTCAATGTCGTATCCTGATCGGTTTATAAAAATGTTAGTAAAAAATGGAGCAAATTTAAATAAAGAGGGACATGAACTTCTATCAGAATATATTTATTATTTCGGGCAACAAGATTGTAATAAGATGATAAAATATTTATTAAATAAAGGTGCAGATCCAGATAAAAATGCATTAGTAGTAGCAGTAACAAAAAATAATTATGACTTAGTGCAAATACTCTTAAAAAACGGAGCGGATGTAAATCAAAAAAATGAGAAAGGTATAACAGCAATAATGGCAGCTTGTTACTCAGAAAATTATGAGGAAGAACCGGGAATAAATACAAGAAAACAATATAGAATCATAAGATTATTGATTGAAAAAGGGGCAGATATTAGTTTAAAAGATAATAAAGGAAATACAGTAGAAAAATATATACAACAATATAGAAAAAATATAGAAAATGGTAATCATGAGTATACGGAATCATTATACAAACTAATTAAATCTTATAAAATAAATTAAGTAGACCAATGTACCCGAAGGAATCGTAAGGTCCTTGGGACCTTACGAAGTTAAAATTTGTTAATTAGGATAATATTATGAAGATGCAAAAAATAGAAGTACATATAAAAAATACAGAAAAATGGATAAAATTAATACAAGAAGATTTAGAATTAATTAATGATAAAGAAGACTATTTACATGGACATTATATAACACCAGATATAGATGAATCAGAAATTACAGTGTTTAAAGGATTTGTTGAAGAAGATATAGTGAAAATAATATATATATGAAAAAAATCCATTTAATATAAATGAAGTTGTTATGTTTGATGGAAAACTTGAAAATAGTGAGTTAAAAGGTTGTACGAAGCTTGAAAAAATAGAATATATAAAGGAAATTCCAGCACCAGGCATATTGATTTTTGGAACGTTATATGTGTTGTTTTTATGCATGGGATGGATCAAAGTGACAGATTTTGTTCTGTTTATGATAAGTTTTGTAATAATAATAATGATAGATAGAAGATCAACATTAAGGAGAGGAACAAAGAAGATAAAAAAATATATACAAAAATTTAATCGAGAATAAAAAAGGAACTTAAGCTCCCTGGACATTACGAAGTCATTTGCAAGATCAGTCAGAATGCTCAGCCAACGACAGATGATATCAAATCTCATTAGATCCAGTATACTTATAATGAGGATGGAAATCTCAGTAAGGTATCCTATCCGACCACCCAAGATGGAATTCAGGCATTGTCTTATATTTATGATGAGAACGGATGGCTGCAGGAGATCAAAGGAGAACTGCATTCCAAGGGGCAGACAACAGAGAAAGTCCTCAGAAGTTATACCTATGATACGTTTGGAAGATTGGTCAAAACAGTGACAACCGATTATAAGAAAAATGACCAGACAAAAACAATCACATATACCTATGATAATGTTGGAAACCGGCTCAAAGAAGATGATGGAACAACGACAACATCGTATACTTATAACGGACTGGATCAGTTAAAGACATCCACGAAAAAAAAGGAACTGCGGTAGAAGAAGTCCGTCAGTATGATTACGATGCGAATGGAAATCAGACAGATGTAAAGAACACAAAGACTGGAGAAGATCAGACTTATGTGTATGATGCGGAAAACAGATTAAGTCAGGTGTCCGTGACGAAAGACGGAAAGACAGCGGTGATCCAGCAGAACATCTACAATGGAGAAGGACAGCGGATCCAGAAGGTCGATGGAGATGAGACGACTAACTATTATTATCAGAATGGAGTTGTGGCTTACACGACAGATGCGAATGGAGAGCAAAACTCACAGAATCTGATTGGAACCGATGGAAATGTCCTCGCAACAGAAAGATTTCAACAGAATGCAACACAATATTATCTTTACAACAAAGATATCCAGGAAAGTACAAGCAGTCTTGTAAAAGAAGATGGAAGTGCTGATGCAACATACCAGTATACGGATTTTGGAGAGACAACGATCCAGGGTAATGATCAGGCGAAAAATGAAGTATGTTATACTGGCGGAATTTATGATTAGAGTATGGGGTTGTACTATCTGAATGCACGGTATTATAATCCGGAAGATGGTAGGTTTATGACAGAGGATAGTTATCGCGGCGAGATAATGAACCCTGAGACTGGACATTTGTATGTGTATTGTGCGAATAATCCGGTGAATTATGTGGATCCTAGTGGGCATTTTGCGGCAGCAATGTATACAGTTATAAAATTAGTACTTGTTGGAGGTGCGGTAGCTTATGTGTCATATTCATCATGGAAAAATCATAGTTCAAAAACAAAATATGCAGGAAGAAAAATTATTTCTAAAACAAAAGTATCTGTATGGCTTACAGCAGGAGTAGTGGATAGGATAATATATAGTAAAAGTAAGAAAAAAGTAATACTAAAAAGAAGAAAGAATCAAAAAAAGTAAAAAAGAAAGAGCGACAGATATTCCAAGTTGGGCACATGGATCTAGACCAAAAAAAGGGGAAAGTGGAAATGAGTATGCAATTAGGAAAATGAATGAACATTATGGAAAAGGAAAATGGACAAGAAAAGGAAAGCAAGGAAAGGAATATAGTGAATTGAGAAAGTGGGGAGATAGAGGACGATAATTGATACAGTAAAAATATAAATGGAGGTGCAAATATATTCATGATTTATGAGTTGAAATTCTCGTATTATGAGGATAATTCAGAAAACAATGATGAAATAATTATTGCGGTATATTCATCATATAAAAAGGCAGAAATAGGAAAGAAAAAATTTTCACAACAACCAAGATTTAAAGGAAAAGAGGAATTTTTGGAAATTAATGAATATAAAATCAATGAAGCAGAGTGGAATGAAGGTTTTTGGAGAGCAACAAAATCATATTTTATAATAAAACTTTTAAATAATTATATGATCGAAAAAGAAGAAGAATATAATCCAGAAAATCATGATATAGAAGTAAAATATGGAGAAAATATAAAAGTGTATAATGGAAAAATGGATTATTATTATGATCATGAAAAATTTTTGTGTTTAAAAAATACTGAGAATGGACAAATGTATTGTTTAGATAAACAACAAAGAAAGATTCTATATAAAATAAATAAATATGAAGATATGTTGAAATTTTTAAACCAAAAATATGAAATTGAAAACTTTGGATGGAAAAATATTTTTAGGGAGTGAGGTGGTTAAATATGTATATATATCAACTGACATATGAAGATGAGGGTAGTTTACTTATGATTGGTTATTTTGGAAGTTGGAAAAAAGCACGAAGTGTAATGAAAAAATATAGATCAACACTTCCAGGATTTAAAGAATATCCGAATTGTTTTATTATAAAAAAAATGAAAGTAAATAAGGATAATTATTATTTTTTATAGGTATCACAGAATCTTAAAATTTCTTAAGGTCTACGGTATCAATGTCTTCGTTTTTTGTCGTTACAGACTATTCATTTCATTTTGACTACTGCTGGAATTATAGTATACGCATTTTGGAGTTTCATGTATTCTAAAAAATCTTGTCTGAATAGTAAAAATCCTTAAGGTCCCAGAGACCTTAAGAAAGACTTAGGAGGAGTTATTTTAAAGGCGCTTAAATATATTGTAATAGCTGGAATTACATATGTTGCTGCAACTGCAATTTCAACACTAAAGCGAAAACAACCTAAGATACATTATTATAAAGCAAAAAGGATAAATGCGAAAGTATATATATATGATGCTATAAAGACTAAATCTAAAGCAGCTATGAGATTGAAAGCAAATGGAAATGTTTTTGTGACATCTTCTGGATATGCTTATGATGCATGTAAAGCTGCAAGCCCAATTCATAAAGTATCTGCAATGCAAAAACACAAGAAGGAAAAAGATCAGGGAAAACAATATTATCATTATCATCCAATGTTAAAGTGGAGTAAAAATAAAAATGCGAGAAAACAAATGCATGTACATTGTTGGTTTTTAAAATAGGAGGATTTTAATAATTATGGTGTATGAAGATATTTGCAATTTTGGTATGGACCAATTAGTAATAACCCAATATAAAAAAATATTAAAAATACTTCAGGAAAATAGTAATATTTTAATATTAAAAATACCAATTGAGAAGGTAAAAAGTAAGGAGGAAAAAGAAAGGGAAGAATTACAAACTAAGAATTGTTTAATATTTAAAAAATTAGAAAAATTTTTCTTGGAAAGTAGATTATGTCGTAAAAATGGAACTATAATTAAAAGGGAAAAAGGAAAAAAGGGATATTATATGACGGATAATTGGTATTTATATAAATATAACAAGGATGTAAGAAAAGTTTTACAAGAATATCCTAATATTTATGCTTTTGCAGACTGGATAGATTTATGTTTTGTCTCAGAAAATAAAATTATTTTACAAACAATAGCACATGAAGGAATGTGTTTTGGATCAGCTGAATTGTTTAGAGATATATGATATCAACCAGCAGACATCGTAAGGTCTGAGGTACCTTAAATGCATTATATTATAAGTTACTTAAGTTCCCAGGGACATTAAGACAAAGTTTGAGTAACTTGAGATTTCATAACTTAAGTTCCCTGAGACCTTACGAAGTCACAGAAGTTACACTTATGATGCTTATGGAAAAGTCAAAGAGATTAAAGACCACAGAAATCTATTAAATAACAGTGATCAGGCAGTTTAAAAAGTCTATACCTATGACAGTTTTGACCGTGTAAAAGAGATGACTTACACAGAACTTGATTGGAACAGAAGGAAATGTCCTTGCAACTGAGAGATTCAAAGGGGATGATACGCAATATTATCTGTATAATGAAGATATTCAGGGAAGTACAACTAGCCTAGTGAAAGAAGATGGAAGTGCAGATGCAACCTATCAGTATACGGATTTTGGAGAGACAATTATTCATGGAGATGATCAGGCGAAAAATGAAGTGTGTTATACTGGTGGAATCTATGATCAGAGTACGGGATTGTATTATCTGAATGCACGGTATTATAATCCAGAAGATGGTAGATTTATGACAGAGGATACCTATCGTGGAGATACGACAAAATCGGAGACGGGACATTTATATGTGTATTGTGCGAATAATCCGGTGAATTATGTGGATCCTAGTGGGCATTTTTTAGTAAGTACAGCAGTTTTAGTAGGTGTCGGAGTAGGAGGAATTGTTGGTGCAATAGCTGGTTCATATAAAGGTAGATTAGTTGCTAAAAGATTAGGATAAAAAAAGAAATTTATTTATAGCAACATATGGAATTAAAGGAGCTGCAGTAGGAGCCATTATAGGAGCATTTGCAGGTTATGGTATCGGTGTTTGCTATGGAGCATCATCAAGTAGTGGATTAGCGGTAAAAGGAGTCAATAGTGCAATAAGAAGAGTAGCTTCTGATCAAAATAAAGTAAGGCACATTATGCAGAGTAAACATGCGTGGACAAAAGTAACAAAAAAGAATCAGTGGAAGTATGTAAAACCAATTGTAAAAAAGGCAATGAAAAGTGGAAAAATGGAAGCTATAGGAAAAACTAAAGGAAAAGAAATTGTATATAAATTTGTATACAATTATAAAGGGAAAATTATCGAAGGTACATGTATAGCTAAGAAAGGAGTTGTAAAATTAAGTGATGCATGGGTTAAAACAATTGGTTTATGATAATCAACCATTTTTTTCTTCAAATCAAACTGGAAAAACGAATCGAGAGTTATATATTTTGTGGAAACAAAATAAGAGAGATGATATTTTCTTACTTTTATATACACAGCTTTGGATGGTATTAGAAGAAGTTTATATGGAGAATGTTATAGATTATTATAAGAAAGATTGTTATGAAAAAAAACTTTTTTTTGAATTAGTAGAATATCAAAAAAGGTTTTTTAAAAAAAATATCAAAATACAATTACTTACAGGTTATTTTTATGCGACCACGGAATATTTATTTTTCTTAAATAAGGAAAATGATATTTATAATATAGTTGATGAAGGAAAAAATATAATAAAAAAACTATATGATAATAATCAAGAAAAATTCGAAGTATATATTTTTTATATTTGCATTTTACAAGGAAAGAGAAAAAAATGGATAAAAAAAAGAAAATGGTATTTACGAGAAATTAAAAAACTATTTCCAAGTAATTCGGAAATAGATCAATATTTTCGGGAAATATTTTTACTGTAAGTAATGTTAAAGACTTTGTAACAATGATAGTATGTAATATACAATTACAAAATAAAAAAGATTCTTTTATTAAAAAATCATATTCCATACCTGTTGGTATTTTTCCAGGGAATAAAGCAACCATTGACGACAAAGGGAATATATATGTTGCGACTGGAATGTTAGGTGTCGTTCAGAAATTTAACAAGAATGGCGACTTTATTAAGAGTATCTTAATTAAGGATGATATTGATATGATTAAGAATGAAAGAGATGGAATTCATGTATATGCAGGCAAGTTTGATTATACGGATTATCATATAACAGAGAAAAAAATAATAGAAAAAGAAATAAGTGAAACAGATTTAGATCATATAAAATCGGGACCCAATGAATTGGTGATTGGTAATTTCTGGATTTTCAAAGGTAAAATTACAATCTTGAAAAGTAGTTTATTTCCAATAGATCCTTTTATTATTATGTATACAGCTATATTGATGGAAATTATATTTTGGATAAAAGCAAAGATAAGTCGGTTTAGAGAAAACAAAAGCAGCAAAAGTGTAGTGATAACAGGAGGAGACGAAATTGGAAGTTAATGTAGAAATTGTATTAAGTTATAATGATGAAGAAACAGATTGGAAAGTAAAAAAAAATATTTCTAAATTCATATACAGATTAAAGAAATACAGAACAGGAAATCGATTTTCTGGAGAATATACATATAAGATTAATCAAGATTCAGAACTATATAAACAAATAATTGAATTTTATAAATCAAATAGGAAAGATGTAGAATTTATCTGTTTGGATTATGATGTTAAAGTTTCAGATGAAGAATTTGAAAAGGTAAAAGCATTCGTTTTATGTTTTCCAGAATATTACTGTGAAGAATACGAAGATATTGAAAATGAATATAGTGAATGTGAAAGTTGTCATAGTAAAGAAAAAACAAATAGCTTATTTTATGCACAACCGAAAGGATATATAAAAAAACATGAGAATGATTATGGGTTTGCAGGATTGGATGGAACAGGAGAGTTGTTGTTATTACCAAAACTGGTGGAGAAATTAAAAAAATCAGGAGTAGATAAAAAATATTTTCAGCCGATTATAAGCAAAAGTAAAAAGATATTAGGATATACTTTTATTACTGATAATATATTACCACAGAAAAGTTATATTGATGAAAATTATAAATTTGAAAATCAATGTGAAAAATGTGAAAGAATAAATATGACAGAAAATGAAAACATTTTCTATTTCATACCGAAAAGAATAACAGAAGAAGGAATAAAAAATTTAAAGGATGTAAATAAGACATATGAATTTTACGATGAGTATAGGGAAATTATAATAAGTAAAAAGGTTGCACAAATTATAAAAGAAAATGTTCCATATGCAAAATTTTACCCTGTTATTTTAGATAACAGAAATTAAAAACAAATCAACTATTCAGGAACCACCCCGCGATTCTCAACGATCGTAGAAAACACGATCATCGTACTAGAAAAAGCAACCTTCAGCAGCACAGAATAATTTCCAGTTACACAATCACATTCCAATACATTTGGGTGTGCTCGAAGAAAAGGATAAACTTCGGGTTTTTGTGCAGGGCTGATCTCAAGACTGATATATGCTTTAATATGATAACCAAGTTGGATCGGGTCAACAGAAGCATGAAATCCAGTCAGAATTCCTTCCGCTTCCAACCGCTTAATTATTTAAAGTAAATCAAGACTTTCATTAAAAAAAGAAAAGATGAAACACAAAATTTGAACTTTAAATTTGGAAAGACAGGATTAAGGTTTACGAACATTGCATACTGTGTTAAGCTCCAACACATAAAATCTTGAAACAAAACGACAGCATGAGTAATCAGAAAAGAGGAAGACAATGTTAAGCAGAATGGAACACGATTCAATTGGAGCATTAAACGTACCAGCGGAAGCATACTATGGAGTTCAGAGTATGCGTGCAGCCACAAACTTTCAGATCACACACCGTCCATTACATCCAGTATTGATCGACAGCATCGTAATGGTCAAAAAAGCAGCAGCGATCACGAATGAAAAGTCTGGAAAAACTTGACCAGCAAATCGCTCAGGCAATCATTCAGGCATGTGATGAGATTCTGGATGGAAATCTAAGAGATCAGTTTATCGTGGATGCGATCCAAGGAGGGGCTGGAACTTCTGCCAATATGAATGCAAACGAAGTGATTGCCAATCGTGCGATAGAAATCCTTGGTGGAACCAAAGGAGATTACAGCATTGTACATCCAAACGATCATGTCAATATGTCACAGTCTACGAACGATGTAATCCCAACGGCAGGAAAGATCACCGTCTTAAAATTACTTCCACAAACGATCAAAGAACTTGAGAAATTAGAAAAAGCCATGGAAGAAAAAGAAGCAGAGTTTGATGATATCCTCAAAATGGGAAGAACACAGCTTCAGGATGCCGTTCCAATGAGACTTGGACAAAGTTTTGGAGCATTTGCGCATGTCTTAAAAAGGGATATCAAAAGACTAAAAAAAAAATGTTATGGACGAGATGAAAGTCTTAAACATCGGAGCAACAGCCATTGGAACAGCGATCAATGTAGACCCTTACTATCTTGCAAACATTTCTTATGAATTAAGCAAAGTTGCAGGAATTTCATTAAAACAGGCAGATGATTCCAGCAAGACAGAATGGTTCATCCATCATGTCAGGAAAGATCAACCCAGTGATTCCAGAAGTTGTATCACAGGTTGCATACCTGATCATTGGACATGACTATACGATCACGATGGCAGCCGAAGCCGGACAGTTAGAATTAAATGCATTTGAACCAGTCTTATTCCATCATTTATTTGAATCCATCGATACCTTAAAAGAAGCAGCAGCCACACTTACAAAACACTGCATTACAGGGATCACCGCAAATAAAGGACAGTGCGAAGAATATATTGAAAAAAGTGTTGGAATCTCAACAGCGTTATGTCCATATATCGGATATGCAAAGTCTGATGAGATTGCAAAAAAATCACTAAAAACAGGAATTTCTGTAAAAGAGCTGGTATTAGAAGAAGGTCTGTTAAAGGAAGAAGAATTAAAAGAGATCTTAAAACCAGAGAAAATGACACAGCCTATGAGAGAAAAAGTGATGAAAGCAGTATCATAAATACAATTAGAATACAAAAAAGAATGAAAAGTAAGAAGAGGCTTTGGAGAAATTCAGAGCTTCTTTTATTGCAATATCCTCTCGCACAAGATATAATACATAAATAGAACATAAGTACGATTGGAGGATGGAAAGAATGATAATAATTCTATGCTTAGACAACAACAACGGTATGATGTTTAATGATCGAAGGCAGAGTCAGGATCGAGGCTTGCGAGAGTATATTGCGGAGATGACCAAAGGGGAGAAGGTCTATATGAATGCATATACAGAGAAGTTGTATGAAGAGATCAACGATCCGGTTGTTTGTGAAGATTTCTTACACAAGGCAGGAAAAGGGGAGACTTGTATTGTAGAGAATCTTCCATTAAAACCAGTGATAGATCAGATCGAAGAGATCGTGATCTTCCGCTGGAATAAAGTTTATCCGTCCGATCAGGTATTGGATGTGGATCTTGAGGAATGGAAACTTGCAGAAGAAGAACAGATCGAAGGTTCCACTCACGAGATCACAAAACAGATCTATCTTCCAAAACAATAAGCTAGATCAGAAAAGAATATAACAAGAGGAGAAACAGTTGATGATGAGAGTAACAAAGAAATTATATGCCCTGCTGATCGCAGGAATGATGGCGGTATCACTGGCAGGATGTCAGAGTACAGGCAATAGCAGTAATCACGAAAGCACACAGAACGAACAAAGCAGCAAAGGAAGTACAAATTCTTCCACCAAATCTGTATCATCTGACAATATTCCGGATTTTTCAGGGAATATGACGGTTGCTGTTGACAATAATAATCCAGATTTTACATCCAAGGATCTGACAACAAAATCCTACGAGTCTTACAGCAGACTTGACTCTGAAGGAAGATGTCAGGTGGCGGAAGCGTGTGTTGGAAAAGATATCATGCCAAAAGGAAAACGTGGAGCGATCGGTATGGTAAAACCAACCGGATGGCATACAGCAAAATACGATAACGTTGATGGGAAATATCTATATAACCGCTGTCATTTGATCGCTTACCAGCTGACCGGTGAGAATGCCAATAACAAGAACCTGATCACAGGAACAAGATCTTTTAACGTGGATGGAATGTTACCATATGAAGAGATGGTCGGTGACTATGTCCGTGAGACAGGCAATCATGTATTATACAGAGTTACACCAGTCTTTGACGGAGATGACCTGGTAGCTAAAGGGGTACAGATGGAAGCGATGTCTGTGGAAGATAAGGGTGAAGATATCAAGTTTAATGTCTTTGTATATAATGTACAGGATGGGGTGAAGATTGATTACGAGTCAGGAGACAGTGAAGCAGACAGCAGCGTGCAGGTAACAACAGAGAATTCAAAAGCAAGCCAGAAATATCACACAAACCAGAATTCATCTAATAACAGCAAAAACTACAACAGTAACAAAAATACAACAGCAGCAAAAACAAATACAAAAACAACTGCTTCACAGAAGATCCGTGGAAACAGCAGATCAAAGGTATACCACTGCCCAGGTCAAAGAGATTATGACCGTATGGGAACATCAAAATATTTAGTCACATTTAAGAGTGAGAAAGAAGCAAAGGCAGCGGGATATCATAAGGCACAAAGATAAAAGAAAGAGTTAACGATCCATAAAGACAGACAGGAGGAAATCATATGAGTTTAAATGCAACACCAAGAGGAGACAGAATTCACATCGCATTATTCGGGAAACGAAATGCCGGGAAGTCAAGTGTTATCAATGCTATGACGAATCAGGAATTAGCGATCGTATCCGATGTCAAAGGAACAACGACAGATCCTGTATACAAGGCAATGGAACTTCTGCCATTAGGACCAGTAGTTATGATCGATACACCGGGACTTGATGATGAAGGAGAATTAGGAGAAAAGCGAGTCAAGAAAGCAAAAGAAGTCTTGGCGAAGGCAGATATCGCTCTTGTGATCATGGATGCTACAGCTGGTATGACAGAGTTTGAAGAAGATATGATACGTTTGATCGAAGACCGGAAGATTCCTTATCTGAAAGTCTACAATAAGATGGATATTGCCAATGCCCAAGAATGGAAAGAAGACAAATCCTGCTTTGTCAGTGCAAAGGATAAAAAAGGGATCTGGGAGTTAAAAGAAGAGATTGGGAAACTGGTTCCAACGGATGATGACACGCTAAAGATCGTTGGAGATTTGGTCTGTCCGAATGATTTTGTGATCTTAGTCGTACCGATCGACAGTGCAGCACCGAAAGGCAGACTGATCCTTCCACAGCAGCAGACGATCCGTGACCTTTTAGAAGCAGGAGCAGCCTCTATTGTTGTAAGAGAAACGGAATTAGAAAAGACATTAGAAGAGATCGGCAAGAAACCAGCATTGGTCATTACAGACTCTCAGGCATTTGGCAAAGTCTCAAAGATTGTGCCAGAAGATATCAAACTGACTTCATTTTCGATTCTGTTTGCAAGATATAAAGGTGATCTGGAAGAAGAAGTCAGAGGAGTGAAAGCCTTGGAACATTTAGAAGAAGGGGCGAAGATCTTGATCGCGGAAGGATGCACTCATCACAGACAGTGCGATGACATCGGAACGGTGAAGATCCCAAGATGGTTAAAACAATATACAGGTAAGGATTTTGATATCCATACAAGCAGTGGAAACTCTTTCCCTGAAGATCTGGATACTTATGATCTGGTCATTCATTGTGGCGGATGTACTTTAAATAGAAGAGAGATGAAAAACCGTATCGCAAGAGTCAAAGATGCAGGTGTTCCGATCGTGAACTATGGAATCTTTATCGCGGCAACGCAGGGAATCTTAAAGAGAACCTTAGAGCCATTTGAGGAAGCTAGCAGGATCTTAAATGAGATTTAAGACGGATTGTTTCAAAAAATCAACATAAATTAACGAAAATCAATAAGACTGCTTCTTTACAAAGAAAGATAAGTTTTGTAGAATAGAAAGATAGAATTAAAACCAAATGGGAGGAAATCATGAGCAAAGTAAGAACAAGATTTGCACCAAGCCCTACAGGGCGTATGCATGTAGGTAACTTAAGAACAGCCCTTTATGCATATCTGATCGCACGTCATGCAGGCGGAGATTTTATTTTAAGAATTGAAGATACAGACCAGGAAAGACAGGTAGAAGGGGCAGAAGAGATTATCTACAATACCCTTAAGAAAGCCGGAATGAACCACGATGAAGGACCAGACATCGATGGTGGAGTCGGACCATATGTTCAGAGTGAGAGACAGGCACAGGGGCTTTATTTAAAATATGCAAAAGAACTGATCGACAAGGGAGAAGCATATTACTGTTTCTGTGATCAGGAGAGATTAGACACACTGAAAGTAAAATCAGGAGATGTTGTGATCAGTCATTATGACAAACATTGCTTAAACTTATCCAAAGAAGAAGTTCAGGCGAAATTAGACGCAGGAGTACCATATGTTATCCGTCAGAATAACCCAACAGAAGGAACAACATCTTTCGTTGATGAGATTTACGGAGAGATCACAGTGGATAATATCGAATTAGATGATATGATCCTGATCAAATCGGATGGATATCCAACATACAACTTCGCAAACGTAGTTGATGACCATTTAATGGGAATCACACATGTAGTTCGTGGTAATGAATACTTATCATCTACACCAAAGTACAATCGTTTATATGATGCATTCGGATGGGAAAAACCAGTATACATTCATTGTCCACTGATCACAGACGAAGAACATCACAAATTAAGTAAGAGAAAAGGTCATTCTTCCTTCGAAGATCTGATCGAGCAGGGATTCTTGCCAGAGACGATCGTAAACTTCGTTGCATTACTTGGATGGAGCCCAGGAGGAGAACAGGAAATCTTCTCATTAAAAGAATTAGAAGAGATCTTTGATTACAAACATATGTCTAAGACACCAGCGGTCTTTGATATGAACAAGATCAAATGGATGAATGGTGAATATATCAAAGCCATGGACTTCGACCGTTTCAAAGAACTTGCTATGCCATATGTAACAGAGACAATTCACAGAGAGATGGATTTTGATAAGATCCTTTCTATGGTGAAGACAAGAATTGAGTTATTCACAGAGATTCCGGGACACATTGACTTCTTCGAAGCAGTTCCAGAATATGATGTAGAGATGTACAAACATAAGAAGATGAAGACAACACCTGAGACTTCATTAACCGTATTAAAAGAGATCTATCCAGTGATCGAAGCACAGGAAGATTTTACAAATGATGCATTATATGAGATGTTAGTATCTTTTGCAAAAGGACATGAGTACAAGAATGGTTATGTAATGTGGCCAGTTCGTACAGCAGTCTCTGGAAAGCAGATGACACCAGGTGGAGCAACAGAATTAATGGAACTTCTGGGAAAAGAAGAATCATTAAAGAGAATCAATGATGCGATCGCGAAACTGGAGGCAGCACTTGCATAGCCAGCTGAGCAAGGCACAGAAAGAAGCAGTGATGCACAAAGATGGACCGATGATGGTACTTGCAGGACCAGGTTCAGGGAAGACACTTGTGATCACAAAGAGAATTCAATATTTGATATCGCACTATCAGATCCCACCGCAGCGGATTCTGGTCATTACATTTACCAGAGCAGCAGCGAATGAGATGAAAGAGCGGTTTTGGCGGCTGGCAGGGGAAACCCTGCCGGTTTCTTTTGGAACCTTTCATTCTGTGTTTTTTACGATTTTAAAATATGCCTATCACTATAGTGCAGATAATATTCTGCCGGAACATAAAAAATATGACTTTATCCGTGAGATCATCACAGATCATGAGTTGGAGATTGATGATGAAGCAGATTTTATGCGTCAGATCATACAAGAGATCAGCTTAGTCAAAGGGCAGATGATCCCTCTTGCCTATTATCACAGTGGATGCTGTGGGGATGAAGTGTTTAAAGAAATTTATCGTGCATATGAAGAAAAACTGCATGAGAACCGTTGGATCGATTTTGATGATATTTTGGTTTATACGTATGAGTTGTTAAAAGAGCGTGAGGATATCAGGAAAGCATGGCAGCAGAAGTTTCCATATATTTTGATCGATGAGTTTCAGGATATCAATAAGATTCAGTATGAGATCGTCAAGATGTTAGCAGGAGAGACAAAGAACCTCTTTATCGTAGGAGATGATGATCAGTCTATTTATAAGTTTCGAGGTGCAAGACCAGAACTGATGTTAAATTTTCCAAAGGATTTTGAGAATACCAGACAGGTGATCTTAAACCGAAACTATCGTTGCGGGGAAGAGATCGTACAGGTTGCGGAAGATATCATTTCTTATAATACAAAACGTTTTGAAAAGAAGATGCAGGCAAGAGAAGATGCTGCAAGTATGGTTGAGGTCCGTACATTTAAAGATCACTATGAGGAGAATAAGCATATCATTTACACGATCAAGGAAGAGATGGCAAAGAAGACACCGTTATCCCAGATCGCGATCCTTTATCGGACCAATCAGGGACCAAGACAGCTGATTGCTGCATTGATGGCATACAATATCCCATTTTATATGCAGGATGCAGTGCCGAATCTGTTTGATCACTGGATTTCCAAAAATATCATAGATTATATGCACCTTGCGATGGGAGATCGCAAAAGAAGCACATTTTTAAGAGTCATGAACCGCCCCAAGCGTTATATCAGCAGGGAATATCTGACCGAATCACAAGTGTCATTTGATGATCTGTTAGACAAGGTCAAAGATAAACCATGGCTTTATGAATATGTAGAAGATTTTAAGGAAGATCTTCGGATCATGAAGAATATGACTCCGTTGATGGCGATCAATTATATCCGGAAATCCGTGGGATACAATGCGTATTTAGCAGAATATGCAAGATTTCGCAAAATTCAGGAAGAAGAATTTACGCAAGTATTAGAAGAACTTCAGGAGAGCGCAAAAGGCTATGATACATATGAGGCATGGTTTGATCATATCAAAGAATACACCGAAGAATTAAACCGCCAGTCAAAAGAGAATCAGAAAGAAAAAGAAGGGGTTGTGGTCAGCACGATGCACAGTACCAAAGGATTGGAATTTGAACGTGTCTTTTTGCCAGATGTCAATGAAGACGTGATTCCACATAAGAAGTCCATGAAAGAAGAAGACGTGGAAGAAGAAAGACGTTTGTTTTACGTTGGAGTTACAAGAGCCAAGAAATATCTGCACATCTTATCAGTAAAGAAACTTTATAACAAAGACAGCAGGCCGTCAAGGTTCGTAGAAGAACTAAGAAGCCGTCAGGAGAAAAGAGGTGTTTTGCATGGAAAATAGAGCGATGCCAAGAGCAGGCGAATTTTATATGCATTTTAAAGGAAAACTTTATCAGATCGTTACGGTTGCAATACATACAGAGACAGAAGAACCATTGGTGGTCTATCAGGCAATGTATGGAACGTTTAAGACATATGCAAGACCACTTGCGATGTTCTTAAGTGAAGTCGATCATGAAAAATACCCAGATGTGCAACAGATATACCGTTTTCGGAAAGTAGAACTGTGTGAAAATGCAGGAGACCAGTATGGTATAAAAATCACGGAGACAGAACAAGATTCAGAGGCAGAACTGGTTGATGAAGTGACAGCACAGGAAAATGAATATGATGAGACAGAAGAAACAGCAGACATTGAGCCACTGTTGAAATTCTTAGATGAAACAGATCTTCATGAGCGCCTGAATATTTTATTACAGTATAGAGATCAGATCACAGAAACGATGCTGGAATCCATGGGTATGGCAATGGATTGTGTCCTGAATGGAAAAACTCTGGAAGAAAAGTATTATGAACTTGACAAAGTGATCCGAACAAAACTTCAATATGAAAAAAAGCCCCGCATATAAGATGCAAGGGCTTTTTTATTAATATCATATTATTCTTCGTCTTCTAAGATCTCATCTAAGACAGCAGTGACTGTCTCATATTCTTCGTCTGTTTCAATGTTGTCAAGACTGAAAGTATCAGGATCTTCAGGGTCTTCGTTGTAACGATATAAAAGTAAAGCCCCTTCTTCGTCATCACTTTCTAAGTCTTCAACAGTGATCAATGCGATATATTCCTGATCATCTAATTCTTCTACAGAGAATAAAGCAATCACTGCACAGTCTTGTTCAGTTCCATCTTCTAATTCTAAATGGAGCACAGGAGTTTCTTCTTCGATGATATTATCTACTTCGTTAAATTCACTCATTTTGATACCTCTTTTCTTAGTCTTTTCTCCACTATACTAAAGGATCATAAAAAAAGCAAGAAAAGGATAAAAAAAGATCACTTTGTCTAAGAATTGACAAGAAAAAACAGGTATGATACGATACGAACTAATGGAGGTAAAACAATGGAAGAATATAAGTTTTTGCTGGATATCGCAATCATTCTGGCAATGACCAAGTCTTTTAGTCTTGTGTCGAAGAAGTTTAACATGCCGCCAGTCGTTGGAGCATTGATCGCGGGAATCATTTTAGGACCAGTGGTCCTTAATGTAGTGAGTCCTTCAGATTCAGTTTTAAATCTGGCTGAAGTAGGTGTAGTTGTTTTAATGTTTCAGGCAGGTCTTGAGACAGATATTGATGAGTTGAAGAAGAGTGGAATTCCTGCATTCGTCATTGCGTTATGTGGAGTATTGATCCCACTTATCATGGGAGCTGTTTTATCCGTTATATATGGAAATAATATCATGGAATCGATCTTTATCGGAGTGATCCTAACAGCAACTTCAGTAAGTATCACAGTAGAAGCCTTACAGGATATGGGACATTTAAAAGGAAGAGTCGGAACAGCAATCCTTGGGGCAGCGATCATTGATGATATCTTGGGAATCGTTTTATTATCAATTATGACAAGCCTTGGGGGAGCATCTGGATTCCATATTCAGGCAATCCTTAAGATCTTGATCCAGATGGCAGCATTCTTTGCGATTTCTATTATCGGTGGAGTTGGGATCAAGAAGTTCTTTGAGTGGCTTTCTACTTATAAGAATCCAGAGATTGAACGTCATAGAAGAAGAGTTCCGGTGTTTGCACTTGCATTTTGCTTAGCACTTGCATTTCTTGCAGAAGTGTTTGGAATCGCTGATATCACAGGTGCATATCTTGCAGGGATCATTTTATGCAGGCTCCCAGAACGATTTTATATATACAACAAGATTGAAGTTTTATCGTATATGCTGATCACACCAGTATTCTTTGCAAGTATCGGTCTGAATGTAAACATTCATGGAATGACACAGACGTTGATCATCTTTACGATCATTTTATGTGTGATCGCAGTGATCTCGAAGATCGCGGGATGCGGTTTTGGAGCATTGTTGTGCAAATATACGAAGAGAGAATCTGTACAGATCGGAGCAGGAATGGTATGCCGAGGTGAAGTTGCACTGATCGTTGCACAGAAAGGAATTTCTGTTGGATTATTATCAGAAGTTTTCTTTGCACCAGTGGTTATCATGGTCCTCGTCACAACACTCTTATCACCGATCATATTAAAAATGTTATTTGCAAAATAAGAAAAGTAAAATATTTACGATACAGATAAAACAATAGAAAAGAGGCTTTAATATGATAGACACAGTCGTATCTGTAAAACTTCCGATCGGAGAGATGCTAAGGATCAAAAGAAATCGTCTGATGCCGGATGTGGTGACTGGAGAGGAGAAGAGAATCTGTCTGGTGTCTGGAATCTACGGAGATGAGCTTGGCGGACAGTATATCTGCGGAGAGATCATTCGCCGGATCAAGGCAGAATTTGAGAATTTGACAGGTATTGTCGATGTGTATCCGGCGGTCAATCCATTAGGACTGGATGCACGAACAAGAGCAGTACCAATCTCAGATATCGATTACAGCAGTGCATTTCCAGGAGACATCAATGGAGGTCTGGAAGATTATACAGCAGCTAAATTGATCGAAGATATTAAAGGAGCATCCTGTTGCATTGATATTCATTCTAGTAATATCTTTTTGCAGGAAGTTCCTCAAGTACGTTTAAATAACGATTACGATGAGACATTACTTCATCTGTCAAAATATATGAATACGGATCTTGTCTGGATCCATCCTTCTCAGACAGTGAATGAAGGAAGTTTAGCTTTCACTTTAAACCAGATGGGAATCCCAACTATGGTTACGGAATCCGGTGCAGCATTTCGTATCCGTTACGAGTACTGCCGCCAGATTATAGATGGAATTTTTTCGGTGATGGCAGAACTTGGTATCTGGAAGGGAAAGGTTCAAGGCAAAACAAAGGTTCCGTTTATCCACGAAGACCAGATCTTTTATTTAAATTGTGAATCCAGTGGATTGTTTGTTTCTTACAAGCGATTAAAGGATCCGGTAAAGAAAGGCGAGATCATAGGGATCGTACAGAATCCTTTAATGGGAGCAACGGAAGAAGAAGTGGTTGCCCCAACCGATGGTATTTTGATGACATTAAGAGAACATCCAAGTGTAACGGAAGGGTCCTTGGTAGCCAGAGTGATCGGAGGGAATGCACTATGAAAAAAGAAATCATATATTCCTCAGGAAATTACTTAAGAGATGAGTTTAAGATCGAAGGATATCTCTTTGGAAAACAAAGTGAAGGATCAGAACCAGCGGCATGTATTGTCGGAGCAATGCGTGGAAATGAATATCAGCAGTTATATATTTGTTCTCAGTTAGTCAAACGTTTAAAAGAACTGGAAAACAGTGGTGCGATCGTTGGAGATAATCAGATTCTGGTCATTCCATGTGTGAATAATTTTTCAATGAATGTCGGAATGAAATACTGGGTATCTGATAACAGTGATATCAACCGTCAGTTTCCTGGGAATTTTGACGGGGAACCAACAAGCCGTCTGGCAGCACATTTATTTGAACGGGTTAAAGGATTCCGCTATGGAATCCATTTTGCATCATTTTTCAGAAGTGGGGATTTTGTGCCACATGTGCGAATGCCTGCAACAGGAAAAGAAAGCACCAGCCTTGCAAGTCTGTTCGGGCTGCCTTATGTATTAACAAGCAAACAACGAAATTTTGATAAAAAGACATTAACTTATAACTGGCAGATCAATGGGACGGATGCATTTTCGGTATATTCTGGGGAAACAGATAATATCGATGTGAATCTGGCCAGGAAGGCTGTATCTGCCGTGCTTCGCTTCTTGACTCGAATGGGTATTTTAAAATATAATTGCCATAACGGGTATATTGCGAGTATTATAGAAGAAGAGGATCTTGTATCCGTCAAAGCAAGTGCTCCGGGATTCCTAAGACGTTTTGTGACGATCAATGAGGAAGTTAACCGAGGTCAGCTGCTTGGTGAAGTCATTAATCCATATAATGGAGAGATTTTATCAGAGATCCGTTCAACGGCAGATGGGATCATATTCTATGCCGAGGATCAGCCAACGATTTTGGAAAATGCATCTGCATTTCAGGTGATTAAGAAACTACATGAATAAATGGGAGGAAATCATGGGAGAAGTTAGAAGAGTCTATGTTGAAAAGAAAAAAGACTACGCAGTAAAAGCAAAAGAGCTGCATGCATCATTGAAGCAGTATCTTGGACTGGATGTCGAATCTGTTCGTGTCCTTGTCCGCTATGACATCGAGAATCTATCCGATGCAAGTTATGAAAAAGCACTGGTTACAGTATTTAGTGAACCACCAGTTGACGACGTGTATGAAGAGACATTACCACTTGCCGATGGGGAAATATCTTTCAGCGTTGAGTTTCTGCCAGGTCAGTTCGATCAGAGAGCAGATTCTGCACAGCAGTGTGTGAAACTGTTGAATGAGGACGAAGATGCCCTGATCAGAAGTGCAACAACTTATGTTGTAAAAGGTGACTTAACTGACGAACAGTTAGAAGCAGTCAAAGAATATTGCATCAACCCAGTTGACTCAAGAGAGGCAGCTGCAGACAAACCAGAGACATTAGTGATGGATTTTGAAGAACCAGCAGATGTTAAGATTCTGGATGGATTCAAAGATATGGAAGAAGACAAATTTAAAGAATTATATGATTCTTTAAATCTTGCTATGACATTCAAAGATTTCCTTCATATCCAGAATTATTATAAAGGAGAAGAAAAGAGAGATCCTTCCATGACAGAGATCCGTGTACTGGATACTTATTGGTCAGATCACTGTCGTCATACAACATTCTCTACAGAACTTACAAGCATTGGATTCCAGGATGGATTTTATCGTGCACCATTAGAAGAAGCATATTATTCTTACATGGATGACTTTGAAGAGATGTACAAAGACCGTGATGACAAATATGTCTGCTTAATGGATATGGCATTAATGGCGATGAAACGTCTTAAAAAAGATGGAATTCTTGACAATATGGAAGAAAGCGATGAGATCAACGCCTGCAGCATTGTTGTACCAGTAGAAATTGATGGTAAGGAAGAAGAATGGCTGATCAGTTTCAAGAATGAGACACATAACCATCCAACAGAGATCGAACCATTTGGTGGAGCGGCAACATGTCTTGGAGGAGCGATCCGTGACCCATTATCAGGACGTTCTTATGTATATCAGGCAATGCGTGTTACAGGTGCTGCTGATCCAACAGTCCCATTAAAAGACACATTAAAAGGTAAATTACCACAGTATAAGATTGTAAATGAAGCTGCGAATGGATACAGTTCTTATGGAAACCAGATCGGTCTTGCAACAGGATATGTTAATGAAGTATATCATCCAGACTATGTTGCAAAACGTATGGAGATCGGTGCCGTTATGGGTGCAGCACCTAGAAAGAACGTGATCAGAGAGAACTCTGACCCAGGAGATATCATCATCTTATTAGGTGGAAGAACAGGACGTGACGGTTGTGGAGGAGCAACAGGATCATCTAAAGTTCATACAGAAGAATCTATCGAGACATGTGGAGCTGAAGTTCAGAAAGGTAATCCACCAACAGAACGTAAGATCCAGAGATTATTCAGAAGAGAAGAAGTCAGCCGTCTGATCAAGAAATGTAACGACTTTGGTGCAGGTGGAGTTTCCGTAGCGATCGGAGAACTTGCAGATGGTCTGGTTGTAGATCTTGATAAAGTACCTAAGAAATATGCAGGACTTGATGGAACAGAATTAGCGATTTCTGAATCTCAGGAACGTATGGCTGTTGTTGTAGATCCAAAAGACGTAGATCAGTTCCTTGCATACTCTGCAGAAGAGAACTTAGAGGCTGTAGAAGTTGCTGTTGTAACAGAAGATCCAAGATTAGTACTGAAATGGAGAGGAAAAGAGATCGTTAATATCTCAAGAGCTTTCCTTGATACAAACGGAGCACATCAGGAAACAGAAGTATTTGTAGAGATCCCTCACCGTGTAGAATCTTACTTTAACCGCAAAGACGAGACAGGTACATTTGAAGAAGTGTGCAAGAATACATTATCTGATCTTAATGTATGTTCACAGAAAGGTCTCGTAGAGAGATTCGACAGCTCTATCGGAGCAGCAACAGTTACAATGCCATATGGTGGAAAATACCAGATGACACCAATTCAGACAATGGTCGCAAAACTTCCAGTATTGAAAGGGGAATGCGATACAGTCACAATGATGAGTTATGGATTTGATCCATATCTGTCCAAATGGAGCCCATTCCATGGAGCAGTTTATGCGATCACAGAATCTATCGCGAAGATCGTGGCTACTGGTGGAGATTATAGAAATATCCGCCTGACATTCCAGGAATACTTTAAACGTCTTGGAGAAGATAAGACACGCTGGGGACAGCCGGTTGCAGCACTACTTGGTGCATATCAGGCACAGATGGGATTTGGACTTGCATCGATTGGTGGAAAGGACAGTATGTCTGGAACATTCAATGACATTGATGTACCACCAACACTGGTATCTTTTGCAGTCGATGTAGCGAAGACAACAGATGTTATCACACCAGAACTTAAGAGAGCAGGAAACCGTCTGATCCGTATCTGTATCCCAACAGATGCATACAATCTTCCAATCTATTCTGAAGTGAAGAAAGTATACAAACGTATTACAAAACTGATCAAAGATGGAATTATCAAATCTGCATATGCAATTGGCGGCGGAGGAGCTTTAGAAGCAGTTGCCAAGATGGCATTTGGTAATAAATTAGGTGTGATCTTTGATGAAGAAGTAGAATTAAAAGACTTAACAGATCCTAAGTTTGGATCATTTGTTGTTGAAATGAGCACAAGAGATGTTCATAAACTTGCGATTCCAGGATTAATGTTAGGTGAGGTTACAGACAAACATGAATTTGTATTTGGTGACGAAGTTGTAACATTAGAAGAAGCGATCGATACATGGAAGAAACCATTAGAGAAAGTATTCCCAACAAGATCTGAAGGAGATCAGAGCATCGTTGATACAACAAGACACTATATAAAAGGAAATATTTACGTATGTAAGAATAAAGTTGCAAAACCAAATGTATTTATTCCAGTATTCCCAGGAACAAACTGTGAATATGATTCAGCGAAAGCATTTGAACGTGCAGGAGCGAACGTGATCACAAAGGTATTTAAGAACTTAGATGCACAGGGAATCCGTGATTCAGTGGAAGTTTTTGAAAAAGCGATCAAAGAATCCCAGATCATCATGTTCCCAGGTGGATTCAGTGCCGGTGATGAACCAGATGGATCTGCAAAATTCTTTGCAACAGCATTTAGAAATGAAAAATTAAAAGAAGCAGTCATGGATCTGTTAAATAACCGTGATGGACTGGCACTTGGTATCTGTAACGGATTCCAGGCCCTGATCAAATTAGGACTTGTTCCAGAAGGTAAAATCGTAGAACAGAATGCGAAATCACCTACACTGACAACAAACCGCATTGGTCGTCATATTTCTAAGGTTGCTTATACAAGAATTGCTTCTAATCTGTCACCATGGTTTAACAATGTACATGTAGATGATATCTTCAGTATACCAGTATCTCATGGAGAAGGACGATTCGTAGCAGATGAAGATGTGATCCAGAAACTGTTTGAAAATGGACAGGTAGCAACACAGTATGTTGACCTCAATGGTGATCCTACAATGAATGAAGAATTCAATCCAAATGGTTCTTACCATGCGATTGAAGGTATCACAAGTCCAGACGGAAGAGTCCTTGGTAAGATGGGACATTCAGAACGTCGTGACAGCTATGTAGGAATCAATATTTACGGACAGAAAGATCAGAAGATTTTCGAATCCGGAGTAGAATATTTCAAATAAGAGTACAAAAAAAGAACCTTGCAAGAAAAAGCAAGGTTCTTTTTTACTGCTCTTTTGGAATGATATGAATTGTTTCCATACGGTTTTTGTCAACGGAAACAACTTTAAAAAGAAAATGTTCATCTTCTGCAGTTTCGCCCTCTGAAGGCAGATGATCAAGCAGTTCGATGATATATCCGCCAAGAGAATCATAATCCTCAGAATCAAGGTCTACGTCAAGCAGATCATCAAGATCATCAAGCTTTAAAGAAGCGGATACCATATAAGATCCATCGGATAATTTTTTGAAAGTTTCTTCCTCAGAATCATCATATTCATCACGCAGTTCTCCAAAAATCTCTTCAACGATATCTTCTAGAGTAATAAGACCTGCAGTCACTCCATATTCATCCAAAACAATGGAGAAACTAACAGATTTTTCACGCATCTGTGCAAGAAGGCTTGATACTTTCTGAGTTTCATACGTAAAGAACGGCTTACGCAGAACATCTTTCAAATGAAAGATCTCGCCTCTGTGCTGGCTGCGGTAGAAATAAACATCCTTAAAATAAACAATACCAACAACATGATCTTTACTTCCTTCATAAACAGGAAGTCTAGAATAACCGGCCTCGCGGAAAATATCAAGAACTTCATCATAAGAAGCATCTACAGACACAAAAGTTACATCAATTCGCGGGATCATAATATCCTTGGCAAGAGATTCCTTAAAATCAAAAACGTTGTTTAACATATCTTTCTCAGATTCTTCAATAACGCCTTCTTCGTGGCTGACATCAACGATCGTACGAAGTTCACGTTCAGTCATGATACGTTTGGATTGTTTCGAGTCGATCCGCAAGATGATAAGGATCGCTGTAGAAAGTTTGTTGATAATGTAAACAACCGGTGTCAGTAATTTTGTGATCAGATAAATGCTGGAAGCATAGCTTAGAGCAAGTTTTGTATTATTGATCGTTGCAAAAGTCTTTGGTGTGATCTCACCAAAGATCAATACAAGTACTGTGATCACAGCAGTTGCGATTCCGGCTCCCATGCTTCCAAAGATACGAATAGCGATCGTTGTAGTAAGGGATGTTAATGAAATATTCACAAGGTTATTTCCGACTAAGACGCTGGAAAGCATCTGGCTTGGATTCTCGATCAATTTTAAAACAATAGCAGCTTTTTTATTGCCATCTTCTGCCATGGCACGCATACTATGTGGATTGACGGTTGTAAGTGCTGTTTCTGCAGATGAAAAATAAGCAGAAAGCATTAATAAAATGATAATTGCGATTATCTGTAATATCATACTGGGGTCCAATGAAAATTCCTCCTAAAATAAATATCTGTTCATTTTTATACAGTTCTTTTCATTGTACGCAAGAAATATGTACATGTCAAGTTAGTCCTTGCCAACCATGGAAGAATATGGTATACCTATTTTTAGGAGGATTGTCATATGAGGTACTATTATGATTATAGTTTTCCAATCGGTAATTTAACGATTGAGGAAGATGGGCATGGCATTTGCGGGATATATTTTGGGACGAAGACATTAGAAGGCGAGAAGAAGAATACAGAATTGATCAGGGAAGCAGCACTGCAATTATCACAGTATTTTGATGGGCGGAGAAAGAAGTTTGACCTGAAGATTTCTTATCATGGAACAGAATTCCAGATCAAAGTATGGAAAGCATTGGAGAAGATTCCATATGGGGAAACTTGTACTTACAAAGACATTGCGGAATCAGTAGGGATTCCAAAAGGATGTCGAGCTGTTGGCATGGCGAATAACAGGAATCCGATCGTGATCGTTGTTCCATGTCACAGAGTGATCGGAATGAACGGTTCACTGACAGGATATGCAGGTGGTCTGGAAATGAAAGAATACCTGTTAGATCTTGAAAAGCGTAATCAAAAATTAAAGGAAAGATATTGACAAAGATTCTCAGTTGAGATATGATACATAGGCACATTTTGCCGGAAGCACATCCGGTATGATCTTATAGATATTTCCGTGAGGGAGTAGTTAGCAGAGAATCTGTGACAGTATCAACATAATGATGAACGACATCTGGTGCTGTCTTAATTAACGAGACTCACAGACGATAAGCTTTTGTTTATAACAAGGCTTTCGTCTGTGGGTCTTTTTCATATCATAGGAAATTCCGATGGAATCCCCTATGATATGAAAAACTTACGATATGGAGGACGTTTTTATGGATTTACTTACGTTATTAACACTGGCTGTTGGATTGGCGATGGATGCATTTGCTGTTTCTATCTGCAAAGGACTAGCGATGAGAGAAAAAGTTTTGAAAAAAGGGATCATTGTTGGTTTATGGTTTGGAGGATTTCAGGCACTGATGCCAACAATCGGATTTTTCCTTGGAACACAGTTTAAAGACCAGATCACATCGATCGACCATTGGATCGCATTTGTGCTTCTTGGGCTGATCGGAATCAATATGGTCAAAGAAGCATTATCAAATGATGAAGAACAGGCAGATGATTCGATCGCAGTGAAAGAAATGTTCATGCTTGCTGTTGCGACAAGTATCGATGCATTAGCAGTTGGGATCACATTTGCCTTTTTAAATGTGCATATTGTATCCGCAGCGTCGATGATTGGAGTCTGTACTTTCTTGATTTCATTTGTAGGAGTAAAGATCGGAAATATTTTTGGAACAAAATATAAATCCAAGGCAGAGCTCGCAGGTGGCATAATACTGATACTTTTGGGATTTAAGATTCTGTTTGAGCATCTTCATATTCTCTAAAATGAAAAATTAGCTCTTTCTTTTTTATGAAAAAGAGTGTAATATAATAAAGGCAATGGCACAAGATATAGTGCTGATTGGTAGAACGACAACAAGATTTTGTGCCAGAAAATGGAAACACACAGAATCTTGTAATTTTATATAAATGAGGGAGAAACTATGAATGGTGATGTAAAAACAAAGATTATCAAGAGAAACGGTGAGGAGGTAACCTTTGATCTCGATAAGATCATCAATGCGATCACGAAGGCGAATGAAGAGGTAACAAAGATCCATCAGATGAATCAGTATCAGATAATGGCGATCGCAGAGAAGGTTGCAGATCAGGTAGCAAACTCTTCTCATGCGGTGAATGTAGAAGATATCCAGAATATGGTCGAGACAGGGATCATGGAGATGAGAGGATATGAAGTTGCCCAGAAGTATGTAAGATATCGTTTTAAGAGAGAACTGAGAAGAAAATCAAATACGACCGATGATGGAATTCTTTCTTTACTTGATAATATTAATGAGGAAGTAAATCAGGAGAATTCGAATAAGAACCCAGTGATCAATTCCACGCAGAGAGATTATATGGCAGGAGAAGTCAGCAAAGACTTAAGTAAACGTGTCCTTCTGCCAAATGAGATCATTCGTGCTCATGAAGAAGGAATCATCCATTTTCATGATTCTGACTATTTTGCACAGAGAGAACATAACTGTGATCTGATCAACTTGGAAGATATGCTTCAGAATGGAACTGTGATCAGTGAGACATTGATCGAGAAACCACATTCATTTTTTACAGCATGTAATGTGACAACACAGATTGTTGCTCAGGTTGCAAGCAACCAGTATGGAGGACAGTCTTTTACATTAGCACATTTAGCACCATTTGTAGACATCAGTCGAAAGAAGCTGCGTAAGAATGTCGTGAAGGAACGTAAAGTGATCGGAGAATCTATGGATGATGCGATCATCGACAAGATTACAGAGATGCGTCTGTATGATGAGATCAAACAGGGAATCCAGACGATCCAGTATCAGCTGGTAACTTTAATGACATGTAATGGACAGGCGCCATTTGTCACAGTCTTTATGTATCTTGACGAAGTACCAGAAGGACAGACAAGAGACGATCTGGCTCTTGTGATCGAAGAAGTCCTGAAACAGAGAATTCAGGGTGTTAAGAATGAAAAAGGAGTCTGGATCACTCCAGCCTTCCCAAAACTTATTTATGCATTAGATGATGATAACATCACACCAGATTCCAAGTATTGGCATCTGACAGAATTAGCTGCAAAATGTACAGCAAAACGCATGGTTCCAGACTATATCTCAGCGAAAGTGATGAGAGAACTGAAGAATGGTGAAGTATATCCTTGCATGGGATGCAGATCATTCTTAACGGTCGAAGATTCCCAGAGAAATGCAGATGGAAGCCATAAGTTCTATGGAAGATTTAATCAGGGTGTTGTAACGATCAACTTGGTTGATGTCGCATGCAGTTCTAATGGAGATATGGACAAATTCTGGGACATCTTAGAAGAGAGACTGGAATTGTGCCACAGAGCATTAAGATGTCGCCATGAGAGATTAAAGGGAGCGGTATCTGATGTTGCGCCGATCCTTTGGCAACATGGAGCGCTTGCGAGACTGAAGAAAGGCGAGAAGATCGATAAGTTATTATACGATGGATATTCCACGATTTCCCTTGGATATGCAGGACTTTATGAGATGTGTGTCCGCATGACAGGCAAGTCTCATACATCCGATGAAGGAAAAGAATTTGCATTAAAAGTTATGCAGAAATTAAATGATAAATGTAATGAATGGAAGGCAGCAGAGAACATCAGCTATTCTGTATACGGAACACCAATGGAATCAACAACTTACAAGTTTGCAAAATGCTTACAGAAACGTTTTGGTATCATTCCGGGAGTTACAGATAAGAACTACATCACAAACAGCTATCATGTTCATGTAACAGAAGAGATCGATGCATTCAGCAAACTGGCATTTGAGTCAGAATTCCAGAAATTATCTCCAGGCGGAGCGATCAGCTACATTGAAGTACCAAACATGCAGGATAATATTCCAGCCGTCTTATCCGTGATGAAATTTATTTACAATAACATCATGTATGCAGAGTTAAATACAAAGAGTGATTACTGTGAATGTTGTGGATACGACGGAGAGATTCAGATCAAAGAAGATGAATCAGGAAAACTGATCTGGGAATGTCCAAACTGTGGAAATACAGATCAGGATCATATGTTTGTTGCAAGACGTACTTGTGGATATATCGGAACACAGTTCTGGAATCAGGGACGTACACAGGAGATCAAGGATCGAGTCCTTCATTTATAAGACACGATGACAGAGGAGATCATATGCACTACGGAGAAATTAAAAAATGTGATATTGCGAATGGACCAGGAGTCAGAGTCAGCTTATTCGTATCAGGCTGCCGAAATCATTGTCCAGGATGCTTTAATAAGGAGACATGGGACTTTTGTTATGGAAAGCCATTTACGACGGAGACAAAAGATTATATCATGGAACTGTTAAAGCCAGATTATATTGAAGGTTTTTCGCTTCTTGGAGGGGAACCATTTGAACCGGAGAATCAGGAAGAACTGGTCAGATTATTAAAAGAGATCAAAGAAAATTATCCAAAGAAGAATATCTGGTGCTATACAGGATATACGTATGACAAAGATTTGCTCGAAGGTGGTAAAGTATACACACCGTTTACGGAAGAGATGTTATCTTATATTGATACGCTGGTTGATGGACAGTTTATCGAATCCCAGAAAGATATCACATTAAAATTCCGAGGAAGTGCAAATCAAAGAATTTTAGATTTGAATGAAAAATAGACGAGAGAGATGTAGTTTTTTACACTGCATCTTTTTCTTTATCATCTGGAAGAGAAGCTCTTGACAGACTGTGCTTTATATTATAGTCTATGTATAACAAAATATCATAGATAAGTTGTAAATTTCGAAAGAGGAAAGAAGGGTTGCACAATGATACTGGAGATTGATTTCAATAGTGACGAGGCAATCTATGTACAGTTAAGAAATCAGATCATTATGGGAATCGCATGTGCAGAATTTGCTGATGGAGAATCACTTCCATCTGTCCGTCAGTTAGCACAGGTGCTTGGAGTGAACATGCACACGGTGAACAAAGCCTATGCGATCTTAAGAGAAGAAGGATACCTGAAACTAGACCGAAGAAAAGGTGCAGTCATAAGTGTTGAAACTTTGGAAAAACAGCAGGAATTAGCAAGCATTCAAGAGAATTTAAGGATGTTAGTTGCAGAAGCTGTCTGTAAAGGAGTTACAGAAGACGAGATGAACCGGTTGATTCATGATATGTACCAGAAATTAGACAGAAAGTAATAACAGGAGGAATTATGAACCGATTACCATTTACAAAATATGCCTCCAAAGCATTGAATGAAGGACGAGAGATTGCTGGATATCTTGGATTTAAAGATGTCAGCAGTATTTTTGTTCTGCTAGGACTTTATGGGGCAGACGGATCTCTTGCAAGTGAAGTGCTCAAGATGCACGGAGTGACAAGAGAATTAATAGAAGAAGCGATCAAAGAGAAGTCAAAGATGCCAAAAGACCGAAGAAGAACGGTAATGGATACTCCGAAGACAGAATACCTGTTAGAAATTGCAGGAGAACTTGCAATGAAATACGGGTGTGAAGCGATCGGATCAGAACATATCTTGATGGCGATGATCAAAGATGGAGATAATGAAGCATTCCGTTTTCTGGAAGATCATAAGATTTCATCCGAAGGAATCTATACAGATATTTTAGTTACTGCAGGAATTGATTTCAGAAGTGCGAAGAATGAATATAATGAAGCAATCTCTGATGGCGGTGATATGGAAGATGGAGCGGGAGAATATATGCTGCTTCAGTATAGTACAGATCTGACAGAGAAAGCCATGCTTGGGAAGCTTGATCCGATGATCGGACGTGAAAGTGAGATGGAACGTCTGATGCAGATCCTTTGCAGAAGGACAAAGAATAATCCATGTCTGATCGGTGATCCAGGGGTTGGTAAAACAGCAATCGTTGAAGGCCTTGCACAAAGGATCGCCGAAGGCAATATGCCAAGAATTCTTAAGAATAAGAGGATTTTGTCCTTAGACCTTACGAAAGTGATCGCTGGAACGAAATTCCGTGGAGAATTTGAAGAACGAATGAAACGTATCGTAACCGAAGCAACACAGGATGATTCTATTATTTTGTTTATTGATGAGATTCATACGATCATTGGAGCTGGAGGTTCTGAGGGAGCTATGGATGCATCTAATATCTTAAAACCAGCATTGGCAAGAGGAGATTTTCAGCTGATCGGTGCGACAACGAGTGAAGAATATACAAAATATTTTGAAAAAGATGCAGCATTAGTTCGAAGATTCCAACCAGTCAGAGTGAAAGAACCAACCGTAGAAGAAACGATCACGATCTTAAAAGGGATCAAACATCGTTTTGAAGATTATCATAGGATCCTGGTATCAGAAGATGTGGCAGAGGCGATCGCCTCTCTTTCTGATCGATATATCAGTGATCGTTTTCTGCCAGATAAAGCCATTGATCTGTTAGATGAAGCCTGTGCAAGGAAACGAATGGAACAGCTTGGAAGTCATGCAGGTTTTAAGAAAGAACGCAAGGAGATCAGGGAGATCATAGAGAAGATCGAAGCAGCGCTTTCTGATGGAGATATTACAGAAGCAAGAGAGCTTAAGAAAGAGAAGAACAAACTTGAGAAATCTCTGGAACGTAAGATGAAGAGAAATCAGAAGAAGCAAAATGAGATTCCAGAATTGACAACAGAGGATGCCGCAGAAGTCGTTTCTTTATGGACACAGATTCCAGTAACACAGCTTACAAAGGGAGATATGGAACGATTAAGACATTTAGAGAAAGAACTTCACAAACATGTGATCGGGCAAGATGAAGCGGTCAATGCAGTTGCCAAAGCTGTGAAGAGAAGCAGAGTCGGTCTTAAGAGTCCAAACCGTCCGATCGGATCATTCTTATTTTTAGGGCCAACAGGAGTTGGTAAGACGGAGCTGTCAAAGACATTAGCAAAAGCTTTATTTGGAAGAGAAGAAGATCTGATCCGTGTGGATATGTCTGAATATATGGAGAAGCACAGTGTATCAAAGATCATTGGATCTCCTCCAGGATATGTTGGATTTGGAGAAGGCGGACAGCTGAGTGAACAGATTCGAAGACATCCTTACTCTGTCCTTCTTTTTGATGAGATCGAAAAAGCTCATCCTGATGTATTTAATATCCTGCTTCAGGTATTAGATGACGGACATATTACAGATTCCAATGGAAGAAAAGTCGACTTTAAGAATACTGTTATCATTATGACTTCCAATGCAGGTGCAAACCGTATCATTGCACCAAAACATTTAGGATTTTCTATGGATGATACAGATAAAGCCAAGACTCATGAACGTATGAAAAAGGGTGTTATGGAAGAAGTGAAACAGATCTTTCGCCCAGAGTTTTTAAATCGAATTGATGAGACGATCGTATTTGCCGTCCTTACAAAGGAAGAAGTTAAGAAGATCGCAAAATTATTTATGGATGAATTGAGAGCCCGTTTATTAAGAGAACATCAGATCACATTAAAGATCACATCTGGTGCGATGGATCTGTTAGCAGATAAGGGATATGATGAGAATTATGGGGCAAGACCATTAAGAAGGATCATCCAGAATGAGATTGAAGATGTACTGGCAGATAAGATCTTAGAAGGAACCCTTACGAATGGACAGACGATGACGATTGGTAAAAAAGATAAAAAACTTACTTTTTCGGTAAAGGAAAACTAGTAAATAATACTGAAATATATTATAATATACATACGACGACCGAAACAGATATTAGGAGGAAAAGACAATGGCAGTGGTAACTGAATTATTCCGCAGCGAAGACAATGGAACACTTAGCTTTGGTGACTATACATTAGCACAGAAAGCGAAGAAAGGAGATATCCAGTTTGAAGGAGATATCTATAAGATCAAGACTTTCAAGACAATGACAAAACTGGACAAGAACGGACAGCTGATCTTTGAATCAGTTCCAGGTTCAGCAGTACATAACTTTGTTGCAACAACAGATGGAGTTGCATTTGAGATTGAATCTTCATCTGATGTCCAGGTTACTTTAGAAGTAGAAGCCGGACAGGAATATAAAGTTTTTATTGATAATACGAATGTAGGAATGATGAAAGCAAATCTTGGAGGAAAACTAACTCTGAGTGTTGAGTTAAGCGAGGGAACAGCAGCAGCTGTTCGTGTAAAGAAACAGTAGTAACATAAAGGAGCACCAATGGCAAAACAAAAGACAGTTTATTTTTGCAGCCAGTGTGGTCATGAGTCTTCCAAGTGGATGGGGCAGTGTCCTGCCTGTAAGCAGTGGAATACTTTTACAGAAGAGAAAGTTACAGAAACGAAAAAAGGAGGGGCGAAGTCTTTAAAGACTTCTGCCTCTCCTATGAATATATCCGAGGTAACCGTAGAGAATGAAGAGAGGATTCCAACAGGGATTCATGAACTAGACCGTGTGTTAGGCGGCGGGATCGTCAAAGGTTCCCTATCGCTGGTCGGAGGAGATCCGGGAATTGGGAAATCCACGTTATTATTACAGGTATGCAGGAATCTTGCGAATAGCAAACGTAAGGTTTTGTATATTTCTGGGGAAGAATCTATGCATCAGATCAAGATGAGAGCAGAGAGGATCGGAACATTTGAAGAAGAGATGCTTCTGTATTGTGAGACAGATCTTGATGCGATCACGAATGCGATCTTAAAGACGAAACCAGAATTTGCGGTGATTGATTCGATTCAGACAATGTACAGCGAGGATCTTTCCTCGGCAGCAGGCAGTGTGTCTCAGGTAAGAGAAGTGACTGCAGCGATGATGAGAGTTGCGAAAGAGAATAATATCGCAGTTTTTATCGTAGGACATGTGACCAAAGAAGGAGTGGTTGCAGGACCAAGAACACTTGAGCATATGGTAGATACGGTCCTTTATTTTGAAGGGGAAAGAGAAGCGGCATACAGAATCTTAAGAGGTGTCAAAAACCGTTTTGGATCCACGAACGAGATCGGTGTGTTTGAGATGTGTAACAATGGACTTGTAGAAGTGGAGAATCCGTCAAAGACGATGCTTAATGGAAGACCCCTTGATGCGTCAGGATCCGTTGTTGTATGTTCCATGGAAGGGACCAGACCGATCCTGATCGAGATTCAGGCATTGGTATCACCAACAAGCTTTCAGATGCCGAGAAGAACAGCAGTTGGAATTGATTATAACAGGGTGAATCTTTTGATGGCAGTGCTTGAGAAGAGAGTTGGACTGCAGCTTGGCGGCTGTGATGCGTATGTGAATCTGGCTGGAGGTATGAAACTTGGCGAACCAGCGATCGATCTTGGTATTATTATGGCAATCGCATCGAGTTATAAGAACCGGCCGATCTTAGAAGATACGATCATTTTTGGAGAAGTTGGTCTGGTAGGAGAAGTAAGAGCCGTATCAGGTGGAGAAGCAAGGATCAAAGAAGCACAGAAACTAGGATTTAAACGATGCGTTCTGCCTCAGGCGAATGTAGATCAGATCAAGGTCCAGACAGACATGAGACTTGTAGGAGTTTCAAATGTCATGGAGGCATTAGATCTTATATAGAAGGATTATCTGTATTTCACAATGATACAGAAATTATATGATTGCAAGTGTATAGAAGATACATTATAATCAGAATAGAAAAAACTATATGGAGGAAGACATGGAAGAAACGATTTCTAAGAATTTTATCGAACAGATCATAGAAAAAGATATAGAAGAAGGGCATTGCAAGAAGGTAGTTACAAGATTTCCACCAGAACCAAACGGATATCTTCATATCGGACACGCAAAATCCATCTTATTAAACTATGGACTGGCTCAGGAATATGGCGGAGATTTCCATTTCCGTTTTGATGATACAAACCCAACAAAAGAGAAGGAAGAATATGTAAATTCTATTAAAGAGGACGTAGAATGGTTAGGAGCAGATTATCACGAACATATTTATTATGCTTCCAACTACTTTGACAAGATGTATGAATGTGCAGAATTCCTGATCAAGAAGGGAAAAGCATATGTCTGTGATCTGAATGCTGAACAGATCAGAGAATACAGAGGAACTTTAACAGAACCTGGAAAGAACAGTCCATACCGTGACCGTACACCAGAAGAGAACTTACAGTTATTCCGCGAGATGAAGGAAGGAAAATACCCAGATGGAAGCAAAGTTCTTCGTGCCAAGATCGATATGACATCTGGAAATATCAACATGAGGGATCCAATTCTTTATCGTATCGCAAGAATGGAACATCATAATACAGGAAACAAATGGTGTATTTATCCAATGTACGATTTTGCTCATCCATTAGAGGATGCATTTGAAGGGGTAACACACTCTATCTGTACACTGGAATTTGAAGATCACAGACCACTGTATGACTGGGTTGTTAACGAATGCGAATTTGAGAATCCACCAAAACAGATCGAATTTGCGAAGTTATATCTGACAAATGTTGTTACAGGAAAACGTTATATCAAGAAACTGGTAGAAGATGGAATCGTAGATGGATGGGATGATCCACGTCTGGTATCATTATCAGCACTTAGAAGAAGAGGATATACACCAGAATCCATCAAGAAGTTTATGGAACTTGTCGGAGTTGCAAAGAGCCACAGCTCTGTAGATTCAGCGATGCTTGAATACTGCATCCGTGATGATCTGAAATTAAAACGTCCACGTATGGCAGCGATCTTAGATCCGATCAAACTGGTGATCACAAACTATCCAGAAGGAGAAGGGGAACTCGTTGACGTTCCAAATAATCAGGAAAACGAAGAGATGGGAACAAGACAGGTACCATTTTCAAGAGAATTATATATCGAACGAGAAGATTTCAAGATTGAAAAGCCTAAGAAATACCGTCGTTTATATGTAGGTAATGAAGTACGTCTGATGAATGCATATTTTGTGACATGTACAGGGTACGATGTAGATGAGGACGGCAATGTAACCTGTGTATATGCGACATATGATCCAGAATCCAGAGGAGGAAACAGTCCAGATGGAAGAAAGGTTCGCGGAACGATCCATTGGGTATCTGTACCAACTGCGAAAAAAGCAGAAATCCGTCTATATGAAAACATTGTAGATGAAGAAAAAGGTGTATATAATGAAGATGGAAGTATTAATGTGAATCCAAATTCACTGACTGTGATCAAGGAAGCATATGTAGAGCCTGAGTTAGAGAAATATGATAAGGAAGACAGTTTCCAGTTTATGAGAACAGGATATTTCTGTTTAGATTCCAAAGATTCTACAAAAGAACACATGGTATTTAATAGAATTGTAAGCTTAAAGAGTTCTTACAAACCAAATTAATCAAATTTGTCGTAACAGGCAAGATGTGATGAGAGAGAAGAGAGGAAAATTGATGAAGGTAATCGTGGTATCTCATGGAAGTTATGCAAGAGGACTTGTGGATACAGCACAGATGATCGCAGGGGAACAGGAAGACCTTGAGGCATTTGGGCTTGAACCAGAAGAATCAGTGGATACTTTGAGAGAGAAGATCAGAGAGAGTATTGAACAGACATCAGAAGGAGAAGAAGTCCTTATATTAACAGATCTGTTTTATGGAAGTCCGTTTAATACGGTCATTTCTTTAATGTCAGAATACGATCTCTACCACGTAACTGGAATCAATCTTCCGTTGATGATGGAAGTAGTTATGGGACGTTACGCGGGAAAGAGCGCACAAGAGGTGTGCAAAGATCTTCTTAAGGCAGCGCCAGAGACAGTGAAAGATGTGCGTGAATTATATAAGGAGGTAGAAGAATGAAAAACATTGTATTAGCGAGAGTTGATGACAGGCTCATACATACGGAGATTTTGACATTATGGGTGCCGGAAGTCAGAGCGAACAGGATCATTATTGTAGATGATGTTGTGGCGAAGGATAAATTCCGAAGCAAAGTGATCAAAGAGATGGCGCCCCAAGGCCTTATAATTCATGTATATGGGATCGATCGTGCAACGGAGAAATTAAAAGAAGCCCCATCCTTTGATGGAGAGCGGGTGATCGTAATTGCAGAATCCCCACTGGTATTTGAAGAATTGATCAAACGAGGAATCAAGATCAATCAGCTTAATATCGGAGGTATGGGAATTCGTGGAGAACGTAAAGCAGTTGCAAGAAGAGTTGCGTGTGATGCCATGGAGATGGAAGCTATTCATGAACTGATCAAAAAACATGTACATGTATATTTCCAGACTGTTCCAACAAGAAGTTCAGAAGAAGCAAAAAAATACATCAAAGAATAAGTAAAATACCAAAGAATGCAATCTCAGTTTATGGATTTTTTATAAAAAGGGGGTTGCATTTTTTTTGTCTGGTGTTATACTAAAGAACATAGAGTTAGCACTCGATATAAGCGAGTGCTAACAAAAGATAAAAAGAACAATAATTCTAATATATTTAGGAGGTAATATCATTATGAAGTTAACACCATTAGGAGATAGAGTTGTATTAAAACAGCTGGAAGCAGAAACAACAACTAAGTCAGGAATCGTCCTTACAACAGCAACACAGGAAAAACCACAGGAAGCAGAAGTTGTTGCAGTTGGACCTGGAACAGAAGATGTGAAGATGGAAGTTTCTGTAGGACAGAAAGTTATTTATTCTAAATATGCAGGAACAGAAGTAAAATTAGAAGATGAAGAATATATCATCGTAAAACAGAATGATATTTTAGCAGTTGTAGAATAGTTTTATTATAATACACAATTATTTAATTTCATTAAAAAATTTAGTCGGAGGTAATGAAGATCATGGCAAAAGAGATTAAATACGGAATTGAAGCAAGAAAAGCACTGGAAGCAGGAGTTAACCAGTTAGCAGATACAGTAAGAGTTACAATCGGACCAAAAGGACGCAACGTTGTATTAGACAAATCTTTTGGTGCACCACTGATCACAAATGACGGTGTAACGATCGCAAAAGAAATCGAATTAGAAGATCCATTTGAGAATATGGGAGCTCAGGTAGTCAAAGAAGTAGCAACTAAGACAAATGATGTTGCTGGAGATGGTACAACAACAGCTACAGTTCTTGCACAGGCAATGATCAACGAAGGAATGAAAAACTTAGCAGCAGGAGCAAACCCAATCATTCTTCGTAAAGGAATGAAGAAAGCGACAGAAGCAGCTGTTGAAGCAATTGCTGAGATGAGTAGCAAAGTTACAGGAAGAGATCAGATCGCGAAAGTAGCAGCAATCTCTGCAGCAGACGAAGAAGTTGGAGAATTAGTAGCAGATGCTATGGAAAAGGTATCTAACGACGGAGTTATCACGATCGAAGAATCTAAAACAATGAAAACAGAATTAGATTTAGTAGAAGGAATGCAGTTTGATCGTGGATATTTATCAGCATATTTCTCAACAGATATGGAAAAAATGGTTGCTGAATTAGATGATCCATATATTCTGATCACAGACAAGAAGATCACTAATATTCAGGAAATCCTTCCATTATTAGAGCAGATTGTACAGAGTGGTAAGAAATTACTGATCATTGCTGAAGATATCGAAGGTGAAGCATTAACAACACTGATCGTTAACAAATTACGTGGAACATTCTCTGTATGTGCAGTGAAAGCACCTGGATATGGAGACAGAAGAAAAGCAATGCTTGAAGATATCGCTATCTTAACAGGTGGTACAGTGATCTCTGAAGAAGTTGGTCTGGAATTAAAAGACGCAACATTAGATCAGTTAGGACGTGCAAAATCTGTCAAAGTTGAAAAAGAAAACACAGTCATCGTAGACGGTGAAGGAGATAAAGATGCAATCCAGGCACGTCTTGGACAGATCAAAGCACAGATCGAAGAAACAACATCTGAATTCGACAAAGAAAAATTACAGGAAAGATTAGCTAAATTATCTGGTGGAGTTGCAGTGATCCGTGTTGGAGCAGCAACAGAAACAGAGATGAAAGAAAGCAAATTACGTCTGGAAGATGCCTTAGCAGCAACAAAAGCAGCAGTAGAAGAAGGAATCATCTTCGGTGGAGGATCTGCTTATATCCATGCATCTAAGAAAGCAGCTGAGAAAGTAGCAGACTTAGAAGGAGACGAAAAGACAGGAGCAAACATCATCCTCAAAGCATTAGAAGCACCATTATTCCAGATCGCAGTCAATGCAGGTCTTGAAGGAGCTGTGATCGTCAATAAAGTAAAAGAAGCAGAAATCGGAAAAGGATTCGATGCATTACATGGAGAATACGTAGACATGGTAGAAAAAGGAATCATCGATCCAGCCAAAGTAACAAGAAGCGCATTACAGAATGCAACATCCGTAGCTTCTACATTATTAACAACAGAATCAGTTGTTGCGAACATCAAAGAAGAAGCACCAGCAATGCCAGCAGGAGCACCAGCCGGAATGGGAATGATGTAGGCATTGAACACTGGCATTGAACACTTAGTGAAAACAAGCTGACAAGTGAAGTTTGAACTTAGTGAGAAAGCCCATCCAGAACCTTAGCGAATCCGAGCCACAGGCGAAAGATGAGCTTAGTTGAGGGATGTTACCTTGTGGAGCGAAGCAACTCAAAGATTAAATAAAAAAACACCTCAGAATTCGAAAGAATTTTGAGGTGTTTTTTTCGTATAGAGAAAAATCCTATAAATCAAAAAAACAGTCTGAGAAAATGCGATATGGTCAAATGACCATGCAGCTGGAAAAATGTTTGACAAAACAAATGAGTTGTATTATTATAAATACAACAAGAACAAAATCACGTCACAAGGTGCATATGCACAAATGGAGGTAAAAACTATGCTGACAGATATGGGAACAATCTTAAGACAGGCGAAGAAAGAAGGATATGGAGTTGCCGCTCCAAACGCATGGAGTTTAAATACAGTAAAGAGTATTTTTGAAGCAGCAAGTGAATTAAAAGCACCGGTCATCATTGATGGTGCTGGAATTCATCAGATTGAAGAAATATCAGATGCCGTTCATTTTTATGAAAAGAAATTTCCAGAAGTAACAGCAGCATTAAATTTAGACCATGGAGGACCATTTGAAGAGATCATCCAGGCAATCCGCTGTGGATATACATCTGTCATGGTAGACCGTTCTACATTGACATTTGAAGAGAATGTCAGAGAAGTTGCAGAAATCGTAAAGATTGCTCATGCAGTTGGAGTTTCTGTAGAAGCAGAACTTGGACATGTTGGACAGGGATTTGAATACGAACAGACCAGAGATTCCGGTCTTACAAGGAAAGAAGAAGCGATTGATTTTGTAAAACAGACAAATGTAGATGCGTTGGCAGTATCTGTTGGAACTTCTCACGGAACTTACCATGGAACTCCAAAACTGGAATTTGAACTATTAGCAGACTTGCATCAGATGGTTGAAGTGCCATTAGTTCTTCATGGAGGATCAGGAACAGGAGATGATAACCTGAAGAAAGCAGTGCAGACAGGAATTCAGAAAGTTAATTTGTGCACAGACTTAAGTAATGCAGGGTTAGAAACATTAAAAGGATACTTACAGATTGACTATGATCATATGAAGAAAGATGGAAGTCTTGGAGAATTTGGAAATAAAACAGCGAATATGTTTGATCTTTCTAATGAGATGAGGATAGGATACAAAGAAGCATTAAAACACTACATCACACTATTCGGCAGTGTAAACAAAGCATAGCAATGGAGTAGTCTAGGTACGGTACATCAATATATGAAAAAATAAAGATAAGAAGGATGAATTTTGAAAGGAAGTGCAGTGTCATGGGAAGGAAAATGAAGTTTGGGTGTTTGGTAAAAAAGGGTGTTGCAGAGGTCAGAGAACGTGATCTTCCAGAAGTAGGGCCATATGATGTATTACTTCATATGAAAGTATGTAATATCTGCACGACAGATTATGGACAGTGGTTAGGATTACGAGAACATCAGGGATATCCTATGGCAGGAGGACATGAAGCAGCAGGGATCGTTGAACAGGTTGGAGAAAAAGTAACAGATCTCAAAGTAGGAGATATGGTAGCAACTGGATACGAAGGATGTGGACATTGTCCTGCTTGTCGTGAAGGACATATCGATCAGTGTGAAGAAATTCGCAATGATACAGAAGATGGATATAAATGGGGATTCTTTGGTTTTTCAAATTATTGTGTAAAGAATTCAAGTGGAGTTTATAAAGTGGCGAATGACCTAAATCCATCGGAAGCAGGATTTATGGAACCACTTGCAACAGTCATTCATGGAGCAAAGAAATTAAGATTAAAGCCATTTGAAACAGTTGTAGTCATTGGTGCAGGAACTATGGGATTAATTAACGCCCAGACAGCGAAAGCTTACGGATGTCGTGTGATCGTATCAGAGATGATTCCTAAGAAGATTGAGACAGCCAAAGCGATGGGATTTGAAGTGATAGACTGTAATGAAAGTGATCCTGTAGAAAAGGTAAAAGAGTTAACGGAAGGAATTGGAGCAGATGCTGTGATCGTAGCTGTTGGATCAACCAGTGCCAACAGTCAGGGACTTGAGATGTTAAAACAAAATGATGGAAGAATGTTATTATTTGCGGCAGGATATCCAGTTCCAGAGTTGAAAGTTGACTCAAATATGTTACACTATAGAAAGATGGAACTGATCGGGACATTCGGGGCAGATCATGAAGACTTCAAAGAAGCTGCCCAAGCATTAAGTACCAAGGTTGTGGATGTGTCTAAATTGGTAGAAGAGAAGAAATTTCCACTAAGCAGACTGCAAGAAGCTTATGAAGAGGCAAGCAAACCTGGAATGTACAGGGTCAGTGTCATGTTAGACGAAGAATAAATGAAACATTAAAAACAGGAGGTAGCCATGAACAATTTTACGTATTCTATTCCAACAAAGATTCATTTTGGAAAAGGACAGATTTCTCATCTTAGTGAACTTTCAGAGAGCGGTAACAAAGTTTTACTATGCTATGGCGGTGGAAGTATCAAAAAAGCAGGAATTTATGACGAAGCAGTCAAGATTTTAAAAGAAGAAGATATGGAAATCTTTGAATTATCAGGAATCGCACCAAATCCAAAGATTGAATCTGTTAGAGAAGGTGTAAAACTTTGTAAAGAAAACAGCATCGATATGGTACTTGCTATTGGAGGAGGATCTGTCATTGACTGTGCAAAGGTTGTAGCGGCAGGAGCTTGCTATGATGGGGATCCATGGGATCTGGTTATTACACCAAGATGGATCAAGAAAGCATTGCCAATTTACAGTGTCCTGACATTATCAGCCACAGGATCAGAGATGGATAAATTTGCGGTTATCTCCGATATGTCAAAGAATGAAAAATGGGGAACTGCAAGTGATCATATGAAACCAAAGATGTCAATCCTTGATCCGGAATATACCTATTCTGTATCAAAAAAACAGACAGCGGCTGGAACAGCAGATATCATCAGTCATATTTGCGAGAATTACTTTACCAATGTGAAGAATGCAGACGTTCAAGCAAGATTTGCGGAAGGACTGTTAAAGAACTGTTTTAAATATGGTCCTGTTGCTTTAGAAGAACCAGACAATTATGATGCAAGAGCTAATCTGATGTGGACAGCAAGTATGGCAATTAACGGAATGATTCAATATGGAGCTGAAGTCGCATGGTGTGTACATCCAATGGAACATGAATTAAGCGCATTCTATGATATCACACATGGAGAAGGATTAGCAATCTTAACACCTCACTGGATGGAATTTGCACTGAATGATGATACAGCATATAAATTTGCAGACTATGCAAGAAATGTCTGGGATGTTGTAAATGACGATGATATGGCAGCAGCCAAAGAAGGAATTGCATGTACAAGAGAATACTTTAAGAAGATGGGACTTCCACAGACGTTAACAGATGTTGGAATTGATAAAGAATATTTTGACATTATGGCACAGAAAGCGGCCGATGGATGCAAGGGATCTTTTGTACCATTGAGTAAGGAAGATATTGTAAGTATTTACGAAGCAGCTCTATAATAATGTAGAAAGTAAGCAGCATGGCAGCAAAGAAAGCAGTTATGCTGCTTTTTACATAAAAAATAACAAAATATAAAATAAAATTTCATTAAATATTGCAATACGAAATAAAATTTTATATAATTTTATTGTCGACAAAAAATAAATAAAAAAACACTTTCTTATTGTGCAGATTCCATGTATAATAAAAAGAAGATATTTTAAGAAAGAGGTGTACGTGGTGTATAAGATTGTCAAGAAGCAGACACTTAACCAGGCAGTTGAGTTAATGGAGATTCATGCTCCTTATGTGGCAAGAAAATGTGAACCGGGACAGTTCATCATTATCCGAGTAGATGAAGATGGAGAAAGAGTTCCTTTAACGATCGCAGATTATGATCGTGAGAAAGAGACAGTAACGATCATTTATCAGGTTGTAGGATATACAACAGAATTGTTAAGCAAGAAAGCAGAAGGAGATTATGTACAGGATTTCGTGGGACCATTAGGTCAGCCAGCTCCTTTGCACAAGTGTGACCGTGTCATCGGTGTAGCCGGTGGTGTAGGTGCAGCCCCATTATATCCACAGCTTCGTAAGTTAGCGAAGATGGGAGTACCAGTTGATGTGATCATTGGTGGTAAGAGTGCAGAATTTGTTATTCTTAAGGAATTATTCGAAGAATTCTGCGATAATGTATATATTGCAACAGATGACGGAAGTCTTGGAACCAAAGGTTTCGTTACAACAGTATTAGAAGACCAGATCAAAGCTGGAGTAAAATACGATGAAGTTATCGCAATCGGGCCACTTATCATGATGAAGAATGTGGTTAAGATCACAAAAGAATATGACATCCCAACTATGGTATCTTTAAATCCAATCATGATCGACGGAACAGGAATGTGCGGTGGATGCCGTGTCAACATCGGTGGAGAAACAAAATTCGCATGTGTTGACGGACCAGATTTTGATGGATTTAAAGTAAACTTTGACGAATGTATGCAGCGTCAGGGTATGTTCAGAGAAGAAGAACATGAATGTAGAATTGGAAGGGGGATGTAAACGATGGCAAATATGAGTCTTAAGAAGGTAGCTATGCCAGAACAGGACCCAAATGTCCGTAATAAGAACTTTGAAGAAGTTGCTCTTGGATATACAAAAGAGATGGCAATGGAAGAAGCAGCTCGTTGCTTAAACTGTAAGAATAAACCTTGTGTTGGAGGATGTCCGGTTAACGTACCAATTCCAGCATTTATCGAGAAAGTAGCAGCAGGAGATTTTGAAGGTGCATACGAAGTGATCACAACAGAGAATGCATTACCTGCAATCTGCGGACGAGTATGTCCACAGGAGAACCAGTGTGAAGGAAAATGTGTCCGTGGTATCAAGGGAGAGCCTGTTGGTATTGGACGTATGGAACGTTTCGTCGCAGACTGGCATATGGCAAACGCCAAAGAAACAGAAGTTAATATTGAGAAGAACGGAATGAAAGTAGCAGTTGTCGGATGTGGACCTGCTGGTATCACATGTGCCGGAGAACTGATCAAGAAAGGTTATGATGTAACAGTCTTTGAAGCATTACATAAACCAGGTGGAGTATTAAGTTATGGTATTCCAGAATTCCGTCTGCCAAAAGATCTGGTAGCAAAAGAGATCGAAAGCGTTCAGAAGTTAGGTGTAGATATTGAGACAAACGTTATCGTTGGACGTTCTATCACAATTGATGAATTAATGGAAGATGGATACAAAGCAGTCTTCGTAGGAAGTGGAGCAGGACTTCCAAGATTTTTAAATATTCCTGGAGAAAACCACTTAGGAGTATATTCTGCAAATGAATTCTTGACTCGTGTAAACTTAATGAAGGGATACAAATTCCCAGAGTGCCCAACTCCAGTCAAAGTTGGTAAGAAAGTAGCAGTCGTAGGTGCTGGTAACGTAGCAATGGATGCTGCCAGAACAGCAAAACGATTAGGTGCAGAAGAAGTTTATATCGTATATCGCCGTAGCGAGGAAGAAGCACCAGCACGTTTAGAAGAATTACATCACGCAAAAGAAGAAGGAATTATCTTCAAATTCTTAAATAACCCAGCTGCGATTAAAGCAGATGAAAACGGATGGGTAAGCAGCATGGAGGTCATTAAACAGGAACTGGGTGAACCAGATGCATCTGGAAGACGTTCTCCACAGCCAATCGAAGGATCTAACTATGATCTTGATGTTGATACAGTCATCATTGCGATCGGACAGAGCCCTAACCCACTGATCCGTCACACAACACCAGGACTTGACACTCAGAAGTGGGGTGGAATCATTGTCAACGAAGAGACAATGGAGACAAGCAAAGATGGTGTGTACGCAGGTGGAGATACAGTAACTGGAGCAGCAACAGTTATCCTTGCCATGGGAGCAGGAAAGAAAGCAGCAGCAACAATCGATCAGAAATTACAGGGTAAATAAAAGGAGGATTCCAAATGGGAAAAGCAATATTTCAGACTGAGATTATCGAACTGGGAGAACAGGTAGATGCTTTTTTTGAGGAAGGTATGTTTGTATTATTCGGAGACAATGTACCAGATACATTAAAAGATTTCTGTCATTTCATCGATCAGAAGAAGGTAGACGGAACAATCAAAAAAGGAGATAAACTGGTTGTGGATCAGAAAGAATATCTCATCACTGCCGTAGGAGATATTGCCCAGTCTAATTTGGAGACACTGGGACATTTAACCGTTGTCTTCAGTGGAGCGAAAGAAGCAGGTCTTCCTGGAAGTATTTGTGTTGAGGCAAAGCCAATGCCAAAACTTGCGATTGGAAGTAAAATTTCTATCGTAGAAGAGTAGAGATTACAAGAGATATCAAGCGGATTGCTATCAAGATCATAGAAAAGGAGTTATTGTGAAAGCAGTAATTCCTTTTCTTGTACTTAAAAAGATGTAAAGTGTGGATTGCTATATTTAGAATATTCAGATAATTCCACACATGTACAGAAAATAATCCATACGTTTTAAAAAAAGTATAAAATAATCTGTTGACATCAAAGAAACTATTTGTTAACATATCTAACAATACAAATCAGATATTAAAATACAAGAAAGTGAGGAAAACAAGAAAATGGGTAAGTTAATTGGTGAAGGAATTACATTTGATGATGTTTTATTAGTACCAGCATTTTCAGAAGTGATTGCGAATGATGTGGATACACGTACACGATTGACAAACAAGATTCAGTTAAATATTCCACTGATGAGTGCCAGCATGGATACTGTTACAGAACACCGCATGGCAATCGCAATGGCAAGACAGGGTGGAATTGGTATTATACATAAGAACATGTCAATTGAAGAACAGGCAGAAGAAGTGGATAAGGTAAAACGTTCTGAAAACGGGGTTATCACAGATCCATTTTCATTATCACCAGAACATACCATTCAGGATGCTGACGACTTAATGGCGAAGTATCGTATTTCCGGTGTACCAATTACAGAAGGTACAAAGCTTGTTGGTATTATCACAAACCGTGACTTAAAGTTCGAGACAGATTTCTCTAAGAAGATCAAAGAATCTATGACTTCTGAAGGACTAGTAACAGCTAAAGAAGGAATTACATTAGAAGAAGCAAAACAGATTTTAGGAAAAGCAAGAAAAGAAAAATTACCAATCGTTGATGATGACTTTAATTTAAAAGGATTGATCACGATCAAAGATATTGAGAAACAGATCAAATATCCAAATGCAGCGAAAGATGATCAGGGAAGATTATTATGTGGAGCTGGTGTTGGTATCACAGCAGACGTTTTAGATCGTGTGCAGGCATTAGTGAATGCTCATGTTGACGTTATCGTTGTTGACTCAGCACATGGACATTCTGCAAATGTATTAAGAGTCGTAAGAATGGTCAAAGACAAATTCCCAGATCTTCAGGTGATCGCAGGTAACGTTGCAACAGGAGCAGGAGCAAAAGCACTGATCGAAGCAGGAGCTGACTGTGTGAAGATCGGTATCGGACCTGGATCTATCTGTACAACTCGTGTCGTAGCTGGTATCGGTGTACCACAGATCACAGCGATCATGAGTGCATATGAAGAAGCTAAGAAAGCAGGAATTCCAATTATTGCCGATGGTGGTATCAAATATTCAGGAGAACTTACAAAAGCGATCGCAGCTGGAGCTGATGTATGTATGTTAGGAAGTATGCTTGCAGGATGTGACGAAAGCCCTGGAGACTTCGAATTATACCAGGGAAGAAAATACAAAGTATATCGTGGAATGGGATCCTTAGCAGCTATGGAGAATGGTAGTAAAGACCGTTACTTCCAGACAAACGCTAAGAAGTTAGTTCCAGAAGGTGTCGAAGGACGTGTTGCATATAAAGGAACTGTTGAAGACACAATCTTCCAGATGATGGGTGGTCTTCGTTCTGGAATGGGATATTGTGGAGCAAAAGATATCAAGACATTACAGGAGACAGGAGAATTTGTTAAGATTTCTGCTGCATCCTTAAAAGAAAGTCATCCACATGACATCCATATCACAAAAGAAGCACCAAACTACAGTGTAGAATAAGAGATCAAGAATATACAGAAGCCAGAGTACATAAGAAGATGTATTCTGGTTTCTTTTTGTTGTGTGAAAAAAGTTCATAATCCGATACATTAATTGACAATTATCAATAAAAGTGATTGACTTCTTTAAGAAACAGGAATATCATTAAATTACTTTGGCTATCAAAAGAGACAAACAAGGAATAAGAAAAGAAATGTGAGAAAGGTAAGAAAATGATTTCAAAATTCAGCGTAAAGAAACCGTATACAGTCATTGTAGCGGTTGTACTAGTTATCATTTTAGGAATCGTGTCATTTACAAAGATGACAACAGACTTGCTTCCAAGTATGGAACTGCCATATGCAATCGTTATGACGACATATCAGGGAGCATCTCCGGAGACTGTGGAAACGACAGTTACAAAACCAGTGGAACAATCAATGGCAACGATTTCAAATATCAAAGAAGTTAATTCAATTTCCAGTGAGAATATGTCAATGGTCATTTTGGAATTTGAAGGTGACACGGATATGAATGCAGTATCTCTTGATATGAGAGAGAAGCTTGACATGATCAAAGGCTACTGGCCAGACGAAGTAGGCAATCCAACGATCATGAAATTAAATCCAGATATGATGCCGGTTATGGTAACAGCTATGGATTCTGATAAGTTAAGTAATACGGAATTATCAGAGTTGATCAATGATAAGATTGCACCATCTTTAGAAGCTGTTGACGGAGTCGCATCCGTAAGTAGTACAGGACTTGTAACAGAACAGATCAATGCGATCATCAGCGAGAAGAAGATCAATAAATTAAATGAGAAGATCGAGAAGGCATTGAATGGTCAGTTTGATGAAGCTCAAAATAAGATTGATCAGGCAAGAGCCCAGATGGAATCTGGAAAGAACACATTAGATGCACAGAGAACAAAGGCTAATACTCAGCTTGCGAAAGCTCAGACTGCACTTACGGATGGACAGTTAAGTCTTGCTCAGAAAGAGGTGCAGGTAACGAGTTCAATCACGAATTTGAAGGTGCAGAAACAATCGTTGCAGACATCCCTCAAGACATTAAAAACACAGATCGCCAAGATGGAAGAACAGGCAAAACAAGTTCCGGATGCAGCAACAAAGATGCAGCTTGCGGCTCAGATCGAAGAACTGAAAAAGCAGGAGACAACAGCAAAAAGTTCGATCAAAGCATTGGATAAGAATTTAAAAACATTAAACAATGCATTAAAACAGATCAAAAAAGGAAAGAAAACGATCAATTCTAAACTGACACAGTTTAATGTACAATCAGCAACGGCAACCCAGAAGATGAATGATGGGGAGATCAAACTGGCACAGGGAGAAGCACAGTTGAATTCCAGCCAGCAGCAACTTGATTCCAGTAAAGAGCAGGCAAAAGAAGCTGCAAATATTAAGAATAAGCTGACAGTTGCGAATGTCAAAGCACTGTTAACAGCACAGAACTTTGAGATGCCGGCAGGATATATCAGTGAAGGGAATACACAGTATCTGGTACGTGTTGGAGATAAGGTGACGAATCAAAAAGATCTTGCCAATATGGAATTATTAGATCTTGGAATCAAAGGAATCCCACCGGTCAAACTTTGTGATGTAGCAGACGTAGCGATTGTAGATAACTCAGCAGATACATATTGTCGTGTGAATGGAAATAACGGTGTTGTATTAACAGTCCAGAAACAGAATAATTATTCTACAGCTGATGTAGCAGACAAAGTTGCAGCGAAGATGAAGACACTTACCAAAGAAAATAAAGGATTCCATTATGTTAATATTATGGATCAGGGTGTATACATTGATATGGTGACAGGTTCTGTCATCCAGAATCTGTTAATGGGAGCAATCCTTGCAGTCTTTATCCTATTATTATTTTTGAAAGACGTCAGACCGACGATCGTTATTGCATGCTCCATTCCATTAAGTGTCATTTTTGCGGTGGTGTTGATGTACTTTACAGGAATTACGCTAAATGTAATCTCCTTGTCGGGACTCGCACTTGGAGTGGGAATGCTTGTGGACAACTCGATCGTAGTTATTGAGAATATCTATCGATTAAGAAAAGAAGGAGTTCCAGTTAAAGAAGCAGCGATCACAGGAGCAAGAGGGGTTGCAGGAGCGATCACATCTTCGACACTAACAACAATTTCTGTATTCCTGCCGATCGTATTCACGACAGGGCTTACAAAACAGCTCTTTGTGGATATGGGACTAACCATCGGTTATTCTCTGGTAGCCAGCCTGATCGTAGCGGTGACATTTGTGCCAATGATGTCAGCTGGAGTACTCAATAAAGTCACACAAAAAGATAGTAAAGTGATCAATAAACTGCAGACATTATACCGTAAAGTTATGACAAGGTTGTTAAATCGTAAGATCATTGTAGTAGCTGTAACACTCGCACTGTTTGCGGGAAGTATTTTTGGAGCAATGAATATTGGAAGTTCTTTAATGCCAAGCATGGACAGCACACAGATGACGATGACGATCAAGATGCCACAGGGATCTTCAATGGAAGAAACAGCATCGATGACAGATACAGTAATGAAGAAAGTAAAAGAGATCAAAGATGTTGATAGTGTAGCAGGAATGATTTCTTCTGGCTCTTCTGGAATCTCTTCAATGACATCAGGAGGATCTTCAAATGAAGACCAATCCAGTATGTATGTTTTATTAAAAGAAAAGAAGAAACATACAAACAAAGAGATCAAGAAAGAAATCCTAAAGAAAACAAAGAAATTTGATTGTGAGGTTGAAGTGCAGGAATCCAGTATGGATATGAGTGCACTTGGTGGAAGCGGTATTTCCGTACAGATCAAAGGAAATGATTTAAATAAACTAAGGTCTATTGGAAAAGATATTGCCCAGATTGTAGAGGATACGAAAGGAACACAGAACATCTCGAATGGAAGTGAAGAGACAACACCAGATCTTTATGTTGTGGTAGACAAGAAAAAGGCAGTAAAAAATGGTTTAACAGTTGCAACAATCTATCAACAGTTAAGTGAGAAATTAAAAGATGCTAGTGAAGCAACAACGATCACGATCAATGAAAAAGAGTATAGTGTCAATGTTGGAAATAGTGCAAAGAATACACTGACAAGAGATGATCTTAAGAAAGTGAAACTTACAGGAACAGTAAGTGGAAAAGAAAAAGAAGTTACATTGGATCAGGTAGCGAACTTCAGAAATAGTGACAGTTTATCTTCTATTAATAGAAACCAGCAGGAAAGAACATTGAGTGTAACATCAGAGATCAAAGATGGCTACAATGTAGGAAAAGTCAGCAGCGCTGTACAAAAGAAGATTAAGAAATACAATGCACCAAAAGGATACAGTATTACAATGAAAGGTGAGATGGAATCCATTCAGGAAACAACAGGACAGATTGGCCTGATGTTATTGCTGGCAGTAGCATTTATGTATTTGATCATGGTAGCACAGTTCCAGTCACTGAAATCGCCATTTATCATTTTATTTACGATTCCAATGGCATTTACAGGAGGATTCTTAGGACTGCTGATCACTGGAAAAGACTTAAGTGCGATTGCAATGATCGGATTTGTTATGCTTGCAGGTATCATTGTAAATAATGGTATCGTGCTGGTAGATACGATCAATCAGTTAAGAGAATCGGGATACGAATTTGAAGAAGCAATCCTGACAGCAGGTACGATGCGTGTACGCCCGATCTTGATGACAGCCCTTACAACGATTCTTGGATTATCTACAATGGCGATTGGTTTAGGGCAAGGTGCCGAGATGATGCAGCCGATGGCGATCGTTACGATCGGTGGTTTGATTTATGGAACTTTACTAACATTATTAGTGGTTCCATGTATTTATGGACTCTTCAATAGAAGAAAAAAGAAAGCAGAGTAAATCTTACAAAACTATTAAATATGACCGCTTTCCTTTACTTTTAAAAAGAGAAAAGATATAATAGTACAAGAATCATGTCAGAATTGACATGATTCTTTGATATATGGAAGAACCATAAGAGAGAAAAGAAAGAGGATAGATCATTGGAAGGAGCAGACATATGAATCAGAAAAAAGATTATGTTCTGAGATGGATTCCGAAGTATTCTATCATTCCGCTGATTACAGCGTTAGTACTGAATACGTTGGTTTACAGTGGAACAATGGTGCTTTGTAAAGGATTATATCATCATGATTTTACAACAGCATTTGACCGGATGGTACCGGTGATCCCAGAATTTACAAGTATTTATTTGATATGTTATGTGTTTTGGGTTGTGAACTACATTATGACTGCGAGAATCAGTAGAGAACATATGTATAGATTTTTGACAGCAGATTATCTGTCAAGGATCGTATGTGGGATTTTCTTTGTCTTTTTGCCAACAACACTGGTAAGACCAGAGATCACAGGAACAGGATTTTGGGATCAGGCATTACGATTTGTGTATTCGATCGATCAATCGGCAAACTTATTTCCATCGATTCACTGTCTGGTAAGCTGGTTTTGTTATATTGGGATCAGGCATCAGAAGAAGATTCCAGTGTGGTATCAGAGATTTTCACTTGTTTTTGCAATTTTAGTCTGTATTTCCACGCAGGTAACCAAGCAGCATTATATCATAGATGTGTTTGGCGGGATCATTTTAAGTGAAGTTTGTTATCTGATCGGAAGAAAGACCAATTTGTATCAAGGACTCTGGAAGGTGTTTGAGAAGGTCAACCAACGAGTTGGTTTAGAGAGAAAATCTGTGAAATACAAAGGAAAATTATCGGAGATCAAAGGGTAGGAAAGATGAAGAATAAGAAAAAAGTCATCGGTAATACAGTCTTTTTCTTTGCATTATTTGGATTGACTGCATATGCCGTATTGAAAGGAAAGGAACTTTCTGAGCTGGCGGAAGTTCTAAAATCAGTAAAACCTGCATATTATATTGCGGGATTGGTTATGATCGTTGTGTTTGTGTGCTGCGAGTCGTATATTATTTATCGCATGCTACGGCTGCTTCATTACAATGATGTGCCGAAGAGAAATTGCGTCAAATATTCGTTTGTAGGTTTCTTTTTCAGTTGTATTACACCGTCTGCAACTGGCGGACAGCCAATGCAGCTTTACTACATGAACCGCGATAAAGTTGACATATCCGTGGGAACCGTCATTTTGATGATCGTTACCATTTTATATAAATTTGTTCTGGTATTTTTAGGAGCACTGATCTTTTTATTCCGTCATTTTCTTGTGGCAGAATATATTGGGAAGGCAGCATTCTTCTTTTACCTTGGAATGGCATTGAATGTGTTTTGTGTTGCGTTCATGCTGATTCTTGTATTTGAGCCAACGTTAGCATCCAAAATCGTGCTGTGGCTGTTTCAGAAATTAGAAAAGTTCCATATTTTAAAGAAAAAAGAAGAACGTCTTGAAAAACTTCAGAATTCTATGATCGAGTATCATAAAGCAGCAGCAATCATTCAAGGACATCGGATTTTTATTTTTCGGATGTTCGTTGTCACATTGATTCAGAGACTGATCCATTTTTCAATTACATATCTTGTATACAGAGCAATGGGACTTTCTGCATTAGGATTTATTGATGTAGTTGCTTTACAGAGTGTTATTTCAATTTCTGTGGATATGCTTCCGTTGCCAGGCGGAATGGGAATCAGTGAAGGCTTATTTTTAAATATCTTTAAGAAGATTTTTGTTGGCGGATTATTATATCCGGCAATGCTGTTAAGCCGAGGAATCAGTTATTATGCACTGGTATTGATCAGTGCAGTGATGACAGGAGTCGCACATGTTACGATAAAGCGTAAAGAATAGAGGGAAAAAGGTATGATAGGATTTTATAATGCATCTGTAATACTGACATATTTAGGAGTTGTCAGTGCAGTATTTGGAATGTCACAGGCATTCAATGGAAACTTTAAGATCGCAATTTTATGTTTGATGATCTCAGGATTAACAGATATGTATGATGGAACGATCGCAAAGATGATCAAGAGAAGTGAAGACGCCAAGAAGTTTGGAATCGAGATTGATTCTTTATGTGATCTTGTCTGTTTTGGAGTGTATCCGGTTGTGATCGGTTACTGCCTTGGAATGGACCAATGGTATGCAAGGATCATTTATATGTGTTATGTTTTAGGCGGAGTTATTCGTCTGGCATATTTTAATGTTACAGAAGAACAGCGTCAGGCACACAGCAGTTCCAGAAGAAAACATTATCAGGGACTGCCAATTACATCGGTTGCACTGATCATTCCGATCGTATATCAGCTTCGAAGATTCTTTCCAGAAGAATTTCCATACATATATGTTGCAATGTTAGCAGTGATCGCTTTCTTATTTGTATTTGATTTTAAAGTCTTTAAACCAGATAAGAAATGTATGCTTGCATTTGTAGTTATTGGAGCATTGATCGCAGTAAAGATGTTCTTACTGTAAGATGATAGGAGAATCGTAGATGAGATATGCCGATAGAGATGGGAATATTTACGAAGAAGAGAATGGGCAAGATCGTTTGCTTCATTGGATGTATACAACTATGGCAGGACGAGCCAGTCTAAAAATATTAATCAGACCTTGGGTATCCAAACTAGGGGGAGCTTTCTTAAGTTCTCCCATCTCCAAATGTCTGATCAAAGGATTTGTCAAGAATAATCATATTGATATGAGTGAATATGAGAAGAAAAATTACAAATCTTATAATGAATTCTTCTCAAGAAAGATCAAAGAAGGAAAACGTCCATTTCCGGAAGATAAAACAATCTTAGGAAGTCCTTGCGACTGTAAAGTAAGTGTGTATCCAATCGAAGAGAAGACATCTTTTGTTGTAAAGGATACAAGATATACGTTGGATTCATTGATCAGAAACCGCAAGATCGCAAGACATTTTCAGGGCGGTTATGCCGTGATCTTACGCCTGACAGTAGATGATTATCATAGATACTGCTATTTTGATGATGGAATTAAGAGTGAGAATCATAGGATTGATGGAGTTTATCATACCGTCAATCCGATCGCAAATGATCATGTGAAAATCTATAAAGAGAATACCAGAGAATATACATTGATGAAGACAAAACATTTTGGAGATGCACTCCAGATGGAAGTTGGAGCATTGATGGTTGGAAAGATTGTTAATCACGATGGAGCCGGATCTATGAGGCGCGGGATTGAGAAAGGATATTTTCAGTTTGGAGGTTCAACGATCATTTTATTATTAGAAAAGGATAAGGTTGAGATCAGAGAAGAACTGTTAGAACGTACCAAGAACCAGTGTGAGACAAAGATCAGGCAGGGTGAGATGATCGGGAAAGCATTGGTATGACCTTAAAATAAATATTGACAGAGTGGTCATATATGGCTATACTAAGCTCATAAGTTGAAGGAGCAACGAATTTTCGTTGCTCCTTTTTTGCATTTTAGAAATGAAAATAAGATCAGAGAGGAGAGATAGTATATGTTAAGTAAGATCATATCTGATGTGGATGCTTTTGTATGGGGACCAGTGATGCTAGTGCTTCTCGTGGGAACAGGAATCCTTTTAACAATTCGATGCAATTTCCTAACCTGGAGAAACCTTCCTTGGGCGATTATAAAGACATTAAGTAAAGAATCCAGAACAAAAAACAGAGGAGAGGGTGATGTATCACCATTTTCAGCATTGACAACAGCACTGGCGGCAACAATCGGAACTGGAAATATCGTAGGAGTAGCGACAGCAATGGTTTCAGGAGGTGCTGGAGCATTGGTGTGGATGTGGATTTCTGCATGTTTTGGATTATCATCTAAATTTTCAGAATGTATGTTGGCAATCAAATACAGAGAAGTCAATGAAAAGGGCGAGATGTCCGGTGGACCAATGTATACAATGAAAAAGGCACTCAAGAACAAAAAGCTTGGAGCCGTACTTGGATGGCTGTTTGCTTTATTTGCCGTGATCGCATCCTTTGGAATTGGAAATATGACACAGGGAAATTCAATTTCAACAGCAGTTCATGAGACATTTGGAGTATCGGTTAGTACTGTTGGAGCAGTGATCACTATTTTAGCCTTACTGATCATCATCGGTGGAATAAAAACGATATCAAAAGTATCTTCTGTCGTAGTTCCAGTGATGGCAATCTTTTATGTGATCGCAGGAGTCATCGTTATTCTTGGGAATATCAGTAATCTTCCAGCAGGACTTTCTATGATCTTTCATATGGCATTTAGTGTGAAAGCGGTTGGTGGGGCTCTTTGTGGAAATATCGTCGCATCTATGATGAATGCAGCACGTTACGGAGTTGCCAGAGGATGTTTTTCAAATGAAGCTGGAATGGGATCTGCAGCGATTACAGCGGCAGCAGCAACAACAGATCATCCGGTTCGGCAGGCATATATCAATATGACAGGAACTTTCTGGGATACGATCGTTGTCTGTACGATCACAGGTCTTGCGATCGCAAGCTCCGGAGTGCTCGGACAGATCGATCCGGCAACAGGAGAGATGTACATAGGTTCTGCATTAACGATTGCGGCATTTTCCACAGTTCTTGGAAAAGTTGGAGGATATCTGGTAACGATCGGAATTGCACTTTTTGCATTTTCCACAATTCTTGGATGGGAGTATCATGGAGAAAAGGCGTTTGAGTATCTGATGGGAACTCATAAGTTCAACATGATCTACCGAATTATCTTTTCTCTGGTAGCTTATGTCGGGGCAACACAGACATTGGAGCTTGTATGGAACTTCTCAGATATTGCAAATGCATTGATGGCAATCCCAAATCTGATCTGTATGCTGTTATTAAGCGGTGAGATCGCAAAAGATGTGAAAGAATTTCAGAAGACCATAGAAGAAGAGAAAGCGGGAAAATAGATATAAGATAACTTAGAAAAAGAGATCATCCAAGCAAAATCTCTTTTATTCAGAGTGAAAATAGATTATGATAAGATTAAGTACTTGATCAAAGAAAGTAATTGGAGGATGTAAAATGTCATATGAAATGAAGCTGGAACAAGGCTTGTCACAGCAATTAAATCAGTTTCAGGTACAATCATTAAAGATCTTATCGTTTGATAATTATGAACTTGAGAAGTTTTTGCAGGATGAATATGCAGAAAATCCATTGATGGAACATAAGGAATCTGGAAAGGAATTCTTTACATTGCATGGAAATGCAGGCGGATATCAGGATATTGAGCAAAGTGATATTGAAGATAAGAAAATCGAAGATCCCGAAGCCTTCTTTATGGAACAGTTAAATGCAAAAGATTATACAAAGAAAGAGTGGAATGTTATGAAATACATGGCACAATGCCTAGAGGAATCCGGGCTTTTGCTTGTTTCCACAAAAGAGATCAGTCACAAGCTTGGAATTGAAGAAAAAGATTGTGAAAGGCTTTTAGATCATCTCAAGCAATTAGAACCAGCAGGTGTATTTGCAGAAAGTGTATCGGAATGTCTCCTTCTTCAGCTTGAAAGAGAAGGAATATTAAATGATGACCTGCGATATATCGTAGAAAATCACCTGGAAGATATCGCAATGGGACATTTATCGACTGTTTCAAGAGCACTTGATATTAAGACATCACAGGTAAGAAAGTATATTTTTAAAATTCAAGAATTAAATCCAAGACCGTTAAGTGGATATACAGGGGGAACCGATCAGTATATCGTCCCAGACATTTTAATGGAAAAAGATGGAGAAGAACTAAAGATTCGTTTAAATGATGACTGGATCGGTGATTATTCAATCAATGATTATTATGTCAAAATGATGGAACAGGCAGAAGATTCTGAGCTAAAAGAATATTTCAGAAAGAAATATGAGAGATGTCGTTTTATCATTACAAGTATTGAACAAAGAAGAGAGACGATGCTTAAGATTTCAAATGCAATCCTAGATTGTCAGAGAGAATATTTTATGAACCATAAGCAGTTGAAACCAATGACTATGCAAAATATAGCAGATGATATTGAAATGCATGTATCAACGGTAAGTCGCGCAGTCAAAGGAAAGTATATTCAATATCCAGGTGGAACGATCGGAATGAGAGACATTTTTAATAATACACAGACATTTGGAGACCAAGATTCGACGACAGAAGAGATTAAGGAAGAAATCAGACGGCTTGTGAAAGAAGAAGATAAGAAAAAACCATTAAGTGACAGTAAGATCGTAAGTTTGTTAGAACAAAAGAATATGAAGATTTCAAGAAGAACCGTAGCAAAATATCGTGCACAGCTTGGAATTGCAGGAACGACACAGCGAAAAATTCATGAATAAATGCAGCGACATTTATCATCTTTTGGCAAAAAAATGAAAAAATGTAAACGAGATTTAATAAAAAATTAACAATTGAAACACTTGATTAACAAACTACCCTCTGTTATAATTAATAACTGATGTATTATGTCAAAAGCAGAAGTTATCTGGAGGGTACTATGAGATTGAACAAGATGACTGGCAGAGTGATCGCAACGATGGGGATCGCAGCAATGATGATGACACAGACAGCAGGGGTTATGGCTGCAGAGCAGACAGAGAACAAGCAATTAAAAGTTGTTTATTATAATCAGGCAGATTATCCGGGAAAGAAGATCGGCGGAAGTACGATTCAGGCAGCAGGATGCGGACCAACCGCAGTTGCTGTATGCTACAGTTCTTTAACTGGAAAGAAAGCTGATGTTCCAAAGATGTGCAAACAGGCATATAAACATGGATGGTATTACACAGGACAGGGATGTTCTCACAGCGTAGTTCCAGGATTATCCAAATTATACGGAATGGAGTGTAAAGGTCTCGGAATGGATAAAGATGCTGTAGAGAAAGCATTAAGAGCAGGACATCCGGTCGTGGCACTGATGGGGCCTGGAGATTTCACAAAGAATGGACATTTTGTTGTATTAACAAGAATGGTCGGCAAAGATAAAGTAAAGATTGCCGATGTAGGAAGCAGAGCCAGAACAGCTGAGACGTGGTCGCTTAAGAAAGTGATCCGACAAGGCAAAGAAGGTGCTAATGCAGGGGGACCATTCTGGGAGATCAGTGTGAAAGAAGAGAAGCAGGAAGAACCAGATTATAAACAAAAGATGTTAGATGGTCACAAAAACATAGATGCTGTGACAAATGCGATCGATAAGATTGCGGATTAGAATTAAAAATAAAATGTAAAAATTATGAAAAATACATAAAAATTCACAGATTCGTCATAATGCACAAAAAAAGTTTGTGAAATTAGAATAAATGACGAAAATAGAAAAAACAATGGACAAATAAAAAGTTACCTGATATTATAATAGCAGTAAGTTTGTTATTACGTAATGGTAAGCAAGACTGTTTATGACATAGGAAGAGAAGTATGTCTTAAGCAGTCTTTTTTTATATCATAGGAAATTCCGATGGAATCCCTTATGATATGAAAAAGCCCTCCGGGCAGGATCGCACTGCGGCGGAAGGGTAATATGTCGCAGAAGCGACCCGCCGTAGGCGGAGAATCCTGTAAATCAGGATTCTTTCTTGTACATTTATAGAGATACAAAAAATGATGAAAAACTTAGATAAAATTAGAGGAGAGGATGAACGTGAAAATAATCAGAGTTCTGAATACAAATGCTGTTGTCAGTGTAGATTCACAAGGAATGGAATTGATCATGACAGGTCCGGGAATTGGATTTAAAAAAAGAAAAGGTGAAAATATTGATCAGTCTCTGGTAGATAAGACATATCATCTAGAGAATAAAGAAGAAAGCAAGAGACTACAGGAAGTAGTAAAAGAGATTTCGGAAGAATACCTTGGAATTGCGGATCGTGTAGTAAAAGAGGCAAAAAAAGAAAAATTAGAAATAAGAGATTCCTTATATGTGACACTGACGGATCATATCAATTCAGCAGTCGCTCGTTATCGAGAAGGAATCGCATTAAAGAATATGATGAAAATCGATATTCGTAAGTTTTATCCAAAGGAATATCAGGTTGGTATGCATGCGATTGAATGGATTAAAGAACAGACAGGAGAGGATTTGGGAGATGATGAAGCTGCATTTATTGCAATGCATATCGTGTCTGCAGAATTAAATGCACAGAATATAACCTATGTGAATCAGATTACAGAGTTGATCAATACAGTCTTACAGATTGTAAGGATTCATTTTAAGATAGATTTAAATGAAGAATCTATTTCGTATGAGAGATTTTTAACACATTTAAAGTTTTTTGCGGCAAGAGTCTTTGACCATATGGAATATAAAGATACGATGCAAGAAATTTATAAAGTGATGGTAGAACAGAATGAAAATGCTTTTTCAGGAGTAAAAAAAATTGCAGAATATATTAAAAAGCAATATAACTATAAATTAACAATTGATGAACAATTATATTTATTAATTCATATCAAACGAATTTTAGATGAACAAACAAAATAATCATAGGTTTGTTATTATTAAGTTAAGCAAGACCTGACAATAGATGAAATAACCCCGGGAATTATTTTATCTATTGTCAGGTCTTTGTTATATAAAGAAAAATGAAAATTTTTAGATCCAGAAAAAAAGGAGGAAAACAAAATGGATTATGAAAATACAGCAAAAAAGATCCTTCAAAGAGTTGGAGGAAAAGATAATGTCATCAATCTGGTACATTGTATGACAAGACTTCGTTTCACATTAAAAGATGAATCCATCGTTGATGATGAAGCAGTAAAGAAAACAAAAGGTGTTATGGGAATCATGAAAAAGGGTGGACAATATCAGATCATTATTGGAAATGATGTTGGAAACGTATTTAACGAATTAAATAAACTTGGGAATTTTTCTAATGAAGTAAAAGAAGTACCAGCAAAATCGAATGAAAAGAAAAATATCTTTACAATGCTGATGGATACGATTTTAGGTATCATGGCACCTGTTATTCCAGCAATCATTGGTGCAGCTATGATCAAAGTATTGCTTACATTACTTCCTATGATCGGTGTGTTAAGCACAAATGGGCAAACATATCAGTTATTAAGTGTTATAGGAGATGGTGCGTTTTTCTTCATGCCAGTACTGATTGCAATTTCAGCATCCAAAAAGTTTGGAACAAATATGTATTATGCAGCAAGTATTGCACTGATCATGTTACATCCAAACTTGATCACACTGATGAATACAGCACATGATGCAGGACAGACTGTGAAATTTTTGAAATATATTCCGGTAACTTATGCATCCTATTCTTATTCGGTTATCCCAATCATTTTGGCAGTATATTCTCTAAGATATGTAGAACGTTTTGTAGATAAAATCACGCCAGTTGTCACAAAGAACTTCTTAAAACCAATGTTAGTTGTTTTAATTGAAGCACCGATTGCATTGATCATTCTTGGACCTTTAGGAGCTATTTGCGGTAATGGATTATCAACAGTAGTTTATGCAATTCATGATAAATTAGGATTTATTGCCATTGGTCTTGTGGCTGGCGTTTATCCATTCGTTGTTATGGCAGGTATGCATCATGCATTTACACCGATTAAATTAGGGATGATCGCAACAACAGGATATGAGAACTTTATCTGTATCGGAGAATTATGTTCTAATATGGCACAGGGTGCAGCCTCCCTTGCAGTTGCACTTCGAAGCAAAAACAAAGACTTTAAACAGATCGCAGGATCTTCTGCGTTTTCAGCATTATTTGCTGGTATCACAGAACCTGCACTTTATGGTGTAACACTTCGTTTAAAACGACCAATGTTAGGAGCATGTATTGGTGGTGCTGTTGGTGGATTAGTCGGTGGATTTTTCCAAATGAAATGTTTTGGAATTGCAACACCAGCAATCGTAACGATTGTTCAGTATGTAGAAAAAGGAAAACCACAGACATTATTATTTGCAGCACTCACAATTTTGGTCACAGTAGTTGTTACATTTGTTGCAACACTGATTATTGGCTTTGAAGATATTGTAGATGAAGATGATGATTTAGATTTTGTAGAAGAATCTAATGCACAGTTATTAGATAATGAGATCAGCATTACAAGTCCAGTTGAAGGGAAAGTGATTCCTTTAACAGAAGTGAAAGATCCAACATTTTCGCAAGAAATCTTAGGAAAAGGAGCAGCGATCATTCCTGAAAAAGGAGTTGTCTATGCACCATTTGACGGAAAAGTAGATGCTGTTTTTGAAACAGGACATGCATTAGGATTAGTAAGTGAAGATGGAGTAGAACTTTTGGTACATGTAGGAATCGATACAGTAAATTTAAAAGGAAAATATTTTACTCCAAAGAAAAAATCTGGAGATACAATGAAAAAAGGGGATATCTTACTAGAATTTGATATTGACAAGATTAAAGCAGATGGATACGATGTAACAACACCGATCATTATTTCCAATACAGAACAATTTGCAAAAGTTAAAGCATGTGAAGATAAAGTAGTAACAAAGGAAAGTAAATTATTAAGTGTACAGTAGCAGAAAGGAAGCGTAACATTTATGGAAGAAATGAAAGTTACAAAATTTCCAGAAGGATTTTTGTGGGGAAGTGCTTCAGCTGCCTATCAGATTGAAGGCGGCTGGAGAGAAGATGGAAAAGGGATCACAAACTGGGATCAATTTGTAAGGATTCCAGGAAAAACATATAAAGCGACAACCGGAGATGTTGCAGTTGACCATTATCATCGCTACAAAGAAGATATCGCGTTGATGGCGGAAATGGGATTAAAAACCTATCGTTTTTCTGTTTCATGGGCAAGAATCTATCCGGAAGGAAGAGGAGAGGTCAATCCCAAAGGAATTGAGTTTTATGAAAATATTATTGATGAATGTTTAAAATATGGGATTGAACCAATGGTGACAATCTACCATTGGGATCTTCCTCAGGCATTAGTGGATCTCTATGGAGGATGGGAATCTGAGGAGATCATTGAGGATTATGTAAATTATGCTAAGACTTTATTTAAGGCATATGGAAGTAAGGTAAAATACTGGATTACATTTAATGAACAAAATATTTTTACATCACTTGGATGGCTGACAGCACAGCATCCTCCAGGAAAGTTTGACGATCAGAAAACATTTTATCAAGTGAACCATCACGTCTTTATGGCACATGCAAAGGCTGTTTTGGCATATCGCGAGATAGGCGGAACAGGAAAGATTGGTGCAAGCTTTGCTTATACACCATCTTATGCACTTGATTGTAAACCTGAAAATGTTATGTCAAAACATGATTATGATGAGCTGAAGAATTTCTGGTGGATGGATGTTTATGCATATGGAAGATATCCCAAAGCAGCCATGAATTATTTAAGAAAAAAAGGATTTGCACCAGTTGTTACAAAAGACGATCAGAAAATTTTAAAGGCAGCAGCGGCAGAGATTGATTTTATGGGAGTTAATTATTATCAAAGTTGTGTATGCGAGTATAATCCGATGGATGGAGTAACACCATATGGTACAATGAATACAACAGGAGTGAAAGGTTCTGCGCAGGTACTTGGAGTTCCTGGAATTTATAAAAATCCAGGCAATCCATATTTGATGACAACAGACTGGGATTGGAGTATTGATCCAGTTGGGCTTCGCTATTGTTGTCGTGAGATCACAAGTCGTTATGATCTGCCAATCATCATTTCGGAAAATGGACTTGGAGCATTTGATAAGAAGACGGAAGATCATAAGATTCATGATGAATATCGAATTGATTATCTAAGAGAACATTTAAAAGAATTAGGAAAAGCCATCGAGGAAGGCTGTGAAGTGCTTGCATATTGTACATGGTCTTTTACCGATTTGTTAAGCTGGCTGAATGGATATCAAAAACGATATGGATTTGTGTATGTAGATCGCGAAGAAGAAGAGGGCGCTACATTAGATCGATATAAGAAAGATAGTTTTTATTGGTATCAAGATGTGATCAAACAGGATGGAGAGAATCTGTTTAAAGAATAAATAATTAGAAATTTTGGATAAAGAAAAAAAGAAGCAGCAAAAACCAGACTATAAAAAGAAAACATTCTTAAAAAACTGAATAACTTTGATATAAAAATGAAATCCTAGGATCTTTTCAGTGAAAAGACTCTGGGATTTTTTATATATTGTATACAAAAAATAAAACATAAAAATCGTTAAAATAAGACAAAAATAACAGTATAAATTGCATCGAAAATCATGTAAATGTGCAGTTTTTATAATGAAAAACGAGAAAAATGAAAAAAATTATGTAAAATACACAAAAAAGTTTTGCAAAATCTGAAATTTGTGGTACAATAAGTTCAATGACATATGAATGTGACATAATTAATTTTAGGAGGTATTGACATGGCAACAAAATGGGTCTACAAATTTAGTGAAGGAAATGCCGAAATGCGTAACCTTCTTGGAGGAAAAGGTGCAAACTTAGCAGAGATGACAGGACTTAATTTACCAATTCCTCAGGGATTCACAGTTACAACAGAAGCGTGCACAAACTATTATGACTGCGGTGGAAAAATCAGTGATGAAGTAGCATCACAGGTAATTGAAGCAATGAAAGACTTGGAAGAGATTCAGGGAAAGAAGTTCGGAGACCTTGAAGATCCTCTATTAGTATCAGTAAGATCAGGAGCAAGAGTATCCATGCCGGGTATGATGGATACGATCCTTAACTTAGGATTGAATGATGAAGCTGTCGAAGGATTTGCGAAGAAGACAGGCAATCCTCGTTTTGCATATGATTCTTATCGTCGTTTTATCCAGATGTTCTCAGACGTTGTAAAAGAAGTGGATAAAGCGAAATTCGAAGATGTCTTAGATGACATCAAAGCAGAGAAAGGTGTGAAGTTTGATACAGACTTAGATGCCGATGATCTGAAAGAAGTGATCAAGAGATACAAAGGTATCTATCGCAAAGCTTTGAATGAAGAATTCCCTCAGGATCCAAAGGACCAGTTATTTGAAGCAATCAAAGCGGTATTCCGCTCTTGGGACAACCCACGTGCTATCTATTATCGTCGAATGAACGACATCCCAGGAGACTGGGGAACAGCTGTTAACGTTCAGACAATGGTATTTGGTAACATGGGAGATACATCAGGAACAGGTGTGGCATTTACAAGAAACCCATCTACAGGTGAGAAACAGATCTACGGAGAATACCTGATCAATGCACAGGGTGAAGACGTAGTAGCTGGTGTTCGTACACCACAGCCAATTACTAAACTGGCAGAAGACTTACCAGATTGTTATAAACAGTTTATGGACATTGCTCATACACTGGAAGAACATTATCGTGATATGCAGGATATGGAATTTACAATTCAGGAAGGAAAACTGTACTTCTTACAGACAAGAAATGGTAAGAGAACAGCCCCAGCTGCACTCCGTATCGCCTGTGAATTAGTAGATGAAGGAAAAATCACAAAAGAAGAAGCAGTTTCAAGAATCGATGCGAAAGCATTAGATCAGTTACTGCATCCAAACTTTGACCAGGCAGCATTGAAAGCCGCTCTTCCAATCGGAGAAGCACTTCCAGCATCTCCAGGAGCTGCTGCTGGTAAAGTATATTTTGATGCTGAGATGGCGAAACTGCATCATGAAGCAGGACTGAAAGTTATCTTAGTTCGTTTAGAAACATCACCAGAAGATATCGAAGGAATGCATGCAGCAGAAGGTATCTTAACAGCTCGTGGTGGTATGACATCTCACGCAGCCGTTGTAGCACGTGGTATGGGAACAGCGTGTGTAGCAGGATGCGGAGATATCAAGTTTGCTGAAGATGGCAAATCTTTCACATTAGGTGGAAAGACAGTACAGGAAGGAGATTATATTTCCTTAGATGGATCCACAGGTAAGATTTATCTGGGTGAGATCCGTACAGTACCTGCAAGTATCAGTGGTAATTTCGATCGTATCATGACATGGGCCGATGAAATCCGTACATTACAGGTAAGAACAAATGCAGATACACCTGCCGATGCATTGAATGCAGTGAAATTCGGAGCACAGGGTATTGGACTTTGCCGTACAGAGCATATGTTCTTTGATGCAGAGAGAATTCCAAAGATTCGTCGTATGATCCTCTCTACAACAAAAGAAGCAAGAGAAATCGCATTAAATCAGTTAATTCCTTATCAGAAGAAAGACTTTAAAGATTTATATGAGGTTATGGAAGGAAGACCGGTCACAATCCGTTTCTTAGATCCACCTCTTCATGAGTTCCTTCCAAATACAATGGAAGAGATCACAGCTCTTGCCAAAGATATGGGAGTTACAGTAGAAGAGATCAATATGAGACGTGCAGCTCTTCATGAATTTAACCCTATGATGGGACATCGTGGATGCCGTCTGGCAGTTACTTATCCAGAGATTGCCAAGATGCAGACAAGAGCCGTTATGGAAGCAGCGATCGAAGTAAAACAGGAAAAAGGATATGATATCGTTCCTGAGATCATGATTCCATTAGTAGGAGAGAAGAAAGAGTTAGCATATGTTAAAGAAGTTGTTGTACAGACAGCTGAGAAAGTAAAAGCTTACTATGAATCTGACATTAAGTACAAAGTTGGTACAATGATTGAGATTCCTCGTGCAGCATTATTGGCAGACGAGATTGCCGAAGAAGCAGAATTCTTCTCTTTCGGAACAAATGACTTAACACAGATGACATTTGGATTCTCTCGTGATGATGCAGGTAAGTTCTTAGAGTCTTACTATGAGAACAAGATTTACGAATCTGATCCATTTGCTAAATTAGACCAGAAAGGTGTTGGACAGCTGATCGAGATGGCAGCTAAGAAAGGAAAAGCAACTCGTCCAGATATCCACTTAGGAATCTGTGGAGAACATGGTGGAGATCCATCATCTGTAGAATTCTGCTACAGAGCCGGATTAGACTATGTATCCTGCTCACCATTCCGTGTACCAATTGCAAGATTAGCAGCAGCTCAGGCAGTATTGAAAGACAAATAAGTCGATCATTATTCATATAATCTATAACAATTCATTCTAACGAAAAGAGATTCATCAATTATGATGAATCTCTTTTTGGATATATGTGCAAGGACAAACATAATTTATACTTTTGATACTTACATCATGTTATAATATCACTATATATTAAAAGGGAGATTGATTTATGATCGATACATTATTATTTGATTTAGACAATACATTACTGGATTTTGATAAAGCAGAAGCCAATGCAATTACAAGGGCATTAGGTGATGTAGGAATTTCTGTGACGAATGAGATGCGTGATTGCTATCATAAGATTAATCTTGCTCAATGGAAATTGTTGGAACAAGGGAAAATGACAAGAGAAGAAGTAAAAATGCGCAGATTTAAGCTTTTATTTCAAGAATTTGATATAAAAGCATCACCACAGGAAGTGGCAAAACATTATCAGGACTATTTAGGACAGGGACACTATTTTATCGAAGGAGCCGAAGAAGTTTTACAGGAATTATCAAAGAGATTTCGTATCTATCTTGTAACGAATGGAACATTGTCTGTACAAAGAGGAAGATTAAAAAGTTCAGGAATTGAGAAGTATCTGCAAGGTGTTTTTATTTCCGAGGAAATTGGATATAACAAACCAAGCATTGAATATTTTGAGAAATGTTTTTCTAAGATTCCAGATTTTAAGAAGGAGAACACAGCGATCATTGGAGACAGCTTGAGTTCTGATATTCAAGGCGGGATCAATGCAGGGATCAAGACAATCTGGTTTCACAGAGCACAAGATCTGACAGAAGATCCACAACCAAAACCCGATTATGAAATCAATAGTTTAAAATCTTTATTAAAGATGTTAAAATAGAGACAGTAAAATTATTTATCTAAATTAAAATAAGGATTTTAGAACAATGAAAAAATTAAAAATAGCAGGAATCGTTCTGATTTTGTTTATTTTGTATGTGATCATTGGAATGCTTGTACCATTTATACATATGCAATCGGTAAGCAAAACAAATAAGTCAAAGATTCATACGGAAACATTTTATTCAACATCAAACGAAAATGGATCAGACCGAGCAAAGATCGTCAGTGATAATCAGGAAGCACTTGATCTGCGGTTGGATATGATACGAAAAGCAAAGAAAGAGATCATTCTATCAACCTTTGATATCCGTGAAGGAAGCAGCAGTGATGATATTTTTTCAGAATTACTCAAAGCATCCAGACGAGGCGTCAAGATAAAGATTCTGGTTGATGGGCTTTATGGAACGATCCATATGACAGGAAAGGATATTTTTGCAGCAGTTGGAAGTGAGCCAAATGTTGAAATTCGTTTTTATAACACGCCAAATCTTTTGAAACCATGGACGATCAATGGATGTCTGCATGACAAATATATTGTGGCAGATCATAAGTATCTCTTAATGGGTGGCAGAAATATGTTTGATTATTTCCTTGGAACACACAAAGGAAAAAGCAAAGGTATAGACAGGGAGATTCTGATCGTCAATCAAGGATCAAAAGATCAAGGTGCAGTCGGACAGATCAGAAGATATTTTCAAAAAGTCTGGAACTTAGAAGTCTGCAAAACAAAATTTAGTACATGCTCAAAGAATAAAAAAGAGAAGGAAGTCAAGCGCCTTTTATCCCATGCAGAGAAAGTGAAAGTTCCAGATTATGATTATCAAAAGATTACAGTTCCAACGAAGAAAACAACACTGGTAACCAATCCGACAACAATTTATGGAAAAGAACCAGTTGTATTTGAAACGCTGAAGCAGTTGATGTTACAGGCAAAAAGCAAAGTTATCATTCATACACCATATGCAGTGTTTTCCAAAGAAATGTACGAAGGGATCGCACAGGTGAAACAACAGGTTCCGAACACAACAATGATCTTGAATTCAATCGCATCAGGAGATAATATTTGTGCATCAGCAGATTATCAAAAGAACCGATCAAAGATTTTAGGTACAGGAGTGTCACTGTATGAATATATGGGCAGACATTCCACACACGGAAAATCTCTGATCATTGATGATGATATAGCAGTGGTTGGTTCTTACAACTTTGATTGCAGAAGTACCTATGTAGACACAGAAACGATGCTTGTTGTACAAGGAAAAGAGATCACAAAACAGCTGGAAGAAGATTTTAGCAGATTAAAAAGCGGATCTTTGAAAGTGAATCAAGATGGAAGTTATCAAAATGACAAGGATGTAGCAGAACGCACGATGGATAGCAAAAAGCAGGGTATGATCAAGATTTTGTCTTATATCATACAGGCATTTCGTTATTTAGCGTAAACTCTCATCATAATATAGAAGGAAAAGAAAGACATGAAAGATATTAAAATCATATTTTTTGACATTGATGGTACATTGATCGCTATGGATCAAGATACGATTTCAGAAAAAACATTAGAAGCATTAAAGCGACTACAGGAAAAAGGAGTCAAACTTTGTTTGGCAACAGGAAGAGGACCGATGCTTGTCCCACATTTTGAAGGAGTTGAGTTTGATGCATTTCTTACATACAATGGGTCTTATTGCTATGATCACAGTGGAACACTCTATAGCAATTGTATTCCATTAAAAGATATTGAAAGGATCATTAAAAATGCAGACAAAATGGGAAAGCCAGTTGCATTAGCAACGAAAGACCGTATGGCTGCAAATGGAAAAGATCAGGACTTGATCGATTACTATGCATTTGGGAATGCCGAAGTTGATGTAGCAGAAGATTTCGAAGATATAAAAAAAGAAAAAGTTTATCAAGTGTTGATGGGTGCAAGAGTAGAAGAGTATCAAGAGATCTTAAAAGGTGTCCAGGGAGCTGAGATTACGGCATGGTGGGATCGAGCAGTTGACATCATACCGGTCAATGCAGGAAAAGGAGCAGGGATTGAGAAAATGTTAAAACATTATGGCATAGATAAATCTCAGGCTATGGCATTTGGGGATGGCAATAACGATATCGAAATGTTAAAAGCAGTTGGCAATGGAATTGCAATGGCAAATGCATCCGATGATCTGAAAGCAGTGGCAGATGAAATCTGTGGAGATGTTTCGGAGGATGGAATTTATCATTATTGTTTGGAAAAGAGACTGATTTGAGCAGCAGATGAGGGCGATGAATTCTGTCCTCGTTGTGATGCAAATCTTACATTGCAGAAAAGATACTGAATATGGAAAAGCGTACGATGAAACCATTATATGCAAAAGACAAGCGGGATGCATGCATCATCGTAGCAGTGAACCACAGAAAATATGATCTGGGCGATATTGATGAAATACTGGAAAATCAAAGGTTGACGAAATTATCAAAAGGAATTGAATAACGGATTTATTACATCCTCACCATTATGGTGGGGATTTCTTTTTATTCAGAAGTGTACAATTGTAACCAAACAAAAGAAGGAGAAATGAATATGAAGAAGAAAATATTGTTAGGATTAGTGCTTATTTTTCGTTTAATGGATATGGGGTTAGTCGTAGACAATTTGAAGCATATGTAGAAAAAGTAAAAACAAAATTTTCAGATATTGAAACTGACGACAGTGACATAAAATATTTTGAAGCAAAAAATAATAATGGTGATGAAATAGAATTATCATACTATACGGAAATTCAGGTTAGAGTTACAAAGAAATTAGCGGATATTCAATAAATACATAGGAAAATATTTTACAAAAAAATTTCACAAGAGTATAATTAAAGAAATTTAAATTTACGGAGGAAGATCATGAGCAAACTTACAGATTTTATAAAGTTAATGACTGGTCATTTTGACAACAAAGAACAATTTGACAAAATGCAGGCAGAAGGAAAAACCTATCCATATGCAAAACACATCAATACAGCATGTAACGATAAAATCAAAAATCTCCCAGAAAACTTCAATGGTACATTTGTTGTAGAAGAAAGTTACTATAAAACAGATGGAAAAAGCCACACATCACCACATCTTTTTCTTATTTCAGAAAATAATGAAGGAATTGTGCTTTCTTCCTACGATATTCCGAATGGAGAAGATAAGAATACATTTTCTTATGATTCTATGAAAGCAGTAGATTACAGTGAACTGAACGAATCAAAAAAATTCACACCAGCACTTTATCGCGAGAAGGATGGTGTCTGGGAAGGCGGCAGTACAAGCCAGTTTTCACCAGTTATGATCTTTAAATTATGGGAAAGATTTTCAGAGGATAGTCTGGAGGTATCAGAGATCATAGAAGTAAATGGAAGAAGAACATTTGGATATGATGATCCAATCGTGTATAAACGGAAGATTTTTGTTTGATTGTATCTCACTACACATCATGTTATAATGTTTTGTAAATTATAGCATAAAAGAAAGATTTCCATGGGCGAGCATAGTGGAGGTGTATATGGCAGACACTTTGAAATTACCAGTAGGTGTTGATAGTTTCGAAAAAATCAGAAGAAACAGATTTTATTATATAGACAAGACAAAGCTGATAGAACAACTTGTAGAAATGGGTGGAGAGGTAACACTGTTTACGCGTCCTCGTCGTTTTGGAAAGACATTAAATATGAGTATGTTGCGTTCCTTTTTTGAGATAGGTGCGGATGCTTTATTGTTTGAAGGGCTGTATATTGCTAAAAACAAATCCCTTTGTGAAGCGTTATTATCAACAAATGATTTCTATGATTCGAGGGATTTTGGTTTTACAGATCATGAGGTAAAGAAAATACTGGATGATTATGGATTGACATCACATTTAAAAGAAATAAAGGAATGGTATGATGGATATCATTTTGGTAATGCTGATATATATTGCCCATGGGATGTCATAAATTATATAGATCAGCTTAAGTATGATCAGTCAATGGATCCACAGGATATCTGACACACAAAGGCCGTACAGAAAGTGGAAAATACCATCTGATAATTCCAAACCGAGAGATCAGGAATTTTTTTGTAAAGAAGATCAGAGAGTGGTTTTCGGATGTCTCAAGAAAAGATGGTGGGAATCTGGATGCTGCGTGTGATGAAGCATTAAGACAGATTGAGGAAAAAGATTATACAGCGAAACTAAAGCAGGATGGAATGATAAATTTCATCAAGTACGGGATTGCATGTTATAAGAAATTTTCTAAAGTAGTGATAGGGGAATAAAAGTTTATGTCTGATACGGCAAAAAGAAAAAAACCAAATATGATCCATATCGGCATCGGTATTCTGACGGTACTTTTAGTGGTCTTTATCGTCATCCTGATGCAGTTGGTCTCGAACATTCAGGGAACAGCCCGCGTTGTAAATTATGCAGGGTTAATAAGGGGAGAAACACAAAGGATTATTAAGCTAGAGAATTCCGGACAGCGAGAAGATGAGCTGATCAAGGAAGTGCAGTCCTTTATCGAAGGGCTGCGTCATGGCAATGACCAATTAAAACTCGTACGATTAAAGGATGATGATTTTCAGGATAAGATGAAGGAACTGGATGAATATTTTATTTCCTTACACAAAGAAATTTATCGTGTGCGGACGGTCGGCTATGAGCATACAGATATCATTTCAAAGAGCGAGAGATTCTTTAAGATCTGTGATGAGGCAACAGGTCTTGCGGAAGTATATGCACAGAGAAAAGCAACGTCATTAGCAACTCTTGAGAAATTCATCACAGCAGATATCGTTGTATTGATGCTGCTGATCGGATATGAGTTTATTAAAGCGGTCCGTTTTGCGGCGATGAACCGTATATTGCGGCATAAAGCTTATTTAGATAATGCAACAGGACTTCCGAATAAGAATAAATGTGAAGAGATATTAGGTGAACTGAATCCACCAGAGGATATTATTGTATGCAGTTTTGACCTTAATAATCTCCGTCGGATCAACGATAGTATGGGACATGATGCAGGAGATGCGTATATTTATCGGTTTGCTGTTTGTCTGCGATCTTCCATACCATCGGAACATTTTGTCGGAAGACTTGGGGGAGACGAATTTATCGCAGTGCTGCAGGGGCTTGATAAACAAGCGGTGAGAAAGCTATTTGAAGATCTTCGCAAAGATATAGCAGCAGAATCCAAAGAACATCGAGAGATTCCGTTAAGTTATGCAGCGGGTTTTGCTATGGCAAGTGATTATCCTGGCAAAACAATGAGAGAATTATTCAATGATGCAGATAAAAATATGTACATCAATAAAAACCATGTGAAACGGGAAGAAGCACTTGAAGAGAAGCGGTTGAATTATCAATTATTAAAACTGCTGAATCAACATGGAAAGAACTTTTTAGACTGTTTATATTGTGATGCTAAGCTGGATACATATCGTGTGATCCGTTCCAGTGAAAACTTTTTCTTAGCTTTAGATGGTGCGTATTCCAGTGCAGTAGAGCAGATCGTACAGGAAAAGATTGGGAAAGATGAGCAGAAGAACATTTGGGAAAGGCTTCAGATCACAAGACTTCAAGAGAAGATGAAGGAGAAACAGGATGTACAGGAATATCAATATGATATGCAGGAAGAAGGATTCTATAAGCGTATGACATTGATCCCAGTTGACTGGGATGAAGATAAGAAATTACATCATTTTCTTCTGGCATTTGAAATCATCCGAAAAGGAGCTGACGATCAGACAGGGGCCAGAGAACAGTTACAGATTTATTATGAACAGCTAAAACAATCAATCATTGAAAATGACAGTTATGTCGATGCACTTTTGGAATTATCCGATGTGATCTATACGGTCAATCTAAAGACAGATATTCTGGAGAAAAATATTATTCTAAAGGGAAAAGAGCAAAAGAACAAAGAGCTGTTTCTTGATTATCCATTACCATGTAATTATCAGGATTACTGTGCAGAATATGAGAAAAAAGTCACGAAGGAGACAAAAGCAGAGTATAATATGACAAATGATACGAAAAAACTGCTGGAGAGATACAACAATGGTGACACAAATATTTCTGTGGAATATTGTTTTCATGAAGATGATGGAAGTATTCGCTGGGTACAAAAAACAATTCTTATGACACAGATCGTGGTATACGATGAAGAGACAATGAGCGAGATTCCGACAGTTTATGCGATCACGCTCTTACAGGATACATCGCAAAGACATAAACAAGAAGAATTAGAACACGCACGTTTACAGGCAGCATTTGACGAAATGCGTACAGCAAGTCAGGCGAAGACCGATTTCTTAAGCCGTATGAGCCATGATATCAGAACACCATTAAATGGAATCATTGGACTTCTAAATATCAATGAAAAACATTTCGATGATCAGAAACTGGTATTAGAGAATCATAAGAAAATGGAAACTGCTGCCAAACATCTGCTTTCTCTGATCAACGATGTATTGCAGATGAGTAAGATCGAGGAAGGTCAGATCACACTGGCACACCAAGAGATTGCTGTGAAGAAACTGATGCGGGAAGTTGAGACGATGATCAGAGAGCGGGTTCTAGAGGCAGGAATCCGATGGAACTATGAAGAAGATAACATAGATGACAGATATCCATATGTATATGCAAGCCCATTGCATCTTCGTCAGATCTTATTGAATATTTATGGAAACTGTATTAAATATAATCATCCGGGTGGAACTATTTCTACAAAGATGGAACAAATGGATGTTCATGATAAGATCTGTACGTATCGTTGGACGATCAAAGACACGGGAATTGGTATCAGTAAAGATTATATCGATCATATTTTTGAGCCATTTTCACAGGAAAAGATGGATGCCCGAAGTGTATATCAGGGGACTGGGCTTGGAATGTCGATCGTCAAGGGACTGGTAGAACAGATGCATGGAGAAATCAAAGTGACAAGCGAGAAAGGAATGGGATCTACCTTTGTGATTACGATTCCATTTGAAATCGCACAGAAGAAAGAACAGCCAGTGGCTGAGAAGATAGTGGAGCAAGCAGATATTCGTGGTTTAAACTTATTAGTTGCCGAGGATAATCAATTGAATGCAGAAATCATACAGACACTTCTGACGGATGATGGAGCCAATGTCACTGTTGTGGAAGATGGGCAACAGGCAGTGGATCAATTTAAGAATGCTCCACAAGGAACATTTGATGCGATATTAATGGATATTATGATGCCGGTTATGGATGGATTGACAGCGACCAAGGAGATTCGATCCATCAAACGAGACGATGCAGCACAGATACCGATCATCGCTATGACAGCAAATGCATTTGAAGAAGATGCAAAGAAATGTTTTGCAGCAGGGATGAATGCACACTTAGCGAAACCATTTCAGATTGATAAGGTTGAAAAAACATTAGTACAATGTATTCATAAGAGTATATAATAAACAATATAGTAAAAATCTTTTTGCATGAATTGATATAATGGAATTGGGTGATAATATTGTCATTCTAAAAAATGTAAAAGGAGACCCAATAATGAGTAAAGGAATAAACAGCAGAAAAGTAGCAGTGATCGGAACAGGATTTGTAGGTTCATCTTCTGCATTTGCATTAATGGAAAGTGGATTATTTACTGAAATGATGTTGATCGATGCTGATAAGAATCGTGCAGAAGGAGAGGCATTAGATATTGCCCATGGACTCCCATTTGCCAGACCAATGAAGATCACAGCAGGCGATTATGATGATATCGTGGATGCAGCGATCATTGTTGTGACAGCGGGTGCAGGACAGAAACCAGGAGAGACAAGACTTGATCTTGTCAAGAAAAATGTAGCAATCTTTCAATCGATCATTCCAGAGATCGCACAGAGAAAATGTGAAGGGATTCTTTTGATTGTAGCCAATCCAGTAGATATTTTGACACAAGTTGCAGTAAAACTATCAGGATTTCCTGAAAACAGAGTCTTTGGTTCTGGTACAACCCTAGATTCTGCCAGATTAAAATATCTTCTTGGAGAACATTTACAGGTAGATGCAAGATCTGTTCATGCATGGATCATCGGGGAACATGGAGATTCTGAAATCGTAGCATGGTCAAGTGCCAATGTATCAGGCGTACCAATTTCAGAATTTTGCGAGATGAGAGGTTACACAGAACACGACGAGCATATGGAGGAGATTGCACAGGGAGTCAAAAACAGTGCATATAAGATCATTGAAAAGAAAAAAGCAACATATTATGGAGTTGCAATGGCTGTCAGAAGAATCTGCGAAGCAATCATCCGAGATGAAAAATCTGTATTACCAGTATCTTCTATCCAACATGATACCTATGGAATTGAAGGTGTTACATTAAGTATGCCAGCGATCGTAGGAAAAAATGGTATTGAGAAACAACTGGCGATTAAGCTGAATGAAAAAGAACAGGAAGCATTGAAGAAATCAGCAGAAGCCTTGAAAGAAGTGTTAGAAGATCTGGATATTTAAAAATTTATTTTTGGCCAGGAGGATTCGTATGTGGTTTATGATCAGGAAATTACAGAAAACAGATATAAATAGAGTTGCAGATATATGGTTAGATACAAATTTAAAAGCACATGATTTTATTCCTGCCAAGTATTGGAAAAACAATTTTCAATTAGTAAAAGAATATGTAATGATATGGTCGCAAAAATAAATTCACAGGAGAGAAAAGTAATTGGAAGGAAATTTAACAAAAGGACCAATTTTAAAAACACTAACGAAACTTGCGGTGCCGATCATGGCATCGTCATTTTTAGGAACATTATACAACATTACAGACATGGCATGGATTGGACTTCTTGGATCAAAAGCAGTTGCCGGAGTTGGTGTCGGAGGCATGTTTACGTGGTTTTCACAAGGATTAGCTTCGATGTCGAGAATGGGAGGACAGGTACAGGTAGCACAATGCATTGGACGAGGAGACAAAGAAGAAGCCCATAAGTATGCACAGACAGCAGTTCAGCTGGCAACGCTTATGGGACTTTTATTTGCAGCAGTGATGTTACTGTTTTTGCATCCGCTGGTAGGATTCTTTCAGCTACAAGATCCAGAGGCATTGCAGGCAGCATTATCTTACACAAAAATAGCCTGTGGATTGATCGTGTTTTCATTTTTGACACTCACTTTAACTGGAATCTATACAGCACAAGGAGATTCAAAGACGCCATTTATAGCCAATTTTATAGGACTTGTAACGAATATGATCTTGGATCCATTACTGATCCTGGGGCTTGGACCAGTAAACAAGTTTGGGGTAAATGGAGCTGCGATTGCAACAGTAAGTGCACAGGCAATTGTTATGACTATTTTGATCCTTGGAATTATCCGACAGAAAAAACAAAATGTATTAAAAGGAATCAAGTTATTTACAAAAATTCCATTTAAATATCTAAGTGGAATCTGCAAGATTGGTATTCCGACAGCGATTCAGGGAATGGTTTACTGTGGAATTTCCATGGTATTAACTCGTATGGTTTCAGGGTTTGGAGCAGAAGCAGTTGCAGTCCAGAGAGTCGGAGGGCAGATTGAATCTGTTTCATGGAATACAGCCGATGGATTTGGGACAGCTCTAAATGCATTTATCGGGCAAAATTATGGAGCAGGAAAGATGGATCGTGTCAGAAAAGGATACAAAGCCTCTTTGTGCAGCGTTGGAATATGGGGAATCTTTATTACGATCATGTTTGTTTTTCAACCAAAGGCAATCGCAGAGATTTTCTTCCATGAACCAAAGGCAATTATGATCGCGATCGGATATTTGACGATCATTGGGGTGAGTGAAGCGTTTATGGCTGTAGAACTGATGACAGTAGGGGCATTATCAGGATTAGGAAAAACACATTTATGCAGTGTGATCAGCATTTTATTTACCAGTGCAAGAATTCCGCTTGCGATCATTTTGGGTGGAGCATTGCTTGGACTGGAAGGTATATGGTGGGCATTTTCTGTGACATCAATTGTAAAAGGAATTATCTTTGTATGTACATTTTGCTGGATCACGAGAGACAAAGGTACGGCAAAAATGACGAAACTCAATAAGGAATAATAGAATTATTGCCGATAATATAGTTTGATCATGTTTAAGGGATGTCTAAAATATATATGTAGACTGGAAAGGATGTAGCGATGAAAATATATATAGACTTTGATGACGTTATCTGTGAAACAGCGAAGTATTTTACCAAAATTGCAAAAGAATTATTTAATATTGATGTGCCATATAGGGAAGTACAGTTCTTTAATCTTCAGAAATCATTTGATCTAAGTGGAGAACAGTATGATGAATTGATGAAGGCAGGGCATATTCCAGAAAATTTACTAGATTATGAAGAAACACCGGGAGCTTCAGAAGTGATCAACAAGTGGGTTGATGAAGGACATGAGGTTTTTGTTGTCACAGGCAGACCATTTGATTCTTATGAACCATCTAGAAGATGGTTGGATGAACATCACTTAAATAGGCTTCCTATTTATTTTGTTGATAAATATGGACGAGAAATGTTCAAACAGGATCATACCTATAATCTGACATTAGAAGAACTTTATTGCATGCATTTTGATTTTGCAATCGAAGATTCACCAGCTGCGTTTGAGCATGTGCAGCATTTTAAAGATTGTAAAGTAGCTGTATATGATCGTCCGTGGAACAAGCAGGTGGAATTTCCAGATGAAAGCTTTGTGAGATGCCTGGATTGGAAGGAAATAGATAGATTATGGCAACAGCAGGTTGCTTTTCAGACGGCAGATTTATCGATATGATAAAGATGACGGAGGAGACCGGTGTTTTGGTATTCTGGCAGATATGGATTTTATCATCATATGTACATATGAAAAAGATGGTGAAAATCCAGAACTTCTGATTTATAAAAAGAGATAATATAAACAAAAAGAAAAGTATTGACAAATAAACGATCGTTTACTGTTATTAAGATGTAAACGGTCGTTTATTTATTTTGGAGGAAATGTGCATGGGTAATAGGAAAGAAGAAATATTAATTGTGGCACTGCATCTGTTCGCCAGAGATGGCTACGAGGCTGTCTCTGTTAGCCAGATAGCAGGAGAACTTGATATGACAAAAGGGGCATTGTACCGTCACTACAAAAGTAAAAGAGATATTTTTGACTGTATTGTGCAGCGTATGGAGCAACAGGATGGCGAACAGGCAACAGAATATGATATGCCATAAGAGGATAAAGAGAAAACGCCTGAAAAGTATGAGACAGTATCATTGGATGATTTTGTGGAATACAGCAAGTCTATGTTTGAATATTGGACAGAGGATGATTTTGCATCATCGTTTCGGAAGATGCTGACAATAGAGCAGTTTCGTAGTGAAGAGATGCAGAATTTATATCAGCAATATCTGGTATCTGGACCGGCAGGATACGTGAAGGATCTCTTCAAAAATATGAAAATAAAAGATCCAGAGGAGAATGCAGTTAAGTTTTATGCAAATATGTTTTTTTATTATAGCTTGTATGATGGTGCAGCAGATAAGGCGAAAGCAAAATGTCAGTTTGAACAGATGCTAGATAAAATAGTAGAAGAAATGAAACAGTAATATAAGAGCCAGACGCTTAAGACGCAGAGCCGTTAATTCTGATACTGAAAAATTAGGATTATCGGTTTTTATTTTTAAGAAAGGACATAAAAGAAATGGAAAAAAGTAATATTGAGATTCGTTTAGAGAAAAAGGAAGAACAACAAAAAGTAGAAAATCTGGTAAGAGAAAGTTTTTGGGATGTGTATCGTCCAGGATGCCTTGAGCAGATTGGGAGATTTGGCTGTTTTTTCGTCATGTTCATTTGTTATAAGTAATAAAAGATTGACAAGTTACCGTTTGGTTACTATAATATAAGTAACCAAACGGTAACCTATGAAGAAAATGAAGGTAAGAATAGTAAAGGTAAATCTAATATATACTGTGGCATTTAAAGAAAAATGAAAACAAAAGGAGAATATATGGAATCAGATATAATTAAAATCAGCCATCTGAATAAAAGCTTTGGCGATGTAAAAGCGGTAAATGATTTGAGCTTTCGTGTGAAAAAAGGAGAATTGTTTGCTTTTCTTGGAGTAAACGGTGCAGGGAAAAGTACAACCATTTCTATTCTTTGTGGACTGCTGAAAAAAGACAGTGGAACGGTTCAGGTAAACGGAATAGAAACTGACAAAGCCGGCGCACAGACAAAAAGGATGCTTGGTGTTGTATTTCAGGATAGCGTACTTGATAAACCACTTACGGTGAAAGAGAACCTAATGAGCAGAGCTGCTTTGTACGGAATTACAGGAAATGCCTTTGATAAGAGATTACAGGAGCTGGTCGAGATTCTGGATTTTGACGAGTTTTTAAACAGACCTGTAGGTAAGCTGTCGGGAGGTCAGAGAAGAAGAATTGATATTGCCCGTGCATTATTGCACAGACCGGAAATTTTGATTCTTGACGAGCCTACCACAGGGCTTGATCCACAGACAAGACAGTTAATCTGGAATGTTATCGAGAAGCTTCAGAAAACAGAAAATATGACAGTATTTTTGACTACACATTATATGGAAGAGGCTGCCAATGCTGGTTATGTTGTAATTCTTGACAAAGGAAGTGTTGCAGCAGAAGGTACACCGTTTGAACTTAAGAATGATTATGTACAGGATATAGTGTCTGTTTATGGTGTTTCCGAAGATGAAATAAAGTCATTGAACAGAGAATATAAAAAAATACGTGACGGATATCAGATAAAAGTAAGAAATACGAAGGAAGCTACGAAGCTTATTGTAGAGCATCAGGACCTATTCATGGATTATGAAGTAGTAAAAGGCGGTATGGATGATGTATTTCTTGCAGTCACAGGGAAGAAGCTTGGAGGTGAGCATTAATGAGAACAGTATTGGCGTTAATGAACAGGAATAGGAAACTGTTTTTTAAAGATAAAGGGATGTTGTTTACATCAATGATCACACCCGTCATTCTGATTGTTCTGTATGCTACGTTTCTTGCAAAGGTTTTCAGAGATTCTTTTACAGCAGCGATTCCGGATGTGATCACAATTTCGGATAAGCTCATTAATGGAACAGTAGCAGCACAGCTGACAGCATCACTTATGGCAGTAAGTTGTATTACTGTAACATTTTGTGTGAATCTGACTATGGTGCAGGACAAGGCAAATGGAACAAGGAAGGACTTTGATGTTTCACCTATCAGCAGTGGAAAAATTTATTTGGGATATTTTCTGTCAACAGTTGCTAATTCTTTGATGGTCAATGGACTTGCGTTTGTATTATGCCTGGGATATTTACTTAAAATGGGATGGTATATGAATGCAGCAGATGTATTATGGGGTCTATTTGATATGATATTGCTCGTTCTGTTTGGAAGTACGCTTTCAAGTATCGTTAGCTTTCCATTAACAACACAGGGACAGCTTTCAGCTGTAGGTACAATTGTCAGCGCAGGATATGGTTTTATATGTGGTGCTTATATGCCGATTTCAAATTTTGGTTCAGGTCTTCAGAAGGCACTGTCTTATCTTCCGAGTACATATGCCACTTCATTGATTAAGAATCATATGCTTCACGGAGTATTCAGGGAGATGGAGAGAAAACATTATTCTGGTGAAATGGTTGATGTAATAAAAAGAACTCTTGATTGCAATCCGGTATTTCATGGAAATGTGGTAAGTGTAAATCAGATGATTGGTATTATGCTGGGAAGTATAGCTGTATTTGGAATTATTTATTATATTGTTACAGTGTCATCGGACAGGTAACTATAATTAAAGTAACCAAAAGGTAACTTGATAACGGATTTAAATTAGGAGATATATATGGAAAGTAAAGAAAAGAACACAAAGGAAAAAATATTGGAAGAAGCCCTGAAGTTATTTGCACAGAGTGGATATATGGGAACATCCATGAATGATATTGCTTCAAAACTTGGAGTGACCAAGGCTGCATTGTATAAGCATTATAAAAGCAAGCAGGAGATATTAGACAGTATTATTGAAAAAATGAAGGAATTGGATATTGAGAGAGCAAAGCAGTATGAAATGCCGGAGGGTGATCTGGAAAAGGTTACAGCCGAGTATAAAGAAATGGCATTTGATAAGATCAAGCAGTTCACAAAGGTGCAGTTTCTTCATTGGACAGAGGAAGAGTTTTCAAGCTGTTTTCGTAAGATGTTGACATTGGAACAGTACAGGGAACCACAGATGGCACAGCTATATCAGAATTATCTTGCAAGCGGACCATTAACATATATGGAAGCTTTGTTTTCAGGAATGCTAGGCGACGCAGGAAAAGCCAGACAGACAGCACTTGATTTTTATGGACCTATTTTTTTGCTTTACAGCATATATGATGGAGCAGAAGACAAGAGCCATGTGATAAAACTACTGGAAGAGCATATGGATCATTTCTTACAGGAAATGCAGATAAGTTGAAGGATAAAGCAATAAGACAAGATTGTCAGATAAGGATAAAGCGAGTATACCGATTATTGCAATGACAGCAAATGCATTTGAAGAAGATAAGAGAGATGCTATTGCAGCCGGAATGAATGGACATATAGCAAAGCCAATCCAGGTTGATAAACTGTTGTCGATATTATCAGAAGTAATAAGGAAACAGTCGTTATATCGGCTAAAAAATGGTACTATGGGTAAAACTGATGATGTTTTTGCCGATAATGTGATATATTAGTTAGTAGATTAGTATGTTTTGAATTTGGGTTATGGTTTGTGATGGAGGATTGTAGATGAAATACCTTTTAGTTGCTGAAACAGCAAATCACTTCCGTTGCATTGACATGATTATTGATGATGCAAAAGCAGCTTTGACGGAGAAGTTCATCAAAGAACTTCACTTGGTTTTGAAGAATGGCACCAGCGATTCCAGAAAAGATTGGTTTGCTGTTGGTGATTATAAGAAACTTCCGAATGAAGTTGGCGGCAGGGATACAGCCCTTCCGGAAAAAGTTGCCGATAAAATGAAAGCCTTGCTGACGGAATACAGCACCAAAGAAGAAAAGACCTTTGAGGATATTCTGGACTTCCATGTGAAGTTTGAGCGGATTCACCCATTCCAAGATGGAAACGGTCGTGTGGGCAGATTGATCATGTTTAAGGAGTGCCTGAAATACAATATTGTTCCGTTCATCATTGAGGACAATTTGAAGATGTTCTATTATCGTGGATTGAAGGAATGGGACAACGAAAAAGGATATCTGACAGATACCTGTCTGACAGCACAAGATAAATATAAAGCATATTTGGATTATTTTAGGATTACGTATTAAAAGTAAAAGGGGATAGTGCGATATGACAAGTTGGAAAAATGTGATGTGGTATACAGTTGATTTGTAATCCATTTTTACACCTTTTGCGGATGATATTATGCGAAAATAAACTACGGTATTTTGTGCAGATATTACATGTAAATATAGATGATGTTTGGGATGCAACATGATAGAAGGGTTATAAGAAAAATTTGTAGGAATATAAAGATATGGAATTAAGATTATTACGCTATTTTTTAACAGTAGCAAAAGAACAGAGCTTTACAAAAGCAGCAGAACAATTGCATATTACCCAGCCAACGCTTTCCAGACAAATGGCGGCATTTGAAGAGGACCTGGGAATAACATTATTTATTCGAAGTGGGAAGAAAATTTCGCTTACTGATGAGGGGATTCTATTAAAAAGGCGTGCCTTGGAGATTCTTAATCTTGAGGAAAGGACGCTTGAGGAACTGAAAGGAAAAGAAGAGGTTGTAGAGAGTACGATAACCATTGGATGCGGTGAATTTGCAGCAGTGGAGACATTGGCGAAGATATGTAAAACATATAAAGAAAAATATCCGCTGGTTCAGATTGTATTGCATACTGCAACAGCAGATGTAGTGTATGAGATGATGAACAAAGGGCTTGTAGATATTGCATTATTCATGGAGCCGGTGGACACCGAAGGGCTGGATTATATCCGGATCACAGATTGCGATCACTGGTGTGTCGGAATGCGGCCGGATGATCCGCTGGCAGAAAAAGAGTTTATAAAAAAAGAAGATCTTATTGGAAAGCCCTTGATCCTGCCGGAAAGAATGAACGTTCAAAGTGAACTTGCCAACTGGTTTGGGAAAGACTTTTCAAAATTACAGATTGCTTTTACGAGTAATCTTGGAACGAATGCCGGAGTTATGGTGGCAAATGGACTGGGGTATCCAATTTCAATTGAGGGTGCTGCAAAGTATTGGCGAGAGGATATTCTTGTACAGCGAAGAATTTCTCCTGAAATCACGACCAGTACGGTGATTGCTTGGCGACGGAATATTCCATATTCTTTGGCAGTCCGTAAAATGATCGAGGAGATTAATGCTTTTCAGGCATAAAATAAAATTCAATATAAGCATTAGACATAATGAAGCGATAGAGCTTAAAATAGATGTGTAAGATGAATGTAAATCTTATACATCTATTTTTTTTGTGAAAAATACGTAAAGAAAGGGGCTTTTTATTATGAGTAAAAAATTAGTGGCATTTTTCAGTGCAAGCGGAACAACGAAAAAAGTAGCAGAAATGATTGCAGAGGAAGTAAAGGCGGATTTATTTGAGATTGAGCCGAAAGTTCCATATACAAAGGCTGATCTTGACTGGATGAATAAAAAATCCCGAAGCAGTGTGGAAATGAGTGATAAGAAATACAGACCGGCGATTATGAAAAAAGAGATGGATATGAGTTCTTATGACGAGATCCTTCTGGGATTCCCAATCTGGTGGTATGTGGCTCCGACAATCATCAATACATTTTTAGAAACTTACAATTTCAGTGGTAAAAAGATTGTGCTTTTTGCAACATCCGGAGGAAGTGGATTTGGGAACACTGTAAAAGAATTGCAGTCATCTGCATCAGACGCAGTTATTACAGAAGGCAGACTGTTAAATCATGGAACAAAACAGGAAATCAGTGCTTGGATAAACTCTTTATAAACAACAGTATTATGGAGGTATACAGAAAATGGGAAAAATAATACAGACAGCAGGAAGAAATGCACTTGGTGAATTTGCACCAGAGTTTGCACATTTTAACGATGATGTGCTTTTTGGCGAAAACTGGAATAATCAGGATATCGATGTAAAGACAAGAAGTATCATCACAGTGGTTGCTCTGATGGCTTCCGGAATTACGGATTCTTCTTTAAAATATCATCTTCAAAATGCAAAAAATCATGGTGTAACACAAAAAGAGATTGCTGCAGTGATCACACATGTCGCATTCTATGCAGGTTGGCCAAAAGCATGGGCTGATTTCAATCTTGCAAAGGAAGTGTGGGAGGCAGGCGAAGGAGATTTACCATACAAAGAGGATGCAATGCGTGCGCATGCAAAAGAGATGGTATTTCCAATCGGCGCACCAAATGATGGGTTTGCACAGTATTTTTCTGGCAGAAGTTTTCTTGCACCGATCTCCACTTCTCAGGTTGGAATTTTCAATGTGACATTCGAACCTGGATGCAGAAATAACTGGCATATTCATCATGCGAAAAGTGGCGGGGGACAAATTCTGGTATGCGTTGCCGGAAGAGGATATTATCAGGAGGAAGGCAACGAAGCTATAGAAATGAAGCCAGGTGACTGCATTAATATTCCTACAGGTGTTAAACACTGGCATGGTGCTGCACCGGATGAATGGTTTTCTCATCTGGCAATAGAGGTTCCAAGCGAAAATGGTTCTAATGAATGGCTTGAACCGGTAAGTGATGAAGAATATGGGAAATTACAATAGGAAAGTGAATGAAATGTTTGATAGAAGTATTGTATTGAATAATGGAGTAAAATTCCACAGCTCTGCATTAGATATACGCTTCAGCTTGGTGCAATTTCTTTGCCAAAAACAGGTAATCCTGAACATATGAAGAGTAATGCCCAATTAGATTTTCAAATTAGTGCTGAAGACATGGAACTGTTAAAGAATTTTAAAAAAATTAAGAGCTATGGTGACAGTGGAAATTTCCCTGTTTATGGTGGAAAGATGTAAGAAATTTAACAACAAACGGCTAATCCGTTGGAAATCCAAATATTGAATAACAACTTAATATCATGTATAGCAAAGCTATAAGATTTCAAAAATGGAGTCTTATAGCTGTTTTTTTTGCATTTGCTCACTGTATTTTACCCTCTGAGCGATAGTTCCAATGCAGAATATCTGTTGTGGAACGGAAACCGTGTGCAGATCAAGAAAGATTTGAACGATTTATAGATACACTTAGTGCAATATAAAAAGACAAATATGAAAAAATAAAAAAAGGAGATGTTCGAGGTGTAGACAACGTGATATACTAACAATATCATGTTGCGTCCCCTTGGAGGTAGAATATGATTTCAAAGAGACGTGTATGAATGCTGGAAAGCCAGTATTTACAAGGCTTTGAGAAGATATAAGGAGATAAAATGAGCAAGATAAAAGTGTTATTCATCTGCCACGGCAATATCTGCCGAAGCACAATGACCCAATTTGTTTTCCAACACATGGTAAACGATCAAGGACTAAAAGACAAATTTTACATCGACTCTGCTGCAACGAGCAGAGAAGAAATCGGTAATCCACCACATTATGGAACGGTAAATAAACTAAGACAGGAAGGAATCCCAGTCCTAAAACACCGTGCCATCCAGATGACAAAACAAGATTACAAAGAATACGATTATATTATCGGTATGGATGCATGGAATCTAAGAAATATGAATCGTATTACAGGTGGTGACCCAGATGGAAAGATTCATCTGTTATTAGACTATTCCAAACATCCAAGAGACATCGCAGATCCATGGTATACAGGGAATTTTGACGATACATACAGAGATGTAGTCGAAGGGTGTGAAGCGTTCATGAAATATTTAAGGGAAGAACAATTATAAAACTGAAAATTACTGAAATTCTGTCATATGTTTCCGATACCACAATGGCATCAGATTCCTCTGACACTGATGATTTTCTCGTTCTTTAATTCCGATCGTATTGAAAAAGTCTTTCCATAGATCAATAAACGGATCGTCTGTCTGAATGGACAGCCGATCCATTTCTTCTTTTGAAAGTATTGTTAAATAATAATCTTGATCTGCAGGATGAACGACAGCGATGAAGCGTTTATCATCAATGATCATCCAGTTTTCAGAAGGCAGACGATCAGAAAAATGTGGTGCAACCAGAGTTAATACATTACTCTTTGGCTCAATATGACTTACCAACACATCCCCAGGCATATTCGCAAATCGGATAAATTCCACATGAAAATGAGCTTCATTTCCAACTTTACGTTTCAATTCAAACATCCGCATAACCACAGGTTCCTGAAGAAAATCCACAACATGAGCACCATAATGGAATCCAGCAACCATAAAACGATAAATCGTATCTAATTTATCCTCGGCATCAGACATTGCAGCTTCATAGATCATAATATAAGCCTGATAAGAAATCTTACTCTTGATAGAACGAACGACACTGGCAGTTTTCTCCGGATCAGCATCCACATGCCGATAATCACAGAATAATTCCAGATTCCCAATCGGTTCTGTCTTCAATTTAATATTGGAATGACCAAGTCTTGATGCCCAGGCCTCATAAACACAAGTCATCATCGCATCAAAATTATCTTCACAGGTAAAAACAGTCATAATAGCCTCCAGAATAAAAAAATAACGAAAATTACATCTGTCCAAACAAAGTTTTCGAAGAATCTTCTACAGTGACTTCAGATTGAAAATTAAAATCATCAAATAAAGAAAGCTGTCGATAGGTCTGTGGATGATCGATCTCCCAATTTTGCTTTCCATCCTCACCAATCAGCTGCCTGGTAATAAAATCTTCCTCAATCGGTATCCGATACATCATCTTCCCGCTGCAGGTGATAAAATACTTCGCACGTTTTAATACAATCCCCATTTTCTTCAAATGCTCAAAATTAAGAGTTCCATGTTTGCGTGCCTTTACAATACGAAATGCAGACTTTGTCCCAATTCCAGGAACACGAAGCAACACATCATAAGAAGCACGATTGATCTCAACTGGATAAATATCAAGGTGACGTAACGCCCAGTCACACTTTGGATCAAGCATCGTATTAAAATTCGGCCGATCTACAGAAAGTAATTCATCTGCCTTAAATCCGTAAAACCGTAGCAGCCAGTCTGCCTGATACAGACGGTGTTCCCGAAGAAGTGGCGGTGCGGTTCCAAGAGCTGGCAGATTAGAATCCTCATTCAAAGGAACATAGGCAGAATAAAACACACGTTTCAAGTCATACTGCTGATATAATTTCTGCGTTGTTGATAAAAGCTGCAGATCACTCTCCCCAGTTGCGCCAATGATCATCTGTGTACTTTGACCGGCAGGAACAAAAGAAGCTGGTTTCCCATTATTTTGCAAACGTAAAGTATTCTTAAGAGAAGGATCTGCAAGTGTCAATGGGGAAGAACCAGTCTGAATCCGCTGATAAGGATTCTCTTGAAAGATCGTATGCTTCAAATACTTATTACTTTGAGAACGTTCCATAGAGGCATTTTTCCCGATCATCAACCGATGATCCACGATTCCATTCTGAATCTGACGAATTGGAGCAACAAGTTTCTTCGGATTCTTATGAGGAGCCAGTCTCTTAAGCCCGTCAATTGTAGGAAGTTCTAGATTCACACTCATACGATCGACAAGATATCCCATATTCGTGATCAATTCATCCGAAGTGCCAGGAATCGCTTTCACATGGATATATCCATTAAAATGGTACTTTGTACGAAGCAGATAAATCGCCTGATACATTAATTCCATCGTATAAGTCGGACTCTTTACGATTCCAGAGCTTAAAAATAACCCTTCAATATAATTTCTTCGATAAAATTCCACAACAAGTGTACAGATCTCGTCCGGAGTAAATGTTGTACGAACCCTGTCATTACTTACTCGGTTTAGACAATACTTACAATCATAAATACATTCATTGCTAAGTAAAATCTTAAGCAAAGACACACAGCGCCCATCCGAAGAAAAACTATGACAGATTCCAGCAGCCTCTGTATTCCCGAGCATTCCTTTCTTTCCACGGCGGGAAGAACCACTGGAAGTACAGGCGACATCGTATTTTGCTGCATCAGCTAAAATCTTCAATTTTTCATTTAAAGATAAATCTTTTGATGAGATTTCCATATCAAACAGTTCCTTTCGAATATATGTTCTAGTTTAACATAAATAAACGTAATTTACAAATTGTATTTTGATCTGATCATCACATATATTTGAAAAAAACCACCACATTAGTGACCATTAAGATCATAAATGTGATGGCTTTTTCTAACCAAGAATCTTCTTATTCGATACAGCTGCATCCTGATAAGAATATGACTTGGTTGTCAGAGATTCTAAAATCTGCTCAGGATGAACAATGGCATCTTCTAAAGATGTGACATAAAGCTTTTTATTACCGAAGCGGGAAGCTTCGTCGATCGCAACATCAGCAGCAATCACAATATAATCAGCTTCATCGATCTGTTCAGGGGAAAACTGATTTTGAATTCCCATAGCTCCCTGTGTTTCCACAGAAAGGTCAACGCCAAGTTTCTTACCTGCCTGTTCTAGTTTCTCTGCCGCAACATAGGTTTGAACCATTCCAGTTGGGCATTTTGTTACACACAAAATTTTCATGAAATCCTCCAATCGTATGTTACTCCTTCTTGATAGTCAGTATAGCATGAGATAGTAGAAAAGGAAAAGCAGAATGATAGAAAAAATAGTTTTTGTTAAAAGTGCATAGAAATAAAGTGAAAATATTGTTAATATCGACCATAAACAACAACTTGTAAAGAGGACCGTACAAGTTTTAAAATAAGAACCATAAGGAAGGAGGATGTCAAGCATGGGAAAGAACAAAGGAGAAATGAAATATCACACATTAAAGGAATCACTGAAGAATGATATTTTATCTGGTGTCTATCAACCGGGAGATAAGATGCCGTCAGAGAATCAACTAGTACAGGAATATGATCTTAGCCGCCATACCGTACGTAAGGCGCTGTCAATTCTGGAAGAAGAAGGTTATATCATTGCAGTTCATGGAAAGGGAACGTTTTGTACAGAACGGGCACTTCATAAAAAGGAATCAAAGAACATTGCAGTGGTTACAACCTATATTTCTGATTATATATTCCCTAGATTGATCCAAGGGATCAACAGTGTCCTTTCCAAAGATGGATACAGCATTATTTTTAAGACAACAGAAAATAGCAGACGAGGAGAGACAGCATGTCTTGAAGATATTCTTACAAAAGATATTGATGGCTTGATCATTGAGCCAAGTAAAAGTGAGATTGTATGCAGACATCCAAAACTTTATGAGAATCTTGATAAATATGAAATTCCCTACATTTTTATTCACGGAGTCTATGAGGAGATGAAAGACAAACCCCACATTCTTATGGACGACTGTAAAGGAGGTTATCTGCTTACAAAATATCTGATCGATATGGGACATCAACATATCGTAGGAGTTTTTAAAGCAGATGATCATCAAGGAAGAGAACGACATAAAGGTTATGTGATGGCACTTCAGGAAGCAGGATATCAATATGATCCAGATATGGTTGTCTGGTTTCATACAGAAGATCGTCAGACGAAACCAGTAACATCGGTTGTTCAGATGATAAAGGATCAAAGAAAGATGGATGCAGTTGTCTGTTACAATGACCAGATCGCATTTTCAATCATTGGAGGATTGCATCAGATTGGTGTTTCAATTCCAGAAGACTTGTCGATTACAGGATATGATAATTCAATGCTTGCACATCAGCATCCACTTTCTTTAACGACTATTGCTCATCCACAGGAAAAACTTGGCGAGATGGCAGGACAGTTGTTGCTAGAAAAGATACAAGGTGGATCAGATAAAGACATGAAAACAGAGTATTTGATCGAACCGAAATTGGTGATCGGAAACTCATGTAAAAATAGGAATCAAGAATAGATATAAAACTGGGAGGCAAAAAATGGAACTTAAAAAAAATTACAAATTTTGGTTTGCAACAGGATCACAGGATTTATATGGAGATGAATGTTTAAGCCATGTGGCAAAACATGCACAGATCATTGTGCAGAATTTCAATGAAAGTGGTATCTTACCATTTGAAGTTGTATGGAAACCGACATTAATTGATAGTACTTCGATCAGAAGAACATTTGAAGAAGCAAATGCAGATGAAGAATGTGCCGGTGTCATCACATGGATGCACACATTCTCCCCAGCAAAATCATGGATCGCAGGATTACAGGCATTTAAGAAACCATTATTACATCTTCACACACAGTTTAATGAAGAAATCCCATATGACACGATTGATATGGATTTTATGAATGAAAACCAGTCAGCACATGGTGACAGGGAATTTGGACATATCGTAACAAGAATGGGAATCCCAAGAGAAGTTGTTGTTGGATATTATGAATCAAAAGAAGTGAAAGAAAAGATCGCATCTTGGATGAGAAGTGCAATCGGAATGGTGGAAAGTAAAAATATCCGTGTGGTAAGGATTGCGGATAATATGAGAAATGTTGCGGTTACAGAAGGTGATAAAGTCGAAGCACAGATTAAATTTGGATGGGAGATCGATGCATATCCAGTCAATGAAGTTGTAGATTATGTCAATGCAGTCAGCAAAGGTGATATTGATGCACTGACACAGTTATATTATGAAAAATACAATCTTTTATTAGAGGGCAGAGATCCGATCGAATTTAAGAAACATGTAGAGGTACAGGCAGGAATCGAGATCGGACTGGAAAAATTCTTAAAAGACCATGATTATCAGGCAGTTGTTACACACTTTGGCGATCTTGGTGGATTAAAACAGCTTCCAGGACTTGCGATTCAGAGATTAATGGAAAAAGGTTATGGATTTGGTGCAGAAGGTGACTGGAAGACAGCAGCAATGGTACGACTGATGAAAGTTATGACAGCAGGAAAGAAAGATGCCAAAGGAACATCATTTATGGAAGATTATACATACAATTTTGTTCCGGGAAAAGAGGGTATCTTAGAAGCTCATATGTTGGAAGTATGCCCAACGATCGCGGATGGTCCTGTTTCAATCAAAGTAAATCCATTATCTATGGGAGATCGTGAAGATCCTGCAAGACTTGTATTTACAGCAAAAGAAGGAGAAGGAATAGCCACTTCTTTGATCGATCTTGGACATCGTTTCCGTCTGATCATTAATAAAGTGGATTGTAAAAAGACAGAAAAACCAATGCCAGAGCTTCCAGTAGCGACGGCATTCTGGACACCAAAACCAGATCTTTATAAAGGAGCAGAGGCATGGATCTTAGCTGGTGGAGCACATCATACAGCATTTTCTTATGATCTTAGTGTAGATCAGATGGTTGCATGGGCAGAGGCTATGGGAATTGAGAGTGTTGTCATTGATGAGAATACAGATATCAGAATATTAAAGAATGAATTAAGATGGAATGAAGTAGTTTATCGTTAGAAAATGGAGGTAGTATCATGGAAACAAAGCAAATGATCGCAGATGGAAAAACAGCATTGGGAATCGAATTTGGATCAACAAGGATCAAAGTTGTACTGATCGACAAAGATCATCATCCGATCGCATCCGGAAGCCATGACTGGGAAAATCGTCTGGAGAATAATATATGGACTTATACATTAGAAGACATCTGGAGTGGACTACAAGACAGTTACCAAAACTTGGTAAACGACGTGAAAGAAAAATATGATATTACACTAACTAAGGTTGGAAGTATCGGATTTAGTGCGATGATGCATGGATATATGGCATTTGATAAAGATGGAGAATTGTTAGTGCCATTCCGAACATGGAGAAATACAATGACAGAAGAAGCTTCTGAGAAATTAACGGAAGCATTTTCTTATCACATTCCTCAAAGATGGAGTATCGCACATCTGTATCAGGCAATTTTAAAAGAAGAAGAACATGTAAAAGATATTGATTATCTGACAACACTGGCAGGATATGTCCATTGGAAATTAACAGGTGAAAAGGTGCTCGGTGTTGGAGAAGCGTCTGGAATGTTCCCAATCGATATTGAAACAAAAGATTATAACCAGACGATGATCAAGACATTTGACAACCTGATCAAAGATAAAAAATTTGGATGGAAATTAGAAAATATCTTACCAAAAGTTTTAATAGCTGGAGATAAAGCGGGTATCTTAAGCGAAGAAGGAGCAAAATTATTAGATCCATCTGGTAATCTGGAAGCTGGAATTCCTTTATGTCCTCCAGAAGGAGATGCAGGAACTGGAATGGTTGCGACAAACAGCGTGACAAGAAAAACAGGAAATGTATCTGCAGGAACAAGTGTTTTTGCAATGATCGTTTTAGAGAAAGAATTAAAGAAAGTTTATGATGAGATCGATCTTGTCACAACGCCATCAGGTGATCTTGTGGGTATGGTACATTGTAATAACTGTACATCAGATCTGAATGCATGGGTCAACTTATTTAAAGAATTTGCACAGAACTTTGGTGTGGAAGATGTAGATATGGATCAGCTTTATGGAACTCTTTACAATAAAGCATTAGAAGGTGACAAGGATTGTGGTGGATTACTTGCATACAACTATTTCTCAGGAGAACATATCACAGGATTTGAAGAAGGAAGGCCATTATTTGTAAGAAAACCAGATAGTAATTTTAATCTTGCAAACTTTATGAGAGTTCATCTATACACAGCACTTGGAGCTTTGAAGACGGGGCTTGATATCTTGATGAAAGAAGAAGATGTCAAAGTTGATAAAATGCTGGGACATGGTGGATTATTCAAAACAGAAGGTGTTGGACAAAAGATCATGGCAGCGGCTGTGAATGCACCAGTATCAGTTATGAAAACAGCTGGAGAAGGTGGTGCATGGGGAATGGCGATCCTTGCAGCCTATATGCTGGATAAAGCAGAAGATGAGACGCTTGATACCTATCTTTCTGACAAAGTATTTGCAGGGGAAGAAGGTACAACGATCGCTCCAGATGAAAAAGATGTGGAAGGCTTTGATGAATTTATCAAACAATATCAAAAAGGTCTTGCACTTGAACGAGTTGCAATTGATGTCATGTAAAAAGGAGACGAAAAATGTTAGAACAATTAAAAAAAGAAGTCTATGAAGCAAATATGGAACTTCCTAAAAGAGGTCTGATCACATATACATGGGGAAATGTCAGTGGAATTGATAGAGAAAGTGGTTTATTTGTTATTAAACCAAGTGGTGTGGATTATGATAAACTTTCTCCAGAAGATATGGTTGTCATGGATCTTGATGGAAACAGAGTGGAAGGAGATTTAAATCCATCTTCTGATACACCAACGCATATTGAATTATATAAAGCATTCGAAGATTTAGGAGGAATTGTACATACACATTCCCCATGGGCAACATCATGGGCACAGGCGGGGAGAAGTATTCCATGCTATGGAACAACACATGCAGATTACTTCTATGGAGAAATTCCATGTGCAAGAAGCCTCACAAAAGAAGAAATTGAAGAAGCCTATGAGAAGAATACAGGATTGGTGATCATTGAGACATTTAAAGATAAGAATCCAGTTTATGTTCCAGGAGTGCTTTGTACAAATCATGGACCATTTACATGGGGAGCTGATGCAGCCGAGGCAGTTCATAATGCCGTTGTCTTAGAAGAAGTCGCAAAGATGGCATACCGTTGCGAGCATTTAAATCCAGAAGCAAAGCCAGCACCACAATATCTGCAGGATAAACATTTCTTCAGAAAACATGGGGCAAATGCTTACTATGGCCAAGGCAAATAATGAAAATGGATCAATAAAGATATCAGATAAAATTTAAAAGAAAGTGTTGTAAAATGATGAAAGTAAAAATGATCGAAAAAAGACAAAATGGAGTCTGCTTATTTGAATTACAAAATGATGAGATAAAAGTGATCACGAGTAACCTTGGTTGTCATATTTTATCTGTGTTCACAAAAGACAGAGATGGGAATTATGGAGATGTCGTTCTTGGATATCAAGATGTGGAAGATTGTCATAAAGATGATAAATTTTTAGGATGTATCATCGGACGTGTTGCAAACAGAATTGCAAATGGAGAGTTTCAGTTGAATGGAAAGACCTATAAACTTGCAGTAAATTCTGGACCGAATACGCTTCATGGTGGTATAAATGGATTTAATCAGAAGATTTTTAACTATGAGATTTTAGAAGATGGAATCCGTTTTATCTATCTTTCTCCAGATATGGAAGAAGGATTTCCAGGAAGTCTTTGTTTAAAGATAGTATATCGTCTATCTGGAAATGAATTAAAGATGGAATATGAAGCAATGACAGATCAAGACACACTGATCAATATAGCCAATCATTCCTATTTTAATCTTTCAGCAAAAGACAGTAAGATCTATGATCATCAATTGATGATCAAATCAGATCAGATTGCATATGCAGATGAGAATGGTCTTCCAACAGGTGAGTTTTTGGATGTAGAGAATACACCATTTGATTTTAAAAGTTTTCATGAGATTGGAGAACGGATTCATGATGATGATGAACAGTTGAGATTCGTTGGAGGCTATGATCATTGTTTTATGTTAAAGGATGAGAAAGATCAGGCAGTCTTATATGATAAAGAAAGTGGACGAAAATTAACGATCACAACAACACTTCCATGCATGCAGTTATATGCAGGAAACTTTCTGGCAGGAGGAAGTGATGGTAAATTTGGAAAACCATATGAGAACAGAGATGGTGTTGCATTAGAACCACAATTCTTGCCTAATTCTATGAATATAGAGAAAAAGCCAAGAGTTATTTTAAGAAAAGGCGAAGAGTATGAAGCAGTGACAACATACCGATTTGAAACAGAATAATATAGATTGAAATTAAAAAATAAGAATCATATCCATACAATATCCCCTTCCCCTTTTTATTTGTATGGATATATTCTTGTTTATTTCTGGAATATAATTCTATAAGAGAGTATAATAATATTTTAGAAAAGAGGAAGGTAATATGATCAAAGTATTTTTAGTAGAAGATGAAAAGATCATTCGTAAGAGTATAAAGAATAACGTAAAATGGGAAGAAAATGGTTTTGAATTTGCGGGAGAAGCACCAGATGGTGAGATGGCTCTTCCAATGATCGAAAAACTACATCCAGATATCGTGATCACAGATATCAAGATGCCATTTATGGATGGACTTGAATTAAGTGATATCTTAAAGAAAAAAATGCCCAAAATACAGATCATCATACTTTCTGGATATGGGGAGTTTGACTATGCAAAAGAAGCGATCAAGATCGGTGTAACAGATTATCTGACCAAACCAGTAACTGGTGAGCAGTTATTAGAAGCACTAAATAAAGTAAAACAAAAGCTTGATAAGAAAAAAAGACAGGAAGAAGATATAAAAAAATTACAAAAAAATATAAAAACACAAATGAAAAATATGAGATATCAATTTTTCGGGAATCTGATCCGTGGAAAGATATCTGTATCTAAATTAATGGAACAAGGGAATGAACTTGGAATAGATCTTATGGCACCGGCATACAATTTTATGTTATTTAAAATATTTTCAAAGAATGAGAATGATACAGAGGCAGTATATGATCTTCGTACCAAAGAAGATACGATCGTAGAAGAAGTAAGCAGCCAGTTTGAAAATATGATTGTTTTTCACCGTGTAACAGAGGGCTATGTTTTAATGATCAAGGCACAGAATACAGAGGAAACCATACAAGTGGCAAAAGATTATGTTGCAGCATTGACAAAGCGTATGAAAAAAGAGAAAGAACTACAATGGTTTGCAGGGATTGGACATGCAGTGGAACGATTACATAACCTTTCGGAATCTTACGACAGTGCAAGCAAGGCTTTTGCATACCAGTATCAGTCTTCTGGGAATGAAGCGGTGTTTTTTGATAAATTAGATAATGAAAAGATAGAAAGAGCAGAAGATCTGCAGCAAGTAGATTTTACCAAAGTAAATTCAGAATCGCTGGAAGAGTTTTTGAAAAATGGAAAAGAAGAAGCTGTACATTTATTTGTAGAGGATTATACCAAGACATTAGGAAAATCTAATATGGATTCCTTTATGTTTTGTCAGTATATGCTGATCAATATACAGGTAGGTGTTATGAAATTCGTTGAGAAAATGGGAGTTGAGAAAGCAAATATCGATCGCACGTTTAAGGATTACAAACAACAGATCGCTGCAGTTTCAACAGGAGAGAAAGCAGCGGAGTATATCGAAGAACTTATCATACAAGCGATCAGAATGCGAAATGAAAGATTAGGGAAGAAACATTCTTCATTGATAACGGAGGCAAAAGAATTTATTGTGAAAAATTATCAAGAAGAAACATTATCGTTGAGTGATGTTGCAGATCAGGTTGGATTAAGCAGCAGTCATTTTAGTACAACGTTTAAACAAGAAACAGGGAAATCTTTTGTGGAATTTTTGACATCAGTCAGAATGGATAAAGCAAAAGAAATGCTTTGTTTTACAGATATGAAGGCATCACAGATCAGCTATGAAGTGGGATATAAGGATCCACATTACTTTAGCTACCTGTTTAAAAAAACGCAAGGATGTACTCCGAGTGAATATAGATCAAGGAGGATGTAATGAAAAAATATGTGAGAGAATTTATTGCTCGATTTCGGAAGTTCTCAATAGAAAAAAAACTAAAATGGTTAAGGATGGTCGTGATAATTCCTGCGTTAGTGGGGATTATCACGCTTCTTGTTATCATGATAAATTTTAATGAAAGTTATAATGAGGCGGTAAAAAACGTATCAGTAGCTAGCAAGTTTAATTTCTCATTTTCAGAAGATATGGATTATAAAATGTATCGTATTGTTATCGGTGCAGAGAGTTTTGATGCGATGAAACCATATGAGGAGATTAAGGAAGCGAAGGAGCTGGTAAAGGAACTGAATAAAAATGCTGTAACAGATGAAAGTAAATTAAGAACGAGACAGATAGGAAAACTGTTGGATAATCTGAAGATTTCCATTGAAGAAATTGAACACTCAGATCTAAAAAACGATTATATGGAAAATAATCAGAGATTAAGATTAAATGTGAATGTATTTACAGAGATCATTAAAGAAAAAGTATCCGAATACATTTACTATGAGATTGGGAATATGGAGAGTATGCGTGTAAAACTGGAAAAAGAAATCATGCATACGATCACGATCACATTGATCGCTGTACTGTTTTTGTCTCTGATAACATGGAAATTATCGAAATTGATTTCGCAAAGCATTAGTTATCCAGTCAGACAGTTATGTGAGATGACAAAGGAAGTGGCGCAGGGAAATTTTGATGTACATGGACCTCAAAATACAACAGAAGAGCTGCAGATCTTAACAAATAATTTCGAACATATGGCACAAAAGGTAGAGAGATTGATCGAAGATGTAAAAGTAGAACAACAAAATCTTCGAAAAAAAGAGCTGCAGTTACTACAAGAGCAGATTAATCCACATTTCCTTTATAATACATTGGACACGATCATGTGGCTTGCCATTGATCATCAGGATGACAAAGTGGTAGAAATGGTAGCTGCCTTGTCTGGCTTTTTCCGTACAAGTTTAAGTCACGGAGAAGATAAGATAACGATTAGGGAAGAATTAGAGCATGTTGAAAATTATTTAAAGATACAACAATTAAGATACGGGGATATTATGGAATATTCTATTGATGTCCCAGATGAGATCAAGAAAAATGATATTGTAAAGATCACTTTACAGCCATTAGTAGAAAATGCATTATATCATGGATTGAAAAAACAAAGAGAAAAAGGAATGATAAAGATTTCCAGTGTAGATGATGAAAATAATATATTCCTGATCGTTGAAGATAATGGAGTTGGTATGCAGCCTGAGCAGGTAGTTCAGATCAATAAAGAAATGTATGAAGATATATGGGTAAACAGGACAACAGGGTTTGGAATTGCAAATGTAAATCGGCGGATTAAATTATATTATGGAGAAGAATATGGGTTGATCCTTGAAAGTGAACCAGATATTGGAACTAAGGTGATCGTAGTTGTACCGAAGACTAGACAAGCAGAGAAAAAATAATCAAAAATCAAAAAAATTCAAACCATTATCAAAAAAAATCAAACTTTAAACAGACAAGATAAAAATTTCATAAAATAATCCACCAAATGCAAAAGAAATTGCATTGAAAGAAATACAATTTCAAGTAAAATATAACTTGTAATTAAGGAAAACGAAAAAATCAAAAAAGAAAAAGGAGGAAATCATAATGAGAAGAAGTATTAAGAAGGTGGCTGCAGGTTTACTTGCAACAATGATGATCGGAACAATGCTTACTGGTTGTGGTGGAGGAAACAAGAAAGACAGTGGTTCTTCAAAGAAGGAAACTTCAGAGATCAACATCGGATTTTCACAGGTTGGAGCTGAGAGTGATTGGCGTGTAGCGAATACAAAGTCTATGAAATCTGAATTAACAGCAAAGAACGGATTTAAATTATCATTTGCAGATGCTCAGCAGAAACAGGAAAATCAGACAAAAGCGGTCAGAGAATTTATCACACAGGGTGTTGATGTGATCGCAATCGCACCTGTAACAGAAACAGGTTGGGAAACAGTTTTAAAAGAAGCAAAGAAAGCTGACATTCCAGTTATCACAGTTGACCGTCAGATCAAAACTTCTGATGATTCACTAATCACAGCATGGGTTGGATCAGACTTCAAAAAAGAAGGTGTGAAAGCGGCTGAATGGTTAATTAAAGAAAAGGGAAAAGAAAAAGGTGACGTAAACATCGCTGTATTACAGGGAACGATTGGTTCTTCTGCAGAAATCGGACGTACAAAAGGATTTAAAGAAGGAATCAAAGATCAGAAAAACTTCAAGATCATTGCTTCTCAGACAGGAGAATTTACACAGGCAAAAGGTCAGGAAGTTATGGAATCTTTCTTAAAACAGAACAAAGACATTGATGTTGTAGTAGCACAGAATGATAACATGGCATTCGGAGCAATCGATGCATTAAAAGCAGCAGGAAAAACACCTGGTAAAGACGTAACGATCATTTCTTTCGATGCGATCAAAGCAGCATTAAAGAAAGTTCAGTCTGGAGAGATCAATGCTGAATTTGAATGTAACCCACTTCATGGACCTCGTGTAGCTGAATTAGCTAAGAAGATCATGAAAGGTGAAAAAGTAGATAAGATCCAGTATGTAGATGAGCAGGTATTTACAAAAGATAATACTACAAAAGAAGTTATTAACAAACGTGCATATTAATAAACATTGTTGAAAATCCCCTTAAGTACACACATGTAACTATTAACAATCGCACTACAAATAAAGATTGCAGGCTCTGGGTCAGGACAATCTGACTTATCCTGTAATTTTTATGCCAAAAATCAGGGCATTTTCATTAAAATCGGCTCAAAAATCATGAAAAGAAAGGAGAATTGTCATGAGTGATGAAAAGAAGACAGTTCTATCCATGCGACATATTAATAAAACATTCCCAGGAGTGAAAGCACTGTCCGATGCACAGCTTACATTGAGAGAAGGAGAGATTCATGCCTTAATGGGAGAAAATGGTGCAGGAAAATCTACACTGATCAAAGTTCTTACAGGAGTTGAGGAATTTGAGACAGGTGAGATCATCATGGATGGAAAAAGTATTATTAACACATCCCCTCAAGAAGCGGGAAACAATGGAATCAGCACCGTTTATCAGGAAGTAAACCTGTGTCCGAATCTAACGGTAGCAGAAAATATCTTTATCGGAAGAGAACCAATGAAAATGGGGAGGATCGACTGGAAGACGATGAATACACAGGCACAGAAGATCCTTGATAATCTGGAATTAGAAATTGATGCCACACAGGAATTGGAAAACTATTCCGTAGCGATTCAGCAGATGGTGGCGATCGCAAGAGCAGTTGACATTCAGTCAAAAGTATTGATCCTTGATGAACCAACATCAAGTCTTGATGAAGGAGAAGTTGAGAAATTATTTAAGGTTATGAATATGCTAAAGAAACGCGGAACAGCGATCGTATTCGTAACACACTTTTTGGAACAGGTCTATGCAGTCTGTGACAGGATCACAGTACTTAGAAATGGACATTTTGTAGGTGAATATAAGACAGAAGAGCTTCCAAGATTTAAATTAGTTGCAACAATGATGGGAAAAGAATTTGATGATCTGGCAGACATCAAAGGAAGTGGAACATCATCAAAGAAACAAAGCGACGAAGTTGTGATCGAAGCAAAAGGTCTTTATCATAAAGGAACGATCAAACCATTTGACATTAAGATCCATAAAGGAGAAGTTGTTGGATTATCTGGATTATTAGGATCTGGACGTTCCGAACTTGTAAGAGCGATTTATGGAGCAGATAAACCAGATGGAGGAGAATTATATGTCAAAGGAGAAAAATTAGATGTCAAAGCACCAATTGATGCAATGCATAAAGGAATGGCATATTGTCCGGAAGATCGTAAAGTAGAAGGAATCATTGCAGATCTTTCTGTAAGAGAAAACATGATCTTGGCACTTCAGGCAAAACGAGGAATGTTCAAACTGATGAGCAGAAAAGAACAGGAAGAGTTGACAGATAAGTATATTAAGATGCTGCAGGTTAAGACAGCAAGCAGAGAAACACCGATCAAATCATTAAGTGGTGGTAATCAGCAGAAAGTAATCCTCGGAAGATGGCTGATGACAGAACCAGATTTCCTGATCCTTGATGAACCAACCAGAGGTATTGATGTTGGAACAAAGACAGAGATTCAGAAATTAGTCGTAAAACTTGCAAATGAAGGAATGTCTGTTGTATTTATTTCATCCGAAGTAGAAGAAATGCTTCGTACCGTGACTCACATGGGAATCTTACGAGATGGTGAGAAAGTTGGAGAATTGGAAGAAAGTGAATTATCACAGGAAAATGTAATGAAAGCAATCGCAGGAGGTGACAAATAATTATGGATAAATTAAAAAAGATGACATCATATCGCCTCTTCTGGCCAATTGTATGTCTGGCACTTGTATTATTATTTAACCTTATAAAATCCCCATCATTTTTTGAAATCTCAATTAAAAATGGTGTGTTATATGGATATCTGGTCGATATTTTCAACCGATCCAGTGAATTGATCATCTTAGCAGTTGGTATGACACTTTGTGTAGCATCCAGTGCAGGAACTGATATCTCTGTCGGAGCGATCATGGCATTATCAGGAGCTGTATCTGTTTATCTTCTTGGAAGTGGAGAAACATATGCAATTCCTTGGATCGCAGCAATCCTGATTGGGCTTGTGGTATCTGTATTATGTGGTATGTGGAACGGATTCTTAGTTGCGAATATGAAGATCCAGCCAATGGTAGCAACCTTGATCTTATTTACCGCAGGACGAGGAATGGCACAGTTGATCACAGGTGGAAATAACTTATATGTCAAAGTGGACAGCTTTAAGTATTTAGGAGGATTTCTGCCACATATTCCAGTTCCAACACCGATTTTGGTAGCGATCATCGTAGTCATTTTAGCAACATTATTCTTAAATAAGACAGCAACAAAATTGTATATTGAAAGTGTAGGTATCAACCCAAGAGCCAGTCGTTTGTTTGGACTGAATTCTACAAAGATCATCTTTATCACATATGCAGCCTGCGGACTTTGTGCAGGAATCGCGGGAATGATCGCAACATCAAGAATCACATCCATTGATGCAAATAACGTAGGAAACTTGATGGAATTAGATGCGATCTTAGCAGTAGCACTTGGAGGAAACTCTCTTGCAGGTGGTAAATTCTCAGTCGCAGGAAGTGTTATTGGAGCGATTACGATCCAGGCATTATCTACAACATTATATGCAATGAAAGTAACTGGAGATCAGCTTCCACTTTATAAAGCGATCGTGGTTATCATAATCGTGACATTACAGTCTCCAGAATTTAAGAAATACTTAAATCGTATTAAAGCAAAACGTGCAGCAAAAACTGCTGGAGAGAAGGTGGCATAATGGCAATGGTAGAGAAAATTAAAAATAAACTTAGAGGAAATGGATTTTTGCTTGCAGTTACGATCGTATTATTCTTCGTGCTCTATATTGCAGGTGCGATCCTTTACGGAGATCGAAACTTTACAAGCCCACAGGTGTTTTTAAACTTGTTCATTAGTAATGCTGGATTGATCATTGCAGCCGTTGGTATGACATTTGTACTGATCACAGGAGGAATCGATATTTCGATCGGTTCCGTCATCGGTGTTGTTTGTATGATGCTTGCATGGATGATGGAAGTGAAGCATATGAGCGCAGTCGTTGCAATTATTCTGGTATTAGCATTTGGTGTGATCTTCGGATTGGTTCAAGGATTTTTAGTAGCTTATTTAAAAATACAGCCATTCATCGTAACACTAGGAGGAATGTTCTTTGCCAGAGGTCTTACAGCATTGATTAGTTCCGATATGATCAGTATTGAAAATCCAACATTTTTAAGTCTTGCAAACTATCGAATTTATTTTGGATTTATTACATATTACAACAACCGAGGAGTTGCAATGCATCCTTATATCTACCTAAGTGTTGTCATTGCATTATTGGTTGTAGCGATTTCCTTTGTGATCCTTCGATACACAAAATTTGGACGTGCCGTATTTGCAGTAGGTGGAAATGAACAGTCTGCATTATTAATGGGATTAAATCCTAAAGTTACAAAATTAAAAGTTTATGTGTTAAATGGATTTTTAGCATCATTAGCTGGATTTGCTTTCTGCTTAAACTCTTGTGGTGGATTCGTAGAGCAGGCCAGAGGATTTGAGATGGATGCGATCGCAGCAGCAGTTATTGGTGGAACACTTTTAACAGGAGGTGTTGGAACTGTCGTAGGATCACTATTTGGATCACTGATCAAGGGTATCATTGAAACGATCATTACATTCCAGGGAACATTATCATCCTGGTGGACAAGAATCGTGATCGCATTACTTCTTTGCTTCTTCGTAATCTTACAGAGTGTATTTAAATCAATTCGTGAGAAGCGTCTTGCACAAGGTAATGAAAAGTAGATAGTTATATTTGGTTGATGTATTAAAGGAGGAAAACAATATGAATAATATGCCAAAAACAAAGATCGGGATCGTAGCAGTCAGTCGTGACTGCTTCCCAGAAAGTTTATCAGTTACAAGAAGAGAAGCATTGATAAAAGCATATAAAGAAAAATATGATCCTGAGGACATTTATGAATGTCCAGTCTGTATCGTGGAGAGTGAGATTCACATGGTACAGGCATTAGAAGATATTAAAAAAGCAGGATGTGATGCATTAGTTGTTTATCTTGGAAACTTTGGACCAGAAATCTCAGAAACACTTCTTGCAAAACACTTTGATGGACCAAAGATGTTTGTGGCAGCAGCTGAGGAAAGTGGTGATAACCTCTTAGATGGAAGAGGAGATGCATATTGTGGAATGTTAAATGCAAGTTATAATCTGAAATTAAGAAATATAAAAGCATATATTCCTGAATATCCAGTAGGAACAGCAGAAGAATGTGCAGATATGATCCATGAATTTTTGCCAATCGCAAGAACAGTAAAAGCATTAAGTGAATTGAAGATCATAAGTTTTGGACCAAGACCACTGAATTTCCTTGCATGTAATGCACCGATCAAACCATTATATGATCTTGGAATCGAAATTGAAGAAAACTCAGAATTAGATTTATTTGAAGCATTTAATCAGCATGAAGGGGATGAAAGAATTCCTGCAATCATAAAAGAAATGGAAGAAGAACTGGGTGCAGGAAATAAAAAACCAGAGATTCTTTCCAAGCTTGCACAGTATGAACTGACATTAAAAGACTGGATCAGGGATCATAAAGGTTACAGAAAATATGTAACAATTGCCGGAAAATGCTGGCCAGCATTCCAGACTCAGTTTGGATTTGTACCATGTTATGTAAACAGTCGTTTGGCAGCACAGGGAATTCCAGTATCCTGTGAAGTAGATATCTATGGTGCATTAAGCGAATTTATTGGAACGGTTGTAAGTCAGGATGCTGTGACATTATTAGATATCAACAACTCCGTACCAGCAGATATGTATAATGAAGAAATTAAAGATAACTATGACTATACACAAAAAGATACATTTATGGGATTCCATTGTGGAAACACAGCAAAATCTAAATTATCTTTCTGTGAGATGAAATATCAGAAGATCATGGCAAGAACATTACCGGAAGAAGTGACACAGGGAACATTAGAAGGTGATATCGCGCCAGGAGATATTACATTCTTCCGTTTACAAAGTACAGCAGATACAAAATTAAGAGCATACGTTGCACAAGGAGAAATTCTTCCAGTAGCAACAAGATCTTTCGGATCTATTGGTGTATTTGCTATCCCAGAAATGGGAAGATTTTACCGCCATGTACTGATCGAAAAGAATTTCCCACACCATGGAGCTGTTGCTTTTGGTCATTTTGGAAAAACTTTATATGAAGTATTCAAATACATTGGTGTTGATGTCGATGAGATTGGATTTAATCAGCCAAAGAATATGCTTTATAAGACTGAGAATCCATTTTCATAAATAAATTTTACCTATTAACTTTTTACTCCTTCTTGGGAAAAACTGCATGCGGTTAGCATGCAGTTTTTTCTATGCTTAGAAAAACAAGTAAAAATATTACTAAATATTATGACTGTTTGCGCGGAGCAGCACAAGAGTTACGGACAATAAGATTACATGGAAGTGTCAGACGAATCGGAGTCTGCTGCTCCAGAGAATCTTCTTTTGTCCGAAGTAAAATATAATGAGCAGCATATTCTCCCATAAATTCAGCCGGTGTATGAATCGTTGTCAGCGGAGGGTTTGAAAAACTTGCAACGCTGATATCATCAAAACCAATGATGGATATATCATCTGGAATTTTATAACCATTCTCATATAAAGCACGCATTGCACCGATTGCAAGAGGATCACTGGCAGAGAAAATAGCGGTTGGAAGGTCGCCATCAGCAATCATTTGTTTTGTCATGTTATATCCGGATTCAGCAGAATAATCTCCCTCATAAATAAAAGATTTATGGTCAATGGAATGTTCCTGGCAGAAGTTGATGAAGGTATCTTTACGTTCTTCAAAATATACACTGTTATCAGCGAGAACTTCCTTCCCGCCAAGATAAGCAATCTTTCGATGGCCAAGATCATACAAATAATCTAATGCTTCAGTAACTGCCTGTTGGAAATCAAGATTGATCGTATCACAATAAATCTTTGGTGTCTTCATATCAACAAAAATAGTGTTGGAATTAAGTTTTTGAAAAGACTTAATCTGAGATTTATTAAATTTACCAATACAAATCAGACCTTGAAGATCCTTGAGTGTGTCAGGATAATTGCAATCGCTCTGGAAAGCACGGACAACGTGGATATTATGATCGGCACAATATTTTTCAATACCGACACGGATTGCCTGATAATAAGGATCTTCCAGTTCCTGAAAGACAGAATACCATTGAAAGATACCGATAGAAATCGATTTTTCAACGGTATTTTTTAGATGCTTTGTATAATTTAATTCCTGGGCAACCTTTAAAACGCGCTGTTTTGTTTCGTCGGTTACACTCAGGGTATCGTCTTGGTTTAAAATTCTTGATACAGTTGCAGCAGAAACAGATGCTTTCTGTGCAATGTCTTTGATTGTTGCCATGGAGATAAAATCCTTTCTCATAAATATTAATTTATCTCATTATAACAGAGAAAAGCACAAAAGTAAATTTAGTAAAATAAAAGTAAAAAATTTAGTAAAAATATATTGACAATTTTACTAAAAAGTTTTACTATACAAGTATCAAAGACAGTTTACTAAAAACAGGAGGAAAGAAAAATGGGAACAACTAATGGAAAGGTTCCAGGCAGAGTAAAATATACTTTTGCATTTGGAGCATTGGGAAAAGATTTAATTTATGGAATGATGGCGACATTCGCTATGATCTACTTTACGGATGTATTGAAAGTATCACCGGGGTTTGTAGGAATCGTTTTCTTCGTAGCAAAACTTTGGGATGCATTTAACGATCTGTTTATGGGAATGATCGTAGATAACACAAGATCACGCTTTGGAAAATTCGTACCATGGCTAGTGATCGGAACTTTAGTCAATTCCGTTGTGTTTGTCGTATTATTTACTGACTTTAAATTAACAGGAACTTCACTTTGCATCTTCGTTGCAGTGATCTATGTATTATGGGGAATGACTTATACGATTATGGATATTCCATACTGGTCTGTAATTCCAAACCTTACATCAGATCCACACGAACGAGAAGTTGTTTCCGTTTTACCTAGAATTTTCGCAAGCATTGGACAGTCATTAGTCATCGCAGGATTCGGTGTTCAGATCATTGCAGCATTAGGTGGAGGATATATCGGATATCATCGTTTTGCTATGATTATTGCAGGAACATTTATTCTTACGATCGGTGTTGCAGTTTGTAACCTGAAAGTCAAAGAAAACAATGCACCAAGTGAGAAGATTTCTTTCAAAGATGTATTCTCAATCATTAAGAAAAATGACCAGTTACAGTCAGCTGTAGGACTGATTCTTTTATATAATGTAGGAATTCAGTTTATCATGGGTGTTGCAGTTTACTACTTTACATATGTATGTGGAAATGCCAACATGTTATCAGCCTTCATGATCAGCGCATCTATCGCAGAAGTTGTTGGGTTGATCATCTTCCCAGAAGTAGCAAAGAAATTATCCAGACATACATCATTTTTACTGGCATGTATTTTACCATTTATTGGTTTAGCATTATTATTAGTCGTTGGATTTGTATGCCCACAGAATATCGTATTAACAGCAGTTGCAGGAGTGATCGTAAAGACAGGAACAGGATTAGAACTTGGATGTGCGACAGTATTCTTATCTGATGTCGTTGACTATGGTGAGTACAAACTGGGAACAAGAAATGAATCCGTTGTATTCTCTTTACAGACATTGATCGTAAAATTCACAGCGGCTTTAACATCACTTTTCATTGGATTTGCACTGGAACGTACAGGATATATTCCAAATCCAAACGCAGTACAGTCTGCATTAACATTAAATTCTATTCGATTTTTAATGTGTGCGATCCCAGCGGTGTCCATGCTTGTAGCCTATGTAGTTTATAAAAAAGCCTATCATTTGGATGACAGTTTCATGAAGAAAGTTATTCAGACAATCGAAGAAAGGAGAGCAAATCGCAATGCCGAACAGTATTAAAAAATTAGAAGAAGCTTTTAAAGAAGGGAAATATGATCAGTTATTAAAAGATATCTATGTAGATGAAAGTGTTCTTGCATATCAGCAGGAACGTTATATCAAAGCATTAGAATCCTTTAAAGATATTTATGGAGAAAAAGAAGTAGAAATCTATAGTGCTCCAGGAAGAAGTGAAGTAGGAGGAAACCACACAGACCATCAGTTTGGAAAAGTTCTTGCAACTTCCATTAACTTGGATGCGATCGCAATCGTTGCAAAAAGAGATGACGATGTGATCGATCTGAAATCAGAAGGATATGAAAGAATCATAGTAAGTCTTAGTTCTTTTGACCCAGCCAAAGCAGAAAAAGGAACATCACAGGCACTGATTCAGGGAGTTGCTTCTAAATTAAAAGAAGAAGGATATAAAATCGGTGGATTTGAAGCTTATGTAACAAGTGATGTATTAAATGGGGCTGGAATGTCATCTTCTGCTGCATTTGAAGTATTGATCGGAAATATTTTATCTGGGTTATATAACGATATGAAGATCGATCCTGTATTTTTGGCGCAGGCCGGACAGTATGCAGAGAATGTATACTTTGGAAAACCATGTGGATTGATGGATCAGATGGCATCTTCCATTGGAGGTCTGATCAATATTGATTTTGAAGATCCTCAAAGTCCAAAGATCAAAAAGGTTGAAGTGGATTTTGAAGAATATGGACACAGCTTATGCATTGTGGATACAAAAGGATCTCATGCAGATTTAACAGATGATTATGCAGCAATTCCATACGAAATGAAGAAAGTTGCCAATTACTTTAATCAGGAAGCATTAAGAGAAGTTGATAAAGATGATTTTTACTTAAATCTACCAAAGATCAGAGAAATCTTAGGAGATAGAGCAGTTCTTCGTGCAATGCATTTATTTGAGGAAAATAAACGTGTAGATCAGCAGGTAAAAGCTTTAGAAGAAGGAGATTTTGATACATTTAAGAAATTGATCAAAGAATCTGGTGATTCATCCTTTAAATATTTACAAAATGTATATTCAAGCCATGACCTGACAAATCAGAGTGTATCGATCGGATTGGCGATCAGTGATATTTCATTAGGTGATAAAGGAGTCAGCCGAGTTCATGGCGGAGGATTTGCAGGAACGATTCAGGCGTTTGTGCCAAATGATATTGTTAGTATGTACAAAAAGAACATGGAACATGTATTTGGTGAAGGAGCATGTCATGTCTTAAAAGTACGTCCATACGGAGGAATGAAGGTATTATAAGATGATGAAAGTAAGAATGATAGAACAAAGAGATAACGGAGTCTGCTTATTCGAATTAAAAAATGATGAGATCAAAGTGATCACAAGTAACCTTGGATGTCATGTATTATCTGTATTTACAAAAGACAGAGAAGGAAACTTTGGGGATGTTGTTCTTGGATTTGAGAATGTGGAAGATTGTTGGCATGGAGATGGAAGTTACATGGGAGCGATCGCCGGACGTGTTGCAAATCGTATCGGAGATGCAAAGTTTGAATTAAATGGAAAGACATACGAATTGGCAGCAAACAATGGAAAGAATTCTCTCCATGGAGGAATCAAAGGATTTAATCAAAAGATATTTAAATATGAATTGTTGGAAGATGGAATCCGTTTTATCTATCTCTCACCAGATATGGAAGAAGGATATCCGGGAAATCTTTATCTGAAAGTTGTGTATCGTTTATGCGATAATACATTAAAAATGGAATATGAAGCAGTATCCGATCAGGATACACTGATCAATATCACAAATCATTCTTACTTTAATTTATCTGCTGGAAAAGATAAAATTTATCATCATCAGTTAAAGGTAAAAGCGGATGAGATTGCATGTGTTGATGAAAACTGTCTTGCCAATGGAACATTTTTAAAGATAGAAAACACACCATTTGACTTTAAAGAATTTCATGAGATCGGAGAGCGGATCAACGATGATCATGAACAGTTAAAACTTGCCGGAGGTTATGATCATTCTTTTATGGTAAAAGATGAAGATGACCAGTTAGTTCTATATGACAAAGAAACTGGAAGAAAAATGACGATGACAACAACACTTCCATGCATTCAGGTATACACAGGAAACTTCCTGTCTGGCGGATGTAATGGAAAAGGTGGGAAACCATATGAAAACAGAGATGGTGTTGCCTTAGAAGCCCAGTTCTTACCAAACTCCATACATATAGAAAAAGAACCAAAGGTAATTTTAAGAAAAGGCGAAGAATACGAAGCAGTAACAACATATCGATTTGAGGTGGAATAAGATGGATTTACAAAAAGATATCAAAAAACTTGTAACATATGGACTTGATAAAAAACTGATCATGCCAGAAGATGAAATCTATACGATCAATCAATATCTGGAAGTGTTTCGATTAGATGAATATGAAGATCCTGATATTGAAGGAGAAGAAATCATCCTGCCAGAGATTTTAGATCGTTTGACAGATACAGCTTATGACCGCTATATCATCAAAAGTGATGATATCGTGACAAGAGATTTATTTGACACAAAATTAATGGGAATCCTGACACCAAAACCAAGCCAGGTCATCAAAGAATTCCGTACCTATTATGAAGAGAGTCCAAAGAAAGCAACAGAGTTTTTCTATGAATTCAGCCAGGATACCAACTATATCCGAAGAGACCGCGTCAAAAAAGATATGAAATGGAAAGTAAATAGTCCATATGGAGATATTGATATCACGATCAATCTCTCCAAACCAGAGAAAGATCCGAAAGCGATCGCAGCAGCGAAAAATGCAAAGCAAAGTTCTTATCCAAAGTGTCAGCTTTGCATGGAAAATGAAGGATATGCAGGAAGAATGAATCACCCTGCAAGACAGAATCACAGGATCATACCGCTTACGATCAATGACAGAAAATGGGGATTCCAGTATTCTCCATATGTATACTACAATGAGCATTGTATCGTATTTAATGGACAGCATGTACCAATGAAGATCGATCGGGCAGCATTTACAAAACTATTTGATTTTGTAAAACAGTTTCCTCATTATTTCCTTGGATCGAATGCCGATCTTCCGATCGTTGGAGGTTCTATCTTAACACACGATCATTTCCAAGGCGGTCATTATGAATTTGCTATGGAACGAGCAGAGATTGAAAAAGAATTTACAATCCCAGGATATGAAGATGTCAAAGCAGGAATCGTTCACTGGCCATTATCTGTGATCCGTATTCAGAGTAAAGATGAAAAACGCCTCATTGATCTTGCTGATCATATTTTGAAAAAATGGCGTGGATACACGGATGAAGAAGCATATATTTTTGCTGAGACAGAAGGAGAACCACATAATACGATCACACCGATCGCACGTAAAAAAGGTGATATGTATGAACTGGATCTGACACTTCGTAATAATATCACAACTGAAGAGTGCCCATTAGGACTTTACCATCCACACAATGAGTATCATCATATCAAGAAAGAAAATATCGGGCTGATCGAGGTTATGGGACTTGCTGTTCTGCCATCTAGATTAAAGGCAGAGATGGAACATTTAAGCCAGTGTCTGATCAAAGGAGAAGATATTGTTTCTAAGGAAGATTTAAAGAAGCATGCAGCATGGGTTGAAGAAATCAAAGGAAAATATACAGATATCAATAAAGGAAATGTCATGGATATCTTAAAAGAAGAGATCGGACAGGTATTTGTTAAGGTTCTTGAAGACGCCGGAGTTTATAAATATAATGAAGAAGGAAGAAAAGCATTCGACCGATTTATTGCAGTTTTATAATGACAAGGTCATAGAAAGGAAAGCAAGACAATGAAAATATTAGTATTAGGCGGAGCTGGATACATAGGTTCTCATACAGTATACGAACTGATCGATGCTGGAGAAGAAGTCGTGATCATCGATAATCTGGAAACAGGACATATCGAGGCAGTTCATCCACAGGCGAAGTTTTATAAAGGAGATTTAAGAGATAAAGACTTTGTAGACAGTGTACTAGATCAGGAAAAAGATATTGATGCAGTCATTCATTTTGCGGCAAACTCCTTAGTCGGAGAAAGCATGGTTGACCCATTAAAATATTACGATAACAACCTTTGTGGAACAAAAACAATGGTACAGTCTTTGGTAGAACATGGTATCGATAAGATCGTATTTTCCTCAACAGCAGCAACTTATGGAGAACCAGAAAAGGTACCGATCGTAGAGACAGACCGTACAGAACCTACCAACACTTATGGAGAGACAAAGCTTTCCATGGAAAAAATGTTTAAATGGGTTGGACGCGCTCACGGACTTCGTTATGTATCTTTAAGATACTTTAACGCCTGCGGAGCACATGTAAGTGGACAGATCGGAGAAGATCATAATCCAGAAACACATTTGATCCCATTGATCTTACAGGTGCCAAATGGCAAAAGAGAAGCAATCAGTATCTTTGGAACTGATTATGATACAAAAGATGGAACTTGTGTAAGAGACTATATTCATGTAACAGATCTTGCACAAGCACATATTCTGGCAGTGAAATACTTAATGGAAGGTAATGAAAGCAACATCTTCAATCTTGGAAATGGTGTTGGATTTACTGTAAAAGAAGTCATCGAAACAGCCAGAAAAGTGACAGGAAAGCCGATCAAGGCTGTGGAAGAAGGAAGAAGAGCTGGAGATCCGGCTGTCTTGATCGCTTCCAGTGAAAAAGCGAAGAATATCCTTGGCTGGAAGCCAGAACATGCAGATCTTGAAGAAATCATTGCATCCGCATGGAAATGGCACAGCAGCCACCCACAAGGATATTGTTCTGTTCAAAAGGAAGACAAATAACTCTTTTTGAACCATAAATCATCCCCGTACCGTTTAGAGCATGTTACCTGGCTCTAAGCGGTACTTTTTTGTTTTCGTAAAATATCTGGTACTATGTTCAAATAAAAAATAAAATGGTGTATACTAAAGAAAATAGTAAGATAAAAGAAGGAGTACGAATCGATGAAACGGTTACTAGGATATTTAAAGGAGCATCTTTGTGTTACGATCCTTGCACCATTATTTAAGATGCTGGAAGCTAGTTTTGAACTATTTGTACCATTGGTCGTTGCCAGAATGATCGATGTAGGAATCGGACATCACGATATTGGATATTTGTGGAAGATGGGAGGATTATTGATCTTACTTGGAATCATTGGATTTTCATTTTCTATCACAGCACAGTATTTTGCGGCAAGATCGGCTGTGTATACAGGAAAGTCGATGAGAAGTGATTTGTTTGCACATATGAATCAATTTTCTTATCAGGAGATCGATCAGGTTGGGACATCAACGCTGATTAATCGTATGAGTAATGATATCAATCAGGTGCAAAATGGAGTTAACATGTTCCTGCGTTTGTTTTTAAGGTCACCATTTGTTGTATTTGGTGCGATGTTCATGGCATTTACGGTGGATCATAAGGCAGCAGTTTCCTTTGTATTTACGATCACAGCATTGGCAGTAGTTGTCGGACTGATCTTATGGATCACGATGCCAATGTATAAGAAAGTACAAAAAAAGGTCGATGAAGTATTAAAAAGCACAAGGGAAAATCTCCTTGGAATTCGTGTGATCCGTGCGTTTAACAGACAAAGAAGCGAAGAAGAGAATTTCAGAGTACAAAGTGGACAGCTTTATAACAAACAGATCCATGTTGGAAAGATTTCAGCGTTACTAAATCCTCTGACTTACATGATCATTAATTTGGGGATCATTGCAATCCTATGGTCTGGTGGAAAACAGGTTGATCTGGGTTATTTAACACAAGGACAGATCATTGCCCTGATCAATTATATGTCACAGATCCTTGTAGAACTTGTAAAACTTGCGAATCTTTTGATCATCTTATCTAGAGCGTTTGCAAGTCTTGACCGTGTGGATCAGATTTTTGCATTAGAGCCATCCATGAAGGAAACTGGAAAAACAGATATAGAAGAGAAGAAAGATACACCTATTCTTGAGTTTAAAGATACATCGTTTGTCTATCATGGTGCAAGAAAAGAGACGATCCATCCATTTGATTTTGCGGTGAAAGAAGGCGAAACGATCGGGGTGATCGGAGGTACAGGGTCAGGAAAGAGTACTTTTGTATCTTTGATCGCAAGATTATATGATGTGACATCAGGAAGAATTCTATACCGTGGAGTTGATGAGAAAGAATTAAAACCAGAATTTATCCGAGGAAAGATCGGATTTGTTCCGCAGAAAGCATCTTTGTTTGAAGGAAGCCTAAGAGATAATATGAAATGGGGTAAAGAAGATGCCATAGATGAAGAAATCTATCAGGCATTGGATATCGCACAGGCAAGAGAATTTGTTGATCAGAAGGAACAGGGATTAGACTTTAGAATTGAACAAAATGGAGGAAACTTATCTGGCGGACAAAAACAGAGACTAACGATCGCAAGAGCATTAGTACGTAAACCTGAGATCTTAATTCTTGACGATAGTGCATCCGCACTTGACTTTGCAACAGATGCAAGACTTCGAAAAGCGATCAAAGAAAATACAGATAATATGACAGTATTTCTTGTATCCCAGAGAGTATCAACGATTCGTAATGCTGACCATATCTTAGTGTTGGATGATGGAAAGATTGCAGGAATCGGGACTCATCTACAGCTATTAAAAGAGAATCAGGTATATAAAGAAATCTGCGCATCACAGATGGCAGGAGAGGAGGCATAAGATCATGAAGAAAGACAAAAAACAAAAGACATTACAAAGGATCATGGAATATATGAAGCCTTATCGATTTTTGATTTTTGCGTCTTTAGTGTTGGCGGTGATCAGTGTGGCACTGACACTTTATGTTCCGATTCTGACAGGACAAGGTGTGGATTGCATTATATCAAAAGGAAATGTTGATTTTGCAAGATTGATAAGTATTATAAAAACGATCGTGATCTGTATCGTATTGACGGCGGCAGCGCAGTGGCTGATGAATCATGTCAATAACCAGATTACATATAAGATTGGAAAAGATTTAAGGATTCAGGCATTTGAGCATTTGCAGAAACTGCCATTATCTTATGTAGATGCACACTCCTCAGGAGACTTGATCAGCCGGATCGTAACGGATATTGATCAGTTTACGGATGGATTGCTGCTTGGATTTACACAGTTATTTACTGGTGTGATCACGATCATTGGAACCATTTGTTTTATGTTAGGAATCAATCCATGGATCACATTGGTCGTTGTTATTTTAAGTCCGTTTTCGTTTTTTATCGCAAGTTTTATCTCAAAGCGAAGTTTTAATATGTTCCGGAAACAATCACAGACTAGAGGAAATATGACAGGATTTGTCAATGAAATGCTTGGAAATATTAAAGTAGTCAAAGTGTTTGATCATGGAGAAAAAGCACAGGAAGAGTTTGATCAGATCAATGATGATCTTGCATATTACTCCTTAAGAGCGACATTTTTCTCATCTATCACAAATCCGGCAACCAGATTTATGTATTCAGGAATCTATGCAGGGGTTGCGATCGCAGGATGTATGAGTGTTATTCGCGGAAGTATCAGTGTTGGGCAGTTATCAAGTTTTTTAAGTTATACAAACCAGTATACAAAGCCGTTTAATGAGATCACAGGGGTTATCACAGAATTTCAGAATTCTTTAGCGTCTGCGGCAAGAGTTTTTGAATTATTAGATGAGGAGCCGATGATTCCTGATGCCAAAGATGCGAAGGAGTTACAGGATGTGAAAGGAAATGTAGAATTAGAGCATGTGGACTTTTCTTATGTGAAAGAAGTACCTTTGATCCAGGATTTTAATCTGAAAGTGGAACCAGGACAGCGGATTGCAATCGTTGGACCGACAGGATGTGGGAAAACAACGTTGATCAATCTGTTAATGCGTTTTTATGATGTGAATGTAGGAATGATCAAGGTGGAAGGAAATGATATCCGGGATGTCACAAGAGAAAGTTTACGATCTAGTTATGGAATGGTACTTCAGGAGACATGGTTAAAAGCAGGAACGATTCGTGAAAATATCTGCTATGGAAAACCAGATGCAACTGAGGAAGAGATGATCATGGCAGCAAAAGAAGCCAATGCACATGGATTTATCGAGCGAATGCCAGATGGTTATGATACGATCATTACAGAAGGTGGCGGAAATCTCTCTCAAGGACAGAAACAGCTCCTTTGTATTGCAAGAATCATGTTAAGTCTTCCTCCAATGCTGATCTTAGATGAAGCGACATCATCAATTGATACGATGACAGAGATCCGAATTCAGAAAGCATTTGAAACGATGATGAAAGGAAGAACAAGTTTTATCGTAGCCCACCGACTTTCAACGATTCAGAATGCGGATGTGATACTTGTTATGGAAAATGGACATATTTTGGAGCAGGGAACACATGAAGAACTTTTAGCGAAAAATGGTGCGTATGCCAGATTATATAACAGCCAGTTTGCACCAGTATAAATGGTAAGATTTTTGACTGGAGATGTCATATGGAAGAAAAAGGAATGAAAAAAAAGAAAAAATTATTGAGGTTGTTTATAGAAACTTTTTATTTAAGTGCATTTACCTTTGGTGGCGGCTATATGATCGTATCTTTGATGAAGAAGAAGTTTGTGAATGAATATCATTGGATCGAAGAAGACGAGATGCTTGATCTGGTGGCAATCGCACAATCAGCCCCAGGAGCAATCGCAGTGAATGGAGCAATCGTTGTTGGCTATAAATTAGCAGGTATCAGTGGTGTGATCGTAAGTGTATTCGGAGCTGTTCTACCGCCATTTTTGATTATATCTGTAGTCTCTGTTTTTTATGAAATATTTCGGGATAACAGGATTGTTGCAGCGATGCTTTCTGGTATGCAGACGGGTGTTGGCGCGGTGATCATCAGTGTTGTGTACGAGATGGCAAAAGGGCAAAGTAAGAAGGAAAACAGAATAGAACTTGCGATCATTATGGTTGTGGCATTTATGGCAAGTTTTGTCTTTGATATTAGTGTGATCTACATTATTCTTGCATGTATTGGAGTTGGAATCGTACAATATGGTATTTCAAGAAAGAAGACAGGAGGCAGAAAATGATCTATTTGCAATTATTTTTAAGCTTCTTAAAGATCGGAGCATTTAGTTTCGGAGGTGGATATGCAGCAATGCCAATGATACAGCAGCAGGTGGTAGATGCATATCATTGGCTGTCTGTGTCTGAATTTGGAGATCTCGTGACGATTTCACAGATGACACCGGGACCAATCGCAATTAATGCGGCGACTTTTGTTGGTATAAGGGTAGTTGGATGGCAAGGAGCATTATGTGCAACGATGGGATGCGTATTCCCGGCGTGTGTGATCGTTACAGTGATTGCTTATTTTTATGTAAAATATCGTCATATGGAAGGACTACAAATGGTGTTAAATACTTTACGCCCTGCGGTGATCGCACTGATCTTAACTTCTGGAATCACGATCCTTACACAGGCATTTTTTCAGGAAAGTCATATAGATCTTCAACAGATCAACTGGATACAGGGTGGTATTTTTATCATTTGTATGTACCTTTTATTGAGAAAGAAAAAAGATCCGATCATTGTCATGCTGTTTGCGGGTGTGCTAAATGTGATTGGAAGCTTTTTCATTTTATAGGAAATTTCGATGAAATCCCCTATGAAATAAAAAAATGGGAATATAAACGATGAGCGTGGTAAAAGTATAAATAAAACAATAGGAAGTGATAGATTTGAGTAAGATACAAGAAGCGAAGAAACTATTAAAACAATACTTTGGATACGATGAATTCCGCCAAGGTCAGGAACAATTGATCGAGGCAGCATTAAATGGGCAGGATGTCTTAGGGATCATGCCGACAGGAGCAGGAAAGTCTCTTTGTTTTCAGATTCCAGCATTGATGATGGATGGAATTACACTTGTGATCTCTCCACTGATCTCGCTGATGAAAGATCAGGTTGGGACACTGAATCAAGCCGGAATTCATGCGGCATTTTTAAATAGTTCTCTGACACAGGGACAGTATCATACCGCATTAAAATATGCGATGCAAGGAAGATACAAGATTATCTATGTGGCACCAGAACGCTTGGAAACAGAAGGTTTTATCAATTTTGCGCTAAATAGTGGAGTGAAGATATCAATGTTGGCAGTTGATGAGGCACATTGTGTGTCTCAGTGGGGGCAGGATTTCAGACCAAGTTATCTAAAAATTCTGGAATTTTTAAAGAAACTTCCGTATCGTCCTGTACTGACTGCATATACAGCAACAGCGACAGCAGAAGTCAGGGATGATATTATGGATATTTTGAACCTGAGAGATCCATTTGTATTAACGACAGGGTTTGACCGGGAGAATCTTTACTATGCAGTAAAACGTCCAAGGGATAAGTATAGAGAATTACTAAGTTATTTAAAAGAAAAAGAAGAAAAGATGCCAGGAAGCAGTGGGATCATTTACTGTTTATCTAGGAAAAATGTTGAGGAAGTCTGCTATCAGTTAAGAGAAGATGGATTCTCCGTGACAAGATACCATGCAGGATTATCGGATGAAGAACGAAAGGAAAATCAGGAAGATTTTATCTATGACAGAAAGCAGATCATGGTAGCGACAAATGCCTTTGGAATGGGAATCGACAAGCCGGATGTCCGTTTTGTTGTTCATTATAATATGCCGAAGAACATGGAAAGTTATTATCAGGAAGCAGGAAGAGCAGGACGTGATGGAGAACCTGCGGAATGTATCTTATATTATGCGCCGATTGATAACCGAACCAATCGTTTTCTGATCGAAAATGGAGAGGAGAATGAGGAATTAGATGCGATCACAAAGCAGATCGTGATGGAAAGAGACTGGGAAAGACTTCGTCAGATGACATTTTACTGCTATACGAAGGAATGTTTACGTCATTATATTTTAAATTATTTTGGAGAACAGACAAGCGGATACTGTGGAAACTGCTTAAACTGTCTGACCGAGTTTGAAACGGTTGATGCAACAATGGAAGCGAAAGCTATCATCCAATGTATTAGAGATTGTTATCGAGATTTCGGACTATCCACGATCGTGGATATTTTAAAAGGTTCAAAGAGCCAGAAAGTATTAAGCCGTCATTTAGATGAGAATTCACAATATGGAGCATTGGCATCAGAAAGCATTGCAAGGATACGACAGATCATCAATGAAATGTTAGTCTATGGATATCTGGAAATGACAGCTGATGAATATCCGGTTTTAAGCGTTGCAGATATCACTAAGATTGATGATAACTGGAATTTTGAGATCAAGATTCCAAAAGAAGTCGAAAAAGAGAAAGAAGAACGAAAGATTCAGACGAAGAAACGTAAGAAAGCAGGGGCTGTGGCAGCACTTGCTGAGGAAGATACAGAATTGTTCGAAGCATTACGTGTACTTCGAAGAATGATCGCATCCGAACAGAAAATCCCGCCATATATGGTCTTTTCCGATAAGACACTGGTACATATGAGTACGATGAAACCTTCTAATGATGAGGAAATGTTAGAAGTCAATGGAGTCGGAGAACATAAGCTTCAGAAATATGGCGAACGTTTTTTAAATGAAATTCAGAAATATAAATAAAATACATAGATAATAGGAAAAGGAATTCCGTATGAACTATTTTGAAACAAATTTAGAAGAAATATCAAGATCAACACAGTTGCTTGCACAGATTTTTGAATATCAGGTGTTTGAACTTCAAGTTGAAGAAAAAGATGGAAATCAAACAGGATATGTTCCATATATGATGAACGATGCAATTGAGTGTTATCTAAGTTTCCATGGACTTCGTATCTCTGGAAAATATGACAAAGACTATGAAGGAGAGATGTGGGCACAACTAGAAGAACGAGAAGGTCGTTATGGGTTAATTGTTCATCAGGGAGAAGAAAGTGTCTTTACGATGTGGTTTGATGCGATCATGGAACATACGAACTGTTACCGGTATCATGAGATCGGACATTTCTGGAGAGATGGAGCTGAGCAGTGGCGCCAGCTAGTCTATATGATTGGAACGATCCGTGAGAAATATCGCTTTTTAGGGGAAGAAGTGTGTAATGATCAAGAGATGGAGATCATGTCACTGATCGAATTTGCACCATTTTATTACTATTTTCCAATCAATGAAGATCCAGAAGAATGGTATGACAAAACCGAAGAAGGATTAGAATGTATGAGAAATCTTGCTATGCAGGCAGGTGATAAAGATTATTTAAAATGGATCGATAAATATGAGAAGCACCCAACCAAACGAATGGAGATGACGCTTGCAAAGAAACTGCAAGATCCAAAGAGACAAGATTTATATGAATTGATCTGCGAGAAAGTCTGCAATGCTTCTGATCCATATCCAGCAAGGAATTATGGAGAAAGAATCGATCAGAAGATTCAACGATACAGGGAACAGGTTGATAAAAAACTGAAAGAACAAGGATTTACAGGAACTTATCCACAATATGAGAGTGAACATTTATCGGTTTGTGTAACAGAAGAACATCCATTTACGATCTTGGAATCTGAAGATTTTAAATTTAAGATTCAGTTGATGATCTCAGAATGCAGAGAAAAACATCCGAGAAAAAATGCTGGATTTTTTAAAGGATATCAAAGAAAAGGCAAAATAAAAAGACTCGATTTTTAATTATGAAAATCGAGTCTTTTCTTTCACTGATTTATTTATTCTTCAGCCGCTTCTTCGTCTTCATCTTCAGGAACAGCTTCAGGTTCTGCGATGTTAACGACCAGAGTATCTTCTGGTGTAACAAGAGAGATTTTGCTGTTAGCAGCTAATGGCAAGTCTTTGACATGGATCATATCACCAACATTGTACTGTGTTAAATCAATCTCAACCTTTTCAACGATATCAGCTGGGAATGCTTTGTATTCGATTTCAGATAAGGACTGTTCAACGATACCATTCTGTACAGCATCTTCGTTTAATAATTCGATCGCAGCAGTTGTGTGGATCTTTTCGTCAGCAACTAATGCCTGGAAGTTAATAAACATTGTTTCGTTTTTCATGGCATTGTAGTCGATTTCTTTTACGATGGCGTCTACATTTTCTCCGTCAACAAGTAAAGTAATATGAGCTCCTTTTTTGTTATCCTTTAAGAATTTAGCGGCTTCACGGGAATCAACTTTCAATGGAATGGAATTTTCGATATCTCTGCCAAACAGATTTCCGATAACATAACCTTCTTTTCTTAATTTTTTAGCCTTTGTTTTCAAATCTCTTTTTTCTGCAGTTAATGTGTTCATAAAAAGTTCCTCCTTGAAAAAACATTAAGATATTATGCATGTTATGGTATAACACCGGAAGTACTTTGTGTATAAAATATATAAATACACAAAAAGAGCTCCCAGTGTAGTGGAAGCTCTTGCTGTATTGTAGGTGTTTCTATGCACTTGAGTTTATTATATCACTACTTTTTAATTTTTAAAGGGGTAAAATTGATGTATTTTTAAAAGAACAAAATGAATAAAAATCACATATATTAAATAGAAGAAAAAAGAAAGGAAAAAAGACTGTGATTTATGATTTTGCCGTTATCGGCGGTGATATGAGACAGGTATATTTAGCCAACTATCTAAAAAATCAAAGATATCAGGTTATCACATATGCAACCAAAAAAGAAGGCTCAGAATGCAAGGAAGGTAAATCTTTTGAAAATGTCATAAGAGAAGCAAAGTGCATTATTGGACCCGTCGTTTTTTCAAAAAACGGGGAAATCACAGGAAGTTCTAGTAACAAAAAAATGTCAGTAGAAACACTGTTTCAAGAAATGACGAAAGAACAGATTTTATTTGGGGGATGTATCAATGAAGAAATTCGACATGAATGTGAACAAAAAGAAATCAAAGCATTTGACTTCATGAAAATGGATGATGTCGCTATCTACAATGCGATCGCAACTGCAGAAGGTGCGATCATGGAAGCGATCAAGATGCAGCCGATCAATCTTCACAAAAGTCGTTGTCTGGTTCTTGGCTATGGAAGATGTGCAAAAGTTCTTGCAGCGAAACTAAAAGGAATGGATGCTCAGGTAACAGTCTGTGCCAGAAATAAAACAGCAAGAAGTCTTGCAAAATCTTTTGGACTTGATGTTATGGATTTTACGGAACTAAAACGGCGGATCTGTCAGTATGATCATATTTTTAATACCGTTCCAAAACAGATCCTAAAAGAAGATATCCTCAGGAAGATCTCCAAAGAATCCTGTATCATAGATATTGCTTCCTATCCTGGTGGAACAAACCATCAAATGGCGGAAAAACTAGGAATCTGTGCAAAACTATGCCCAAGTCTTCCAGGCATTTATTCCCCGAAATCTTCTGGGATCATGCTTGCAAAAAAAGTTTTAGAAATCAGTGGAGAGATCAAACATGGTATTGAAAAATAAAAGAATCGGAGTAGCAATGACAGGTTCCTTTTGCACTTACACAAAAGCCTTTGAACAGATTGATCGCTTACTAGAAGAAGGTGCGATCTTGCAGACGATCTTTTCTGACATATCCCAGCATATTAAATGCAGGTTTGGAAAAGGTGAGGAATTTGTAAAAAGAGCACACGATATGACAGGAAATGAACCGATGAAAACGATTGAAGAAGCAGAAATCATCGGTCCGACAGGGTGTCTGGATATCCTGATTTTAATGCCATGTACAGGAAATACCATGGCGAAACTTGCCAATGGAATTACAGATACTCCGGTTTTAATGGCAGCTAAAGCGCAGCTGCGGAATGAAAAACCAGTCGTTATCTCTATGGCGAGCAATGATGCCTTAGGTATGAATCTTAAGAATATCGGGAATCTTTTAAATCATAAGCATATTTATTTTGTACCATTCGGACAGGATGATCCGGTAAAGAAGCCAAACTCCATGATCGCGGATACAAGACTGCTCATTCCGACAATTTTGCAGGCATTAAAAGGCAGACAATACCAGCCGGTTCTCATTGATCATAAAAAATAAAAAGAGGTAGCGTGTATGTGTGGAATTGCAGGATTTCTAAATCCTAGAAACAATGATAAAAAAACAGAGAAAGAAATATATCAGATCTTAAAGAAAATGAATGAAGTTCAAAGACATCGAGGTCCAGATGATGAAGGAATATTTTTGGAAAATGGCTGTGCATTAGGGCATGTACGATTGTCAATCCTTGACCTTTACAGGGGACATCAGCCAATGTGTAAAAAGAAAGAAGGAAATACCTACGCAATCATCTTAAATGGCGAGATTTATAACATGAAAACGTTAAAAGAACAACTGATCAAAGAAGGAGAAATGTTTTCGACAACGAGTGACACGGAAGTTGTATTAACCGGGTATATCAGGTATGGGATTTCTTATATTGAAGAGTTGAATGGAATTTTTTCTATTGCTCTGTGGGATGGGAAACGGAAGAAATTATATTTGATCAGAGATCGTGTTGGTGTGAAGCCATTATTCTATATAAAACGGGGAGATACATTAATCTTTGCATCTGAGATCAAAGGCTTGTTTGCCTATCCAGGAGTCAAACCAGTGATCAACAGAGAAGGACTTTGTGAAATCTTTGGGTTGGGACCTGCAAAGTCATATGGAAAAGGAGTGTTCAAAGATATTTATGAAGTCCTTCCAGGGCATTTCCTGGAATACGATCGTGAAGGGCTGAAAGATCGTGCATATTGGGAATTGAAAGCGAAAAAACACACAGACAGCGAAAAAGATACGATCGAGCATACAAGGTGGCTAGTAAAAGATGCCGTGGAAATGCAGATGTTATCCGATATTCCAATCAGTACATTTTTATCTGGTGGAGTTGACAGTAGTCTTGTCACAGCAATCTGTGCGAAAAAGCTTCAAAAAGAAGGAAAAAATTTAAACACATTTTCCTTTGATTTTGTAAATAATCATAAATATTTTAAATCAAACGCCTTCCAGCCAAGCGAAGACCGCCCATGGGTTGATAAGATGGTTGATTATGCAAAGACAGATCACAGATATTTGGAATGCGACAATGAAAATATGATCGAAAATCTATACAAAGCAGTTGATGCCAGAGATCTTCCATGTATGGCAGATGTGGAGTCTTCGATGCTATATTTTTGTTCGAAAGTTGTAAAATATAACAAAGTAACATTAACAGGGGAGTGTGCAGATGAAATTTTTGGCGGTTATCCATGGTTTCATAAAGAGGAATGCTTCAAGGCAGAGATTTTCCCATGGTCTATGGATATGCAGCCAAGAAAAATGCTGTTAAATGATGATATCATACAGAAAGTGGATTTAGAATCTTATGCAAGAACAGCTTATCAAAAGACGATCAATGAGACGCCAAAACTTTATGGAGAAGATCAGATCGAAGCTAGAAGAAGGCAGATTTCTTATCTGAATCTAAGATGGTTTATGGTAACCTTAATGGATCGCATGGATCGCACGAGCATGCATTGTGGGTTAGAAGCACGAGTGCCGTTTGCTGATCATAGGATCGTGGAATATCTTTATAATGTTCCGTGGGAGTTAAAATGTTTAAATGGTGTGGTAAAAGGATTGCTAAGAGCAGCAGGGGAAGGAATCCTGCCAGATGAGGTATTGTATCGAAGAAAAAGTCCATATCCAAAGACTTATGATCCAAACTATGAAAAAATCTTATCCAAAGAACTTCTGAAAGTTATGGCAAAAAAAGGAGCACCGATCAAAGAACTGATCGATGCATATAAACTAAGCAGATTCTTAGACAGTCCGAAAGACTATGGTAAACCATGGTATGGACAGTTGATGGCAGGTCCTCAGATGATCGCTTACCTTCTGCAAGTCAATTACTGGCTGGAAAAATACCAGATCATATTGGATCTAAGTTAGCTAGATTAACATAAAATGTCTTAAAATATATAGCCATCCCGTAACTGTAAATGCACTAAACATCGTTGTTAACATGACAACACTGGAAGAAAGAGTTCCCTCATGTCCCATATTCTTCGCCATAACAAAACTACTTACTGTTGTTGCGGAACCAAGCATGATAAGGATGGCAACCAACTTATCGGTACGGAATCCAAGTTTCACTGCAATTGGCAGGAAAATGGCACAAAGACCAATAAGTTTCATAAAAGCAGCAATGGCAGATGGTTTGATCTTTCCAAAAGCTTTTTTGATATCGAAGGTAGCGCCCATCGCCATGAGTCCCATTGGAGTGGCGACATTTCCAATGCTTGAAATAACCTTTTTAGGGATTGCAGGCATTGGAATTTTTAATGCAGACCAGACAAGTCCAGCAACAATTCCGATAAGGATTGGGTTTGTCACGATTCCTTTGACCGTTTTTTTCACAACAGTATGGTCAAGCCCACTCTGTCCAGGTTTAAATACAGATAAGACAACAACAGCCATCATATTATATAATGGTACACTTCCAATGATCATCAAAGGAGCCATTCCGGCATTTCCATAAATGTTTTGGATAAATGCGATTCCAAGGAGAGCAGCACTGCTTCGGTAAGCCGCCTGAATAAATTCTCCACGGATCGTTTTATCACCTAGCAGACAAGAAATCAGAAAAGAAATCGTAATACTGATCATGGTAACGATAAAACAAAACAGGACAAACTTAACATCCCAGACTTTTGAAAAATCAACCGTTGCAAGATCCTCAAATACCAAGACAGGCAAAGGAACCATAAAAACAAACTTATTCATTTTCGAAGCAAAAATATCATCAATCCATCCAATCTTTTTAAAGACAAGTCCTAAGAGCATCATCAAAAAGACAGGAACTGTAGCGTTTAAGCTAAAGATTAAATTTTCCATAATTACTCACTTTCTGTAGTATAAGCTGAACTTTTCTTTGGTGTGATCAGATAGTTGTAGACAAAATGTTTCACTGCAACAAAATGTTTTCTCGTCCACACAAGACAAAAACCACTGAAAACAGGCAGAAAACATACAAGAGAACCAGTATGTCCAAAGTTTTTGCAAGATAGATAAGAAACGATAACACCAAAATGGAAACAAAGCAAAACAGAAGCGAAAAATTTCCATTTTCTTAAGGCGTCGGGATCTTTACTGCAAAGATATTCTGTCATAGATGTCGTAAACTGACGCAGGTTATTCGTAGAAAAAATTGTAGAGCAGGTAAATCCATCCCCACCCTTAAAGGAACACCACTGAATTGCCATTGCAAAATACAACGGATAGAGGGCAATGAAATCATTCAGATCCGATGGAAGAAAAGCAACGATCAAGGCTGCCATTGCATCTATAAAAAGACTGACATAAGGAAGATGCAGCCTTGTAAACTTTGGTAAGATCACCGTCAGTGATAATGCAAACATATAAATAAAAACACCAAGAAGTCGCACAAAGAAATTCGCATCCGGGTGTCCAGCAAGATCTGCAAATACAGAGATCAGATTCGAAGTCTGCGCAGAACCAAAGAGTTCATGATGATTAAGAATCGCAAAACCACCAAGAAATCCCCCAACGATTGCCATATTAAAATGGATCCAACGATCCATATCCCTACTACACATGAAAAAACCAGCTTTCTTAAAAATATTTCCAAAATATTATATATCCATCCAGAAGAATTGTAAAGATGAGGAAGAGATAAAAAAGAAGCAAAATTTTCATACAACAATGAAAATTTTATGGTATTATTACTGATAGAGTAGCTTATAAATGCAAAGATAAAAACGCAACGTACAATCATTTATGTACCAGAGCCGGTAGGTAGCCCGGCCGTCCTATGTAAATAGGGTAAGTAACCTGCCCCTCCGGGTTGTCCATTCTTTGCCTAATTAATTTTAGGAGGGATTCTTATGGACAAAACAAATGGAAAACTGACGGTATATTTTGAAAAGCCATTTTGGGTAGGCATATTTGAGCGTACGGAAGACGGCAAACTATCTGTGGCGAAGGTAACGTTTGGTGTAGAACCAAAAGATTATGAAGTGCAGGAATATATTCAAAAACACTATTTTCGTTTGAAATTCAGTCCAGCTGTTGAAACTGTTGTAAAGGATTTAAGAAGAAATCCGAAACGGATGCATCGAGAAGCAAAAAAGCAGATGCTGGAAACAGGCATTGGGACAAAATCGCAGCAGGTGTTGAAATTACAGCAGGAACAGAACAAACAGAAGCGTAAAGAGAAAAGTCGCAAGAAAAAAGAGACCAAAAAACAACGAACGTTTGAGCTGAAACAGCAAAAGAAAAGAGAAAAGCATAAGGGACATTAAAGTCCCTTGGTCTTTTCATAAGTGAATCATCTATATAAAAGACCTGTTGTTTGATGACAGGTCCTGTTTGTATGCTATAAATGCTTATTACCCAGCACCACCAGCAAAAAAATTCCAGCCACATAGAATTTATGTTCTTCTGAGTGAAGAAGGAACCATTTATAGATTAGAAATCAATACCGTTTAACATACATACCCACTTAAGTTTTTCAATCTTGTAATTGTCCACACTTTAGACTTCTGGTATATGATAAAAAATAAATAAACGATCGGAAGAGCAGCATTAGAATTTTGCCACGTTTTTTACGGATTCGCAGCCGGCTTGGTGCGTTGTTTGAGCTTCAAAGAGTTCTGGTTTGAATATCATTGAAGGCGAGTTACGCAAGGAAAGCCGGCGGATCAGCGATCTGTAAAAAACGTGAGAAAAATTCTCTAGCTGCTCTTCCGATCGTTTATTTATTTTTTATCATATACTCAAAATCTACAGTTGGCCAACTACAAATTAAAATTTCGTGATCATTTCCATAATCTCATTACTTCTCTGAACAAATTTTGTCATTTCTTCAGGAGCTAATGTTGTATGACTTAACATGGCAAGATCATACAGCTGTTCGCAAATAATCTTTGCATTTTGGGCATCTCCATGCTCAAACAGATATTTCACAAGTGTATTATTTGCATTTAGAGTCAGAACCTGTGCAGGAGCACCAAACATATTAGGGTCCATACCAGGCATTGCATACATCTTCATCATATCCTGCATACGTCTGCTTTCTTCAGATAAAGTGATGATAGAAGAAATCTTTGCATCTTTTAATTTTTCAACGTGAACTTCAAGGTTTTCTTTGTTTAAAGTCTTTCTAAACAGGTCAGTTAAAGAAGTCTTGATTTCATCTAATTCTTTTTCATCTACATCTTCTTTAAGGGCATCTTCGACATCCGCATCGATACGTTTAAATTTGATATGCTGATTCTGCTGTTCGATCTGTGTGATAAATGCAGAATCAATGTTATGATTTAAAATGACAGCATCCATATCCTGTTCTTTGAACATATTGATATACTGGCTTTGCTGAACTTCATCTGTGATATAGTATAAAGTTGTCACATCATCATCGTTTGCAGGAGCTGGAACCAGGTCGCTTAATGTTACATATTTATGTTCCATATTCTTAAATAAGATGTAATCTTTGATCTTATCTGCGAATTTCTGGTCACGGATGAATCCAAATTTGATAAATGGACTGATATCATCCCAGTATTTTTCATAAGATTCACGGTCTGTCTTGCACATACCAGTTAACTTATCAGCAACTTTCTTTGTGATGTAATCAGAAATTTTCTTCACGAATCCATCGTTCTGAAGAGCACTTCTTGATACGTTCAGTGGAAGGTCAGGACAATCGATCACACCTTTTAATAACATTAAGAATTCAGGAATGACTTCTTTGATGTTATCGGCGATAAATACCTGATTGTTATATAATTTAATTGTTCCTTCGATAGAATCATATTCTGTATTGATCTGAGGGAAGTAAAGGATACCTTTTAAGTTAAATGGGTAATCCATGTTTAGGTGGATCCAGAATAATGGTTCTTTAAAGTCATGGAAGACTTTGTGATAGAAGTTTTTGTATTCTTCATCAGTACATTCATTTGGACGTTTATTCCAAAGAGGATGTGTATCACTTAAAGAAACAGGCCGTTTATTGATCTTAACAAGATCTTTTGCAGGGGAAACTTCTATAGTTTCTTTTGTACCGTCTTCGTTTTCTTTTTCTTCAGTTTTTGCATCTTCATGGATGTGTTCTACAACGACATCATCGTCTTTTACCTGATCTTCTGGGATTGTCTCAAATTCTTGTTCGGCACCTTCTACAGATAAGAAAATCTCTGTTGGCATGAAAGAACAGTATTTCTCGATGATCTCTCTTGCACGGTATTCATTTGCGAATTCTGTGCTTTCTTCATTTAAGAATAAAGTGATCTCTGTACCAACCGTTTCTTTTGTACCTGTTGCCATTGTGTATTCTGTACCACCATCACAAGTCCAGTGAACAGGTTCTGCTCCTTCTTTATAAGAAAGAGTGTCAATCGTAACTTCGTCCGCTACCATAAATGCAGAATAGAAACCAAGACCAAAATGTCCGATGATCTGGTCACCTTCTGTTTTGTCTTTGTACTGTTCTAAGAACTGAGTTGCACCAGAAAATGCAATCTGAGTGATGTATTTTTCAACTTCATCAGCAGTCATACCAAGACCAGTATCGATGAATTTTAAAGTTTTCTTCTCAGGATCAAGGATAACTTCAACTTTGTTTTTATGTCCTTCTGGGAAATTGTATTCTCCCATCATATCTAATTTCTTTAATTTTGTGATGGCATCACATCCGTTAGAGATTAATTCACGGAAGAAAATATCGTGATCGGAATAAAGCCATTTCTTAATGATTGGGAAAATATTATCGCTGTTAATGGAAAGAGTTCCCTTTGTTTCTGCCATAATTTGTACACTCCTTTATCTAAAAATATTATGATCTTAATCAAGTGTTCTATGCCAAATAGAACTTTTACAAAGAGTATTGTAGAACCAAAGTTGATAAAAGTCAAGTAAAAATTAGCACTCATGAAAAAAGAGTGCTAACAATTAACTGCCGGTGTTTTCTTTTTATATAAATACTAGTATAATAGAAAGAAAACAGTAAAAAACAAAATCAGAAAGAGACAGCCAATGAACAAAATAAACTACCAAAAACAATTAGATAAAGTAATCGAAAACTTAGGAGAAACCAAACCAACCCTATTACTCCACAGTTGCTGTGCGCCATGTAGCAGCTATGTCATGGAATATCTCTCCCAATATTTTGATATCACCATTGACTACTACAATCCAAATATCGACTCCAAAGAAGAGTATGAAAAAAGAGTCCACGAACAACAGCGTCTGGTCAGTGAAATGAATCTTCCTATTAAAGTGATCGATGCTGGATATGCCCCGCAGACTTTTTTTGATATGGCAAAGGGCTATGAACAGGAACCAGAAGGTGGTAAGAGATGTTATCGTTGTTACAAATTAAGATTGGATCAGGCGGCAAAACTTGCCCAAGAAGGTGGATATGATTATTTCACAACAACCCTTACGATTAGTCCATTAAAAAATGCTGCATGGCTGAATGAACTTGGACAGAAAGCAGGAGAATTAGCAGGAGTTAGATTTCTTCCATCTGATTTTAAAAAGAAAGGTGGTTATCAGAGATCTATTCAATTATCGAAAGAATATAATTTGTATCGTCAGAATTTCTGCGGATGTGTTTTTTCTAAAAGAGAGAGTGAAGAGCGGATGCATAAAGAAAAAAACATATAAAAATACAAAAAAGTACTTGCAACGACAAAAAATATATGATAAAATTTTTACAATTTGTAGAGAAATATTTCTGAAATAAAAAATAACTTGGGTATTGGAAGGACAAGATCGCTGAATTTCCAATACTTAGCTTTGTAATTTTTATTTTAGGGTATTTCTTTTTTTTATATAAAATCAAGGGTTTTGGCAAAACTCTTATTTTATAAATAGGAAGTTAGTTCTTCCTGACAAAATACAACCCTATGAAAGAGACTTTTTAGGAGGAAAAATTACATGAACGCATTTTTGATATTGGAAGACGGACACGTATTTGAGGGAAAAAGTTTTGGAGCCCAAAAAGAAGTGATCTGTGAAGTCGTATTTAATACTTCCATGACAGGCTATTTAGAAGTATTAACAGATCCTTCCTATCAGGGACAGGGAGTCGTAATGACTTACCCACTGATAGGAAATTATGGAGTATGTCTAGAGGACATCGAATCTGAAAAACCTTGGCACTCAGCCTTTATCGTAAGAGAAATCTCAAGAACTTCAAGCAACTTCAGAAGAGAAGAAGACTTAGAAGATTATCTGAAAGAACATGACATTCCAGGTATTTGTGGTGTTGACACAAGAGCTATCACAAAGATTTTAAGAGAACATGGATGCATGGGTGGAATGATCACCACAAATCCTGATTTCAATTTAGATGAAATCCTTCCAAAATTAAAAGAATATACAGTAACAGATGCAGTAAAAACTGTTTCCAGAACAGAAAAAGAACATTTCAATGGAGATGGATTTAAAGTTGCATTATTAGACCTTGGAACAAAGAATAATATTATTCGTTCTTTAGAAAAACGTGGATGTGATGTAACAGTTTATCCAGCAGATACAACAGCAGAAGAAATCTTAGGAGATCAGCCAGACGGTATCATGTTATCAAACGGACCTGGAGATCCAAAAGAATGTGTACAGATCATCAAAGAGATCAAGAAATTATATGACAGCGAGGTACCTATCTTTGCAATCTGTTTAGGACATCAGTTGATGGCACTTGCAACAGGTGCAGACACAGAAAAAATGCGTTGGGGACATCGTGGAGGAAATCATCCGGTGAAAGACTTAAAGAGCGGAAGAGTTTATATTTCTTCTCAGAACCACGGATATGTGATCAAGGAAGAAACAATTGATCCAGATGTTGCAGAAGTTTCCTTTATTAATGTAAATGATAAAACAATCGAAGGATTAGACTATAAAAATAAAAACATTCGAACAGTTCAGTTCCATCCAGAAGCATGCCCTGGACCACAGGATACAGCTTACTTATTTGATGAATTTATGGATAGAATGAAAGGAGCAAAAAATGCCTAAGAGAGAAGATATAAAGAAAGTACTTGTAATCGGATCAGGACCGATCGTTATTGGACAGGCAGCAGAATTTGACTATGCAGGAACACAGGCTTGTAGAGCACTTCAGGAAGAGGGAGTGGAAGTAGTCTTAGTAAACTCAAACCCTGCAACGATCATGACAGATAAAGACATTGCAGATAAAGTATATATCGAGCCATTAACAGCTTCTGTCATCGAAAAGATCATTGAAAAAGAAAAACCAGACAGTATCCTTCCAACACTTGGTGGACAGGCAGCCTTAAATCTGGCCATGGAATTAGTAGAGAGCGGATACCTTGAAAAATCCGGAGTGAAATTGATCGGTACATCTCCATCTACGATCAAAAAAGCAGAAGACCGTTTAGAATTCCAGCAGACAATGGAAAAGATCGGGGAACCGATCGCCGCAGGACAGGTTGTTAAAACAGTAGAAGATGGTGTGGAATTCGCTAAAGTGATCGGATATCCAGCAGTACTTCGTCCAGCATATACACTTGGAGGAAGTGGTGGAGGAATCGCCCATAACCAGGAAGAATTAGAGACGATCCTTGAGAATGGTCTTCGTCTAAGCCGTGTAGGTGAAGTATTAGTAGAACGTTACATCGGTGGATGGAAGGAAATCGAATACGAAGTAATGCGTGATGAAAATGGAACATGTATTACAATCTGTAACATGGAAAACATCGACCCAGTTGGTGTTCATACAGGAGACAGTATCGTAGTAGCTCCATCTCAGACTTTAGGAGATAAAGAATACCAGATGCTTCGTACATCTGCATTAAACATCATCACAGAATTAGATGTTCATGGTGGATGTAACGTACAGTACGCATTGAATCCAGACAGCTTTGAATACTGCGTTATTGAGGTAAACCCTCGTGTCAGCCGTTCTTCAGCCTTAGCTTCCAAAGCAACAGGATACCCAATTGCGAAAGTAACAGCAAAGATCGCGATTGGATATACATTAGATGAAATCGAAAATGCGGTAACAAAGAAAACGTATGCAAGTTTTGAGCCAATGCTTGACTATTGTGTAGTGAAAATGCCTAGACTTCCATTCGATAAGTTTATTCATGCAAAACGTACTCTGACAACTCAGATGAAAGCAACTGGAGAAGTTATGAGTATTGGAACAAACTTTGAAGGGGCGTTAATGAAAGCCATCCGTTCCTTAGAGCAGCATGTAGACAGCTTAATTTTCGGTGATTACGATAAATTAACAGATGATGAATTATTAAAAGAACTTGAAAAGATCGACGACCTTCGTATCTATGTGATCGCAGAAGCAATTCGTCGTGGATTTGACTATGATACGATCTTTAACATCACAAAGATTGACCGCTGGTTCTTAGATAAGATCGCAGTCTTAGTTGAGATGGAAAAGAAATTAGCACAAGCCGATACATTAGATAAAGCTTTATTACAGGAAGCAAAACGTTTAGAATTCCCAGATAAAGTGATCGGAAGCTTAACAGGTAAGACAGAACGTGAGATCAAAGAATTAAGAAATGAATATAATATTCATGCATCTTACAAGATGGTAGATACATGTGCAGCTGAGTTTGATGCAGCAACACCTTACTACTATTCTTGCTATGACGGAGAAAATGAAGTCGAAGAAACATCAGGAAAGAAAAAAGTCATGGTACTTGGTTCTGGACCAATCCGTATCGGACAGGGTATCGAATTCGACTTCTGTTCTGTACACAGTGTATGGGCATTAAGCAAAGAAGGATACGAGACAATCATCGTAAACAACAACCCTGAAACAGTTTCTACAGACTTTGATGTTGCTGATAAACTTTATTTTGAGCCATTAACAGCAGAAGATGTAGAAAGTATCGTAGATCTTGAGAAACCAGACGGTGCAGTCGTACAGTTCGGTGGACAGACAGCGATCAAATTAACAGAAGCACTGATGAAGATGGGAGTACCAATCCTTGGAACAAGTGCTGAAAATGTAGATGCAGCTGAAGATAGAGAATTATTTGACGAGATCTTAGAAGAATGCTGTATCCCAAGACCAAAAGGAACAACAGTCTTTACATGCGAAGAAGCAATCAAAGTTGCACATGAACTTGGATATCCAGTGCTTGTAAGACCTTCTTATGTACTTGGTGGACAGGGAATGCAGATTGCGGTATCTGATGAAGATATCACGGCATTTATGGAAGTTATCAACCGTTACGAGCAGGAACATCCAATCTTGATCGATAAATATCTGGTTGGTAAAGAAGTCGAAGTTGATGCTGTTTGTGATGGAACAGATATTCTGATCCCAGGAATCATGGAACATGTGGAACGTGCCGGAATCCATTCAGGAGACAGCATTTCCGTATATCCATCTATTAATTTAACAGACAGGATTAAACGAATCATCGCAGAATATACAAGAAAACTTGCAAAATCATTACACGTTATCGGACTGATCAACATTCAGTTTATCGTAGCAGATGATGAAGTATATGTCATCGAAGTAAACCCAAGATCTAGCCGTACTGTACCTTATATCAGTAAAGTAACAGGTATTCCGATCGTAGCATTAGCAGCGAAAGTGATCACAGGGGCAAAGATCAGAGATCTTGGATATGAACCAGGACTTCAGAAAGAATCTGAATACTATGCAGTGAAGAAACCTGTCTTCTCATTTGAAAAATTAAGAGGAGCAGAGATCAGCCTTGGACCTGAAATGAAATCTACAGGTGAGTGCTTAGGTATTTCTAAGAACTTCCATGAAGCATTATATAAAGCGTTCTTAGGAGCTGGAGTCAATCTTCCAAAATATAAGAAGATGATCTTAACAGTGAAAGACTCCGATAAGATCGATGCGATTGATATTGGACGCAGATTTGAAGCATTAGGATATGAGATTTTCTCAACAAAGAGCACTTGCAGAGTCTTAAATGAAGCTGGAGTTCATGCAAAACAGATTAATAAATTAGAAGAAGAATCTCCAAACTTGCTAGATCTCATTTTAGATGATAAAATTGATTTAGTCATTGATACACCATCTCAGGGTGTAGGTCGAAGCAGAGATGGATTCCTGATCCGCCGTTACGCGATTGAAACAGGAGTAACATGCCTTACAAGTCTTGATACGGCAGATGCTCTACTGACTAGTTTGGAAACAGGAAACAGAGATCAGCTCAGCGTAGTTGATATCGCACAGATTTAATTAAGAAGTAAGAAGGAGTGATGTTATGGGTCGATACACAAAACAGGATGTGATAGACCTCGTCAGAGAAAATGATGTCGAATTTATCAGACTACAATTTTCTGACTTGTTCGGAACAATGAAGAACGTCGCGATCACCGCAAGACAGCTTGAGAAAGCGTTGGATAATAAGTGTACATTTGATGGATCTAGTGTAGATGGATTTGTCCGTATTGAAGAATCAGATATGTATTTATATCCAGATCTTGACAGCTTTGCAATCTTCCCGTGGAATGCGGGAGGAAACCGCGTGGCAAGATTGATCTGTGATGTATACGGACAAGATGGACTTCCATTTGCTGGAGATCCAAGAAATGTATTAAAACGAGTGATGGTTGAGTGCCAGAAAATGGGTTATAAATTTAACGTCGGTCCGGAATGTGAATTTTTCTTATTCCACACAGATGAAGAAGGCCGCCCAACGACGGTTTCTCATGAGAAAGCCGGATATTTTGATGTAGCTCCGTTAGATTTAGGAGAAAGTGCCAGAAGAGATATGATCTTGAATCTTGAAGATATGGGATTTGAGATCGAGGCATCTCATCATGAAGTTGCACCAGCACAGCATGAGATCGACTTTAAGTATGACAATGCCTTAAGAACGGCCGATAACATCCTCACATTTAAATTCATCGTAAAATATATTGCTAAAAGACATGGACTTTATGCAAGTTTTATGCCAAAACCGATCACTGGAGTGGACGGTTCAGGAATGCATCTTAACATGTCTTTATGGAAGAATGGAAAGAATATTTTTGCTGATTCTAAGAATAATCTTGGAATCAGTGAGGAGGCTTTTCACTTCATGGCTGGAGTTATGGAACATGCAAATGAGATGTGCCTGATTACAAATCCACTGGTAAACTCTTATAAGAGAATCGTGCCAGGATATGAGGCACCTGTGGATGTTTCGTGGTCACCATCGAACAGAAGTCCACTTATCAGAGTACCAGCAGCCCGTGGAAGCGGAACAAGGCTTGAATTTAGAAGCCCTGATTCTGCTGCGAATCCTTACCTTGCACTGGCAGTCAGCCTTGCAGCAGGATTAGATGGGATCAAGCGCAAATTAACACCAGGAAAAGGTTCCATGAAGAATCAGTATGAGATGGCTGAGGGAGAAAAACAAGAAGCAGGGATTAATACACTGCCAAGAGACATGAAAGAAGCTCTTGAGATTTTCAAACAAAGCACTTATATGAAAGAACTTTTAGGAGATCATATTTTTAACAAGTATGTTGAAGCTAAGAGTGCTGAATGGGAGTCTTATCAGAAGTTCGTATCACAATGGGAAGTCGATCGTTATTTATACAAGATCTAATGATTGATATATACATGATACGGGAGGTGAGAAGCTTGGTAAACGTCATCGTTTTATTCCCGAAACAAGAAGTCGCCAGAAGCATTAGGAATCTTCTGGTAAGAAGTGGTTTTGAAGTGACCGCTGTATGTGCAACGGGTGCACAGGTAGTCCAGCGTATGGAAGGTGTTGAAGAAGGACTAGTCGTCTGCGGATACAAATGTTCCGATATGATCTACAGTGAATTAAGAGAATATCTTTCTGAAGAGGTCAAGATGTTGCTGATCGCTTCTCGCCAATATTTAGATGACTGCGTGTATCCGAATGTCATAGGACTTTCGATGCCGTTAAAAGGGTATGAATTAGTCGAGAAAACGAGAGAGATCGTTACCGAAATTTCTGAGAAGCAAAGACGAAGAAAACAACGTCCAAAACAACGTACGAGAGAAGAAGTCCGTCTTCTGGAAGAAGTCAAAGAATTACTGATGCAGAATAATCAGATTACAGAGAGTGAAGCCCACGCATATATACAACAAAGAAGCATGAACAGTGGAGTGGGTCTTATCGAAATGGCAAAGATGATTAAAGAATCATTAACATATCAAAACTAGGAGGAATTTATGTTTAAAATTAACGACAATTACTTGAAACTGCCTGGAAGTTATTTATTTTCTACAATTGCGAAAAAAGTAAATGCATATTCCGAGGCAAACCCTGACAAAAATATTATTCGTTTAGGAATTGGAGACGTAACACAGCCTCTGGCACCAGCGATCATTGACTCTTTACACAAAGCAGTAGATGAAATGGGACATGCAGAAACATTTCACGGATACGCACCAGACCTTGGATATGAATTTTTAAGAAATGCAATCGCAAAGAATGATTATCAGGATCGTGGAGCAGATATCAAAGCAGATGAAATCTTTGTAAGTGATGGAGCAAAATGTGATTCTGGAAATATTCAGGAAATCTTTGCACAGGATAACAAGATTGCCGTATGTGACCCTGTATACCCAGTATATGTAGATACAAACGTTATGGCAGGAAGAGCCGGAACATATGATAAAGCAACAGAAACATGGAGCGATGTTATCTACATGCCATGTACAGCAGAGAATAACTTCGCACCAGATTTCCCAAGCGAAGTGCCAGATATCATTTACCTTTGCTTCCCTAACAATCCAACTGGATCAACAATCACAAAAGACCAGTTACAGGGATGGGTAGACTATGCAAACAAAAACGGATGCGTGATCATTTATGATGCAGCATACGAAGCATATATCTCAGAAGATAACGTTGCACATACAATTTATGAATGTGAAGGTGCAAGAACATGTGCGATCGAATTAAAGAGTTTCTCTAAGAACGCAGGATTTACAGGAGTTCGTTTAGGATATACTGTTATCCCTAAAGATTTAAAATGTGGAGATACACAGTTACATGCGTTATGGGCAAGACGTCACGGAACAAAATATAACGGAGCTCCATACATCGTACAGAGAGCTGGAGAAGCAGTTTACTCTGAAGCCGGAAAAGCTCAGTTAAAAGAACAGGTTGGATACTACATGAACAATGCAAAAGTAATCTTTAACGGATTACAGGATGCAGGATACACAGTATCTGGTGGTGTCAATGCACCATACATCTGGTTAAAGACACCAGACAACATGACATCTTGGGAATTCTTCGATCATCTGTTAGAAGATGCCAACGTCGTTGGAACACCAGGATCAGGATTCGGACCAAGCGGAGAAGGATACTTCCGACTTACAGCGTTCGGTAACTATGAGAATACAGTCGAAGCTATTGAACGAATCAAGAGAATGTAATTTTTGAATATAAAATAAGAAAAAGGATGGAATGTCAGGGATTGATGTTCCATTCTTTTTTGTATGTTAAAATAATAAATTATGCGGAATTTCTACCTTATGGAGTTGCTTGCTATAAGAAGGATTGTAAAATAAAAAAGCATAACTATGTAAAAAATGATAGAAATAAAGGACAGTGTTACAAAAATATATAGGAAACCTGCCCTTTATTTTATAATTGTTAGTTTTTTCTTGTATTCAATCCATTTTTTATATACAATAGAAGAAATAAAAAAACAAGATTTTCAAAAGAAGGAGATTTAAGACCAATGAAGAAGTTAGCTCTTGCTCAGGAATTAAAGGAAAATGCTTACCCAGGACGAGGAATCGTCATCGGAAGATCCAAAGATGGGAAGAAAGCGGTCACTGCATACTTTATCATGGGACGCAGTGAGAATAGCCGTAATCGTGTCTTTGTAGAAGAAGGGGAAGGAATTCGCACACAGGCATTTGATCCTGCTAAACTAGAAGATCCAAGCCTGATCATTTATGCACCAGTTCGTGTTCTTGGAGACGAGACGATCGTTACGAACGGGGATCAGACAGACACAGTATATGAAGGAAGAGAAAAGGGACTTACCTTTGAAGAATCTTTAAGAAGTCGTGAGTTTGAACCAGACGGACCAAACTATACACCAAGAATTTCTGGTCTGATGAAGATTAAAGATGGGACATTTCACTATGCAATGTCTATTTTAAAGAGTAACAATGGAAATCCAGAAAGTTGCAATCGATTTACATATACATATGAAAATCCAATCGCAGGAGAAGGACGTTTTATCCACACATATATGCATGATGGGAATCCACTTCCAAGTTTTGAAGGAGAACCTAAATTAGTAGCAATCGAAGAAGATATCGATGACTTCACAAATACACTTTGGAACAGCTTAAACGATGACAACAAAGTATCTCTGTTTGTACGTTATATTGATATTGCAACAGGAGAATATGAGACAAGAATCGTAAATAAGAACAAATAATCAGTCAATCAGCAGATCAAAGGAGAAGAAAAATGAAGGAATTAGAATTAAAGTACGGATGTAATCCAAACCAGAAACCATCAAGAATCTACATGGCAGACGGAAGTGAACTTCCAATTGAAGTATTAAACGGAAGACCAGGGTACATCAACTTTTTGGATGCATTTAATGGATGGCAGCTGGTAAGAGAATTAAAGAAAGCAACAGGACTTCCTGCTGCAACTTCTTTCAAACACGTATCACCTGCGGGAGCATCTGTAGGACGTCCAATGTCTGATACCTTAAAGAAGATCTACTGGGTAGATGATATGGGAGATTTATCTCCATTAGCATGTGCATATGCCAGAGCAAGAGGTGCAGACCGTATGTCTTCATTTGGTGACTTTATTTCTTTATCTGATGTATGTGATGCAGATACAGCACGTCTGATCAAGAGAGAAGTATCTGACGGAGTGATCGCACCAGGATACACAGATGAAGCACTGGAAATCTTAAAAGCAAAGAAAAACGGAAACTATAACATCATCAAGATCGATGAGAACTATACACCAGCACCATTAGAGCATAAACAGGTATTTGGTGTTACATTTGAACAGGGAAGACAGGAACTTCCGATCGATGATGAATTATTATCTAATATCGTGACTGAGAACAAAGAGATTCCAGAAGAAGCATTGATCGATATGAAGATTTCTTTGATCGTATTAAAATACACACAGTCTAACTCTGTATGTTTCGTAAAAGACGGACAGGCGATCGGAATCGGAGCAGGGCAGCAGTCACGTGTGCATTGTACAAGACTTGCAGGACAGAAAGCAGACAACTGGTGGTTAAGACAGTGTCCAAAAGTTATGAACCTGCCATTTAAAGAAAAAATCCGTCGTGCAGACAGAGATAATGCGATCGATCTTTACATTGGAGATGAATACATGGATGTTTTAGCAGACGGAGCATGGGAAAACATCTTCACTGAGAAGCCAGAGGTCTTTACAAAGGAAGAAAAGAGAGAATGGTTAGATAAATTAACAGATGTTACATTGGGATCTGATGCATTCTTCCCATTCTTTGATAACATTGAGAGAGCACATAAGAGTGGTGTAAAATACATCGCACAGCCAGGTGGATCTGTAAGAGATGACGCTGTCATTGACTGCTGTAATAAGTACAACATGGCAATGGCATTTACAGGAATCAGATTATTCCATCACTAAAAAGTTTCTTTATATAGTCATTGAACATGAAAAAACAGTATATGGTCTGAAGTATAATTTTTTGGACCATATACTGTTTTTGTATGCAAAAAAATATGAAAAACAGGAGTTGTTATTTATTTAACGAGAAAGTTTATCGGTTAAGTATATTGTATTCAATTTTATTTTTGCTATAATGTAATTGAGTTAGATAGAGCTAACCAAAGGAGTTTTTATAATAATTTTAATCCAAAAGAAATGGAGGAGTTTTCAAAATGAAACAGTTTGAAGAATGGGAAGGATTTAAAGGTAGAATCTGGAAGGAAGAAATCAATACAAGAGATTTCATCCAGGAAAACTACACACCTTATGATGGAGACGAAAGCTTCCTTGCAGGATCTACAGAAGCAACAGATAAGCTATGGGGTATCTTACAGGGACTTCAGAAAGAAGAACGAAAAAAAGGTGGAGTTCTTGACATGGATACAGATATCGTATCTTCTTTAACTTCTCATGGACCTGGTTATATCAGCGAAGAAACAAAAGATTTAGAACAGATCGTTGGTCTTCAGACAGACAAACCATTAAAACGTGCATTTATGCCATATGGTGGTATCAAAATGGCAGAAGAATCTTGTCGTAACTATGGTTATGAACCAAGCGAAAGATTGCATGAAATCTTTACAAAATATTCAAAGACTCATAACACAGCTGTTTTCGATGCGTACACACCAGAAATGAAAAAAGCAAGACATAACAAGATCATCACGGGTCTTCCAGATACTTATGGACGTGGTCGAATTGTAGGTGACTACCGTCGTGTTGCTTTATACGGAATCGACTACTTATTAGAAGAAAAAGAAAATGATTTTGCAAACTGTGGATGCGGTGTGATGACAGATGATGTGATCCGTCTTCGTGAAGAGATCGCAGAACAGAAAAAAGCATTAAAAGGTATGAAAGAAATGGCTAAGATCTATGGATTTGACATTTCAAGACCAGCGAAAACTGCAAAAGAAGCAATCCAGTGGATGTACTTTGGATATTTAGCAGCAATCAAAACTCAGAATGGAGCTGCCATGAGTATCGGACGTGTCGCTACATTCCTTGATATTTATATCCAGCGTGACCTTGACAAAGGAATCATCACAGAAGAAGAAGCTCAGGAAATGATCGATCATTTAACAATGAAATTCAGAATGGTAAAATTCGCAAGAATTCCTTCTTACAACCAGTTATTCTCAGGAGACCCAGTATGGGCAACACTTGACCTTGCTGGTATCGGCGTGGATGGACGTTCCATGGTTACAAAGACTGACTTCCGTTTCTTGCATACATTAGAGAACATGGGACCATCTCCAGAACCAAACATCACGGTATTATATTCTTCTGATCTTCCAGAAAACTTCAAGAAATATGCAGCTGATATCTCTATTCGTACAAGTTCTATACAGTACGAAAATGATGATGTTATGAAACCAGTATGGGGAGATGATTATGCAATCTGTTGCTGTGTATCTGCAACTAAGACTGGTAAGGAAATGCAGTTCTTTGGTGCAAGAGCAAACCTTGCAAAATGCTTATTATATGCGATCAACGGTGGTGTGGACTGCAAATCAAAACAGCAGGTAGGACCTTCTTACAAACCAATCATGTCTGAATATTTAGACTATGACGAAGTCATGGAGAAATATGATGTTATGATGGACTGGTTAGTAGATCTTTATGTGAACACATTAAACTTGATCCAGTATATGCATGACAAATATTACTATGAAGCAGCGGAATTAGCATTAATGGATACAGAACTTGAAAGAACATTTGCAACAGGAATCGCAGGATTCTCTCATGCAGTTGACTCTTTAAGTGCGATCAAATATGCAAAAGTAAAAGCAATCCGTGATGAAGATGGATTAGTTGTAGACTATGAGATCGAAGGAGACTTCCCTAAATACGGAAACGATGATGACAGAGCTGATGATATCGCAGTATGGCTGTTAAGAACATTCTTAGCTAAGATCAAAAAACATCACACATATCGAAACTCTGAGCCTACAACATCTATCCTTACGATCACATCTAACGTTGTATACGGAAAAGCAACAGGAACAATGCCAGATGGTAGAAAAGCAGGAGAACCTTTAGCACCAGGAGCAAACCCAAGTTATGGTGCAGAACAGAACGGATTATTAGCATCCTTAAACTCTGTAGCTAAACTTCCATATGAATGGGCATTAGATGGTATTTCTAATACACAGACGATCAACCCAGATGCATTAGGACATGAAGAAGGCGAAAGGATCAACAATCTTGTAAATGTTATGGATGGATACTTTGATCAGGGAGCTCACCACTTAAATGTAAACGTATTTGGTAAAGAAAAACTGATCGATGCGATGGAACATCCTGAAAAAGAAGAATATGCAAACTTTACAATCCGTGTATCTGGATATGCAGTTAAGTTCATCGACTTAACAAGAGAACAGCAGATGGACGTTATTTCCAGAACATGCCATGCAACAATGTAATTAGTGGAATGAAACTATGAATGAAAAAATAACCGGAAAAATCCATTCCATCGAGACTTTTGGTCTCGTGGATGGTCCCGGTGTGCGGTTTATCGCTTTCATGCAAGGCTGCCGGATGAGATGCAAATATTGTCACAATCCGGAGACTTGGCAGGAAAACTGCGGTGAAGACTGGCAGGCAGAAGCCCTCTTAAAGAGGGCTTTGCGTTACCGCATGTACTGGGGAAGTGATGGAGGAATTACAGTCAGCGGTGGAGAACCCCTTCTACAGATCGAGTTCTTGATCGAATTTTTTAAATTGGCAAAACGAGAAGGAATCCATACTGCACTTGATACCTCTGCTAATCCATATACAAAAGAAGAACCATTTCACAGCAAATGGTTAGAATTAATGAAATACACTGACCTTGTCATTCTAGACTTAAAAGAAATGGACAAGGAAAAACATAAGAAATTGACAGGCTGTCCAAATAGTAATATTTTAGCAATGGCACAGGAAATCTCAGACCTCGGAGTAGATCTGTGGATCCGTCACGTGCTAGTGCCAGATTTAACAGACGATGAAAAAGGACTAGCAGACTTAAAACATTTCATCGATGGACTAAAGACAGTTAAGAGAGTGGAAATCTTGCCATACCATACACTTGGACTCTTTAAATGGGAAAAATTAGGGATAAAATACCCATTAGAAGGCGTAAATCCGCCAAGCGAAGAAGCTGTAGCAAAGGCAGAAAAGATCCTTGGTATTGAGAAAGTTTCTCAAAAATAAAGGTAGACAAAACATCCAGGATAGGATATTATAATAACAGTTAGTTAAGACTAACTAACATAAAACAAAAACAAAACATAACAAAGCTAGAAAATCTGACCAGACTTCCTTGGGTCGGATTTTTTATTTGGCTTTTTTAGCGTGTTGAATATGTATGAGTCAATAAAAATGGATATGCGAAGGCTGAGAAAAAGACAAAAGTGAAAAATCAAAGATAGTTTTTGTATACAAATTCGTTATAATTATCACTAATCTTGACAAAGACAAGCTTGATTTATATAATGGTTATAATAATAACCAGTTTAGATGGAAGGAAGAACAATGAAATTAATAGAATTATCAGAAGTAGAAATACTTATCATGAAAAGTATTTGGAAACTTGGGGATGGGATTACGGTATATGAAATTATTGATTATCTAGATCAAGTATATGATAGGAAATATACAAGAAGCACAGTAAAGACATATATCACAAAATTAAAGAAAAAAGGATTTGTAGATACACAAGTGAAAGGCAATTACAGCTATATCACAGCAAAGATCACAGAAGAAATGTATCGTGAAGAACAGATGGAATTGATGAAGGATTTCTGGCATGATGGGTCGATGAAAGAATTGGTTCAGACGTTAACACACACAATATCAAAAGAAGAGAAAGAAGAATTAAAGGATTTGATCAATGATTTGGATGATTAAAAAAATATATATTTATGTCATCAGTATGATACTGCTGAATGGTTTGGTGGGAAGTATTTCGTATCTTTGCTTTCGCAAGATAAGGCAACAACTAGAGCGAAAAGGATTGATCAGTATGTGCATTACTGTTTTAAGAGGAGCAGTTTTATCATTTCTGATGCCAATCGTAATTGTATTGATCTATTTCATTTATTATGTATATGAAGAAGATTATACAATGTTTGCACTGTCTCCATTGGTAGGATGGGTATTTTTTGTTGTAGGAATCATTTGGACGATTGGATTTTTAAAAGCTATACTGAAAACAATACGTATTCAGGCACAAATGAATCAATTACGAAAGAGGGCATGTGTATGCAGCAGATCTATTTTAGATTGCAAGAATCAATGGAAAGAAGAAGTAGGTGTTCGTAGAAATATAGAAATTAAAGCTGTATATGGATTGGCGGTACCGATTATTTGCGGATTTCTAAAACCGATGATTTTGCTTCCAGAAAGAGAATATAACAAAGAAGAATTAAAGATTATATGCATCCATGAGTTGATTCACTGTAAGCATAAAGATATTTTGTGGAAACAGTTATGCGGACTTGTAAGGGTCATTCATTGGTGGAATCCATTAGTAAAACAATTAGATATGGATGTAGACAGCTGGAATGAAACATACTGCGATTTAGAATCAATCACAATTATGAAAAGCAAAAAAAGATATTTTACAACAATCTGTGAAATCGGAATATCACCATTTGCAAAAGGAGCATATCTGTGCGCAGCATTAGGAGAAGACAAAAGTCAATTAAAGACACGAATTTTAAGAATTAAATCAATTGAAAACAAAAATACAAGGAATGTAATGGCAGGAACATTCCTTTGTATAGGATTATCTTTCGTGGTCGTTGCGGTAATTATTCTAAGCACGATCGGCTATCATAAAATTTATGTAGAAACAGTCTGGGCAACGGAAATAGAAGAGGATCTTCCAGAAGAAGAGACAGAATATACAATGGATTTGAAAGAATATACCGCAAAAAGGATCGGGACAAACTTAGCAGTTACAAAACTAAAACAAAATATCAAAAAAGGAGAAGAACTAGATGTAGTTCAGCCATTAAACGCAAAAACAAGGCTAGAAACAAAAGAGCTGGAATTAAAAAAAGGCGAGAAAATTAAACTGACCGTTTTTTCATCTCAAGAAATATAAAGAGACGACAAGGATTTTGTAGCAGGAGTTATAGATGGGACAGGAAAAGAACGATATGTGATGCATGCGGTCGATATTATACATGACTTTTATGTGAAAAAAGATGGAAAATATAAAGTATTCGTTGAAAATCGTTATAAAAAGAAAATAAAAATAGGAATAGCGATTTGTGTGGAGAAATGATAAATGAGGAAATATGTAGTTCGTTTTATGGTATTTTATATATTAAGCATTGGGTGTTTACTGGGAATTATTATATATTCGTATCAAAATAAGATTGATCGTCATAATGAACAAGTGGAGATAGAATACCCTGGAGTATGGAAGTTATCAGATGAATATGATAATAGAAATTCTAGCTATATGGAATTCCTTCATCAGAAAAACTCTCTCAGTATTTTAAAAAAAGTATATAAAGAATTAGAAAAAGCAGAGTTATACAGAGAATATTCCAGACAGATTCTATCTTATCATGAATATTTTCGTGGGAATGAAAAACTTGCATCTGGATCATATAATGACAAAACGGAAGATGGATATCTTACAAATTTAACTGTACTTCAGATGCCAGAGAAAATGATAAGTGAAAAGAAGATAGAACAACATATTGAAAAAGGTCGTTGCTTTACTTTAAAAGAGTATCAAAGACCTTTGAATCAAGAGATTCCATTAATTGCAGGATATGATTATCAAAAAGTTTTCCATTTGAATCAGAAAATTAAGGCAGGATATTTGGGAACTGAAAATTGTACGTTTAAAATTGTTGGGTTTTTACATAAGAATACTAGGTTGTCATCGGAATTAAATCTTGATGAAACATTGATTATGCCAACAGTAAGTAAAATGAAAACAATGAAACAAGAGAATGAAAAAATATTAATGTCAGTAAAATGTTCAGGTTATTTTTGTTATAAGAATGAGAAAGAGTATCGTCAAATAAGTAATTTGCTAAAAAGAATACGCAGGGAGACAGGTTATCGTTATGTGATACCGCAGATGAAATGGAAATCAAATAATTTATTACCAATGACAACTGAAAAAGCATTGATATTCATGAGTTTAAATTTGCTACTAGAATTCATCGTTGTATATAAAGTACTGGCTGTGAATACAAGAAAAGTGAAAACATTGGTATATAAAACAGTAGCCCTATGTACAAGTGGGAGTATATTTGCAAATGTATTTTTGCGGTTCTTGTTTCCTAAACACATAAAAATAATTCAAATATATTCTTCTGATTTTGTGGCTTATATGATAATAGTATTTTTGTTATGTGCAGGAATGATTGGATTAAAGGAGAAAAGAACATGATGGAGAAAATTCTGCTTGGGAGTAGTTATCTAGCTCAAGCTATTGTTATGGCAACGATTGCATTTGCAGTCATAAGCACAATTTACTATTTACGATATAATAAAAAGATTATATGTCAGCCAGGATGGATCATAAAATACATATTTTTGGTTTACATAGCAACCGTTGGCATGGTCACGAGAGTATTAGACATCACATCATGGTCATATGGAGGATTTACAGCCTGGAATATTGTACCATTTGTGAATGAAAGCTGGAAATTGATGCTGTTAAATACATTAATGTTTCTGCCAATGGGACTTTTTGTTCCCATATTTATAAAGAAAATAAAATGGAACTATGGAAAAGCAATAATTGCAGGGGCATTGATATCTTTGATGATTGAGTTTGTACAAGTTGTATTTGCAGGAAGAATTGGTGATATTGATGATATCATTTTTAATACACTAGGATTTCTGATCGGGTATATCCTAGAGAACCTATTGCAAAAAATTCTTTTGAAAAAGCAATTAGGATTTGGAACAGAGGCATTGATACTGGTTATGATTAATGGATTTTTAAGTATCCCATTTTATGAGAAGACGGTGTCAATTGGAGATATGATTTTGGATAGTTTGAATCTCAACAGTTGGTCAGGAAATAGTGGATATATATTGTCATATAACGGCATCCACTACACAATGATCCCATGTATAATACTAGCAGTCATCAGCTGGGCTATAGCACATAGACATCCAAAAGACTATGGTGCTAAAACAGCGAAAATAATCAGTATATTTATGATTGTTTGCTTCATTGGAAATTTTATTCAGATTTTAAGCCAAGATAGTATTATACCAATGCTTGCTGCATCCATTGTGTGTGCGGTAATAAGTCGAAAAACTATTAGATATTAGGGATTTGATATTCCATGAAAAATATGAGATACTATAGTATAAAACATTAAGGAGAATAAGATATGAAAAAATTATCAATACTACTTGCAGGGGTATGCCTAACAGCTGCACTATACAGCGCAGGCACAACTTATGGACAAAACAAAACCAACTCTGCCAAGCAGAAAGAAGACACAGTTACAACAAATAAATACCAAGGTGTAACGATTAAAGACAAAGCCAAAGGAAAAGTAACAAAGCAACAAGTCAGGGAACTAAAAAAAGAACACTCCGGTAAAGATGAAGGAAACATCATTATCTGGGAAGCAGAAGAAGCTAAATAGAGGGGAAAGAAATGTTAATACCAGATCTAATTATACAACTTATCACAGTAGTTATTGGAGTGGTACTATATACAGCTATATTTAAAATAGTAAAAAATGTGATTCATAAAATAATACATTAAAGAGGACAGTATTAGTTTTAGGGAAACAGTTGTGATATAACCAACACATTTTATTATTCAATAGTTCTTTCCAATAAACTTCAAGTATGTAAGATATCATAACAATCAAATAGTTCCCGTCCACAACGATTAGCATTTTATCATTATTTTTGACCGATTCGCAGCCGACATGGTGTATTGTCTGAGCGATATGGAAGTCATTTTGGACTTCCATAAGCGAGTTATACAAGGAATGTCGGCGAATCAGCGATCGGTCAAAAATGATGAATAAAACGCGTGTTGTGGACGGGAACTATTTGATTGTTATGATATCTTATATACTCAAAGTCTATGGTAAAGAAACTATAAATTAAACATTAAAGCGGAATACAATAATATCTCCATCTTTAACAACATATTCTTTTCCTTCCTGACGTACAAGCCCTTTCTCCTTACAAGCCTGCATCGTACCATACTCCTTCAAATCTTCAAAAGAAACAACTTCAGCACAGATAAATCCACGCTCAAAGTCTGTATGGATCTTACCAGCAGCCTGAGGAGCCTTTGTACCTTCTTTGATCGTCCAAGCACGTGTCTCGTCTTCTCCGGAAGTTAAGAAACTGATCAGTCCAAGAAGAGAGTAGCTGGCAGAGATCAGTTTTTCAAGACCAGATTCTTCTAATCCAAGATCCTCTAAGAATTCTTTCTTCTCATCATCATCTAATTCAGAGATTTCCTGTTCAATCTGAGCACATACAACGAATACTTTCGCATCAACGTCTGCAGCATACTCACGGACAGCTTTTACATAATCATTATCTTCTCCAGCAAGTTCATCTTCGTTAACGTTTGCAGCAAAGATCACTGGTTTGATCGTTAACAGGTTGCAGGAATTTAGGATTTCCTGATCTTCTTCATCATCGACTTCGAATGTCTTAGCAAGCTTTCCATCTTCCAGATGAGCTTTTACCTTAGATAAGAATTCAACTTCGTGAGCAAGAGATTTATCATTTCTTGATCCTTTTGTTGATTTTGCGATACGACGGTCTAACACTTCGATATCAGAGAAGATCAGCTCGAAGTTGATCGTTTCGATATCACGAAGTGGGTTTACAGAACCGTCAACGTGAACGATATTTCCATCATCAAAACAACGAACAACGTGAACGATCGCATCGACTTCACGGATATTTGCAAGGAACTGGTTTCCAAGACCTTCCCCTTTGGAAGCTCCTTTCACAAGACCTGCGATATCAACGAATTCGATCGCTGCAGGGATCACTTTCTTTGAATGGTATTTCTCAGCCAGATAATCAACACGAGCATCTGGAACTGTTACGATTCCCACATTAGGGTCGATCGTACAGAATGGATAGTTAGCGGATTCAGCACCGGCTTTTGTTAAAGAGTTAAATAATGTACTCTTTCCGACGTTTGGTAATCCAACGATTCCTAATTTCATAATCTATTAATTTCCTTTCTCATGGGTATTTCTTAAAACAGACCTTGAAAAAATATCCAAGGTCATACTGTAGATAGTTTACCATAAGCGACTTGAAAAGAAAAGAGAAATGGGATAAGATATCTTTGATTTGAGTAACAAAACAAAGAAGAGACAAAACGAGGCTTTAGAAAGGAAGAAAAGTGATGGAACATCAAATCAGATTCCCACATTTAGGGATCGTACTGAAAAATGTCGGTGATGGAATCAATATTGGAGGGTTTGAGATCAAATATTATGGAATGATCATTGCAACAGGATTCTTGCTTGGATTGATCGTTTCTTATTACGCAGCAAAACATGAAAATAAATTTGATCCGGAATTAGTCTTTGACTATCTGATCACGATGATCATTCCGGCGATCGTAGGAGCAAGACTCTATTATGTGATCTTTTCATGGGATTATTATAAGAATCATTTGTCAGAGATCATACAGATCAGAAATGGAGGACTTGCAATTTATGGAGGTGTGATCGCAGGTGCAATCACATTATATATCTTCTGCAAGAAGAAACATTTATCTATGCTTCAGTTTGGAGATGTGGCGGTAAAAGGGCTGCTTGTCGGTCAGATTCTTGGACGATGGGGCAATTTCTTTAACAGAGAAGCGTTTGGATCATATACCAACAGTTTATTTGCAATGCAGATTCCGACAAATTTCTTTATTGAACACGGAAGGATTGATGAGATCGTATCCAATGGATTGTATGATAAGGCAACTTATGTTGTATCTGGAAATGAAGCAGCAACCTTTATTCAGGTACATCCGACATTCTTATATGAATCTATGTGGAATCTTGTTTTACTACTGTTGATCATTTTCTTTTTTACGAAGAGAAAGAAATTTGATGGAGAATTGATTGCCATTTATTGTATTGGTTATGGAATCGGAAGATTTTTGATTGAAGGATTAAGGACCGATTCCCTGATGATCGGATCTACAGGGATCAGGGTATCCCAGATTTTAGCACTGATCCTTGCAGTATTTGGAACGGCATTTATCATATATAAAAGGAAGAAAATAACGAAATAAGACACAAAAAGAAGGGAAATAAAACCACTTTTAGGGAATCCCTTCTTTTTTGTGCAAAAAAACAAGGATTTCTAAGAAAAAACTAAGATTTGATTGTGGATTATTCCTTGCAATTTATAAGTCTATCGTATAAAATGAAATTTATAAGTGGTAAGAAGTGGTGGAAAGTGGTGATGTCCATGTTTATGGGGGAATTTAATCACACGATTGATGCAAAAGGCAGGCTGATCATTCCTTCACGATTCCGGGAAGAATTAGGTCAGGAATTTGTGATGACAAAGGGATTGGATGGATGCCTGTTTGTGTTCCCACAAAACGAATGGGAAAGTTTTCAAGGGAAGCTAAAAACTTTGCCACTTATTAATAAAGATGCCAGAAAGTTTTCGAGATTTTTCATGGCAGGGGCAGCTCCATGTGAGATGGACAAGCAGGGAAGAACCTTGGTCCCAGCGACACTTCGGGAATTTGCCCAGATGAAGAAAGAAGTTGTATTAACAGGAATGGCTGACCGCATCGAAATCTGGAGTAAGGAGAAGTGGATTGAGAACAATTCTTATGAGGATATGGATGATATTGCAGCCAGCATGCAGGAATTAGGATTAAGTATATAAGTTAGGTGGATTATGGAATTTAAACACATTTCCGTTTTATTAGACGAAACGATCGAAGAACTACATATTAAACCAGACGGAATCTATGTGGATGGGACTCTGGGCGGAGGCGGACATGCATATCATGTATGCCAGAAACTATCAGAGAAAGGAAGATACATCGGGATCGACCAGGATGCGGATGCGATTGCTGCAAGCACGAAGCGGTTAGAACCGTTTAAGGACAAAGTAACGATCGTGCGTGATAATTATGTAAACATGCCGAAAGTGTTACATGATCTTGGAATCGAACATGTTGATGGAATCTTGTTAGATCTTGGGGTATCATCCTTTCAGTTAGATGAGAAGGAACGTGGATTTACTTACAGAGAAGATGTTCCGCTTGATATGAGAATGGATCAGAGACAGTCACTGACTGCAAGAGATATTGTCAATGAATATTCCGAGATGGAACTATTCCATATAATCAGAGACTACGGCGAAGAGAAATTTGCAAAGAACATTGCAAAACATATCGTGAATAAGAGAAAAGAAAGTCCGATCGAAACGACCGGACAGTTAATAGAAGTCATCAAAGGTGCGATTCCGATGAAAGTCAGAGCCGTTGGAGGACATCCGGCGAAGAAGACATTTCAGGCGATCCGTATCGAATGTAACAGAGAATTAGACGTATTGAAAGACAGCATTGATGCGATGATCGATCTTTTAAATCCAGGTGGAAGATTATGTATCATTACCTTCCATTCTTTAGAAGACCGTATCGTCAAACGAGCTTTTAAGAAGAATGAGAATCCTTGTACATGCCCGCCAAACTTCCCAGTATGTGTATGTGGCAACGTATCGAAAGGAAAACAGTTAACAAGAAAACCAATCATTCCAGGGGAAGAAGAACTAGAGTACAATAAGAGAGCAAAAAGTTCCAAGCTTCGAGTATTTGAAAGGGCAGAATAAGGGAGAGTATCAATGGACAAGACGAGACAAGAACGATATAACATGATCTATGGCAACACAGCAAGGAAGATAGAAGATCTTGCTGCAGAGCCAGTGCGCAGACAGCCAAGGAAGACAAGAAAGGCAAGACCAAGAAGAGAACATCAGGTAAAGGAGTCAACAAGACAGAATCAGAAGAGAGCAATGTCGATCGATCTGGCCTTTATCAAGGTATTAGTTGCGGGACTTTGTGTGATCGCAGTTGCAAGTTTCTTTTATCTGTCAGAGCGTACGAAAGTTTTGAATCAAAAAGCGGCTCTTACGGATGCAAAGACACAGTTGAACACGCTGCAGGTAGAGAATGAAGATCTGAATCTTGAGATTGAACAGAGTATTCGTTTTGATACTGTAGAAACTGCGGCAAAGAAATATGGAATGGTGAAACCAGATTCCAAACATACTCTTCGTTATGAGAGCCAGGATGCAGAATACATACGCCAGTACGGGAAGATACCAAAAGCAGACTAAGAGGTGGCAAACTTGAAGAAAAGAAGAAAACCTATCAAACGATTAAATGATGCTATGAAACGACGTACGATGATCGCGTGCGGAATCATAGCACTTCTTTTTGTTCTACTGATTGGAAGATTGATCTATTTTAGTATATTTAAGAACGGAATTTACAAAAGACAGGTATTATCACAGCAGAATTATTCTAGTGAAACGCTTCCGTATAAAAGGGGAGATATCTTAGATCGTGATGGAAATACATTAGCAACCAGCCAGAAGATGTATACATTGGTTTTAGAACCAAAGAATATTTTAAGATCTGAAGAGGTACAGAAAGCAACCATTGATGCACTTCATAAATATATGAAGTTAGATGAAGATAAGCTGTTAAAATTTATAAAAAGACATAAAGATTCTTACTATTCTGTATATCGAGAAGAACTTTCTTATAGTCAGATCGCAGATCTGAAAGATTTTATCGCTTCAGACAAAGCAGAGAATGTCTCAGGGATCGTATTTAATGAAAAATACAAACGTCGTTATCCGAATCAGTCACTGGCAAGCCAGGTCATTGGCTTTGTATCAGACGGTACGATCGGAACTGGAGGGATCGAGCAGTATTATAACAGTACTTTATCAGGCGTCGATGGAAGAAAATATAAATATTTAAACGAAGAATTAGAACAGGATAGCTCCATTGTGGAGCCAGAGAATGGGAAAACAGTTGTCACAACGATTGACTCCAATATTCAGAAACTGGCAGAAGATCAGCTTTCTAAGTTTGAAAAGAAATATGGAAGTAAGGGAAGCAGCATTCTTGTGATGAATCCCAATAATGGAGAGATCTATGCAATGGCAAATTCTACTTCCTATAATCTGGAAAGCCCAAGAGATGATAAGAATCTCTTAAAGAAATACTCACAAAGTCAAGTTAATAAGATGAGTGAGAAAGAAAAGACAAAAGCATTTAATGAGATCTGGAAGAATCCAATTGTATCAAATGCATTTGAACCAGGTTCAACATATAAGCCATTTACGGTAGCAGCTGGTCTTGAAGAAGGAATCTTAAAGGGCAATGAAACTTATTATTGTGATGGATACCAGAAGGTTGGACCGCATACTATTCACTGTTCTCATAGAAGCGGACATGGATTGATCACGTTGTCTCAGAGTATTTCATTATCGTGTAATGATGCATTGATGCAGATTGCAGCCAAAGAAGGCAAGAATGTATTCGCAAGATATCAGAAGAATTTCAATTTTGGGAATAAGACAGGGATCGATCTTCCTGGAGAAGCACAGACAGCATCGCTTCTTCATGATGCAAAAGATATGACAGCTGCAGATCTTGCCACAAGTTCTTTTGGACAGTCATTTAACTGCTCTATGATCCAGATGGGAAGTGCATTTTGTTCTCTGATCAATGGAGGAAATTATTACAAACCGCATGTGGTCAAACAACTTCGAAGCAGTAATGGAGAAGTTGTCAGCAATATAGAGCCGACGTTAGTGAAACAGACGATCTCAAAAGAGACATCGGATAAATTAAGAAAATACATGAAAGAAACTGTTGATTCAGGAACTGGAACAAAGGCAAAGATGAAAGATTATACAGCTGGTGGTAAGACTGGTACTGCACAGAAGATTCCAAGAAGTGCAGGAACTTATATCGTATCTTTTTGTGGATTTGCTCCAGTGGAGAATCCACAGGTGTTAGTTTATGTTGTGATCGATGAGATTCAGAGGGATTCTCAGACGAATACAGGACTTGCAGTTGAGATCGCAAAGAAGGTGTTAGAAGGATCACTCAAGGAATTAAATGTTGCGAAAAGCAGCAAAAAGTAATATCATCATTTTATTTTCATAATCTTTATATTAAGACAGGGATCATGGAGATAAAATGAGGACGAAAGCAAAGAAAAAACTGTTGCTTGTCACGGCTGCATTTTTCACAGGGTTTTTGGTTGTGACGATAAAACTTTCTTATGTGATGATCGCTCAGGCGGATAAATATTTAAGTTTAGCCAGAAACCTGCATCAAAGAGACCGGGAGATTAAAGCGCCAAGAGGCAGTATTTACGACAGAAATGGCGTAAAGATCGCTTCGAACAAAGCAGTCTATTCGATCTCTGTGATATATTCTCAGGTGACCGACAGGGAAAAAGTAATAAAGGTCTTATCTGAGAATCTTAAGATCAAAGAATCTTTGATCCGAAAAAAAGTATATAAAAATTCAGTAAGGGAAAAAATTAAAAGTAATGTAGAAAAAGACATCGCAGACCGTATCCGTAAGTTTAAACTTGACGGGGTCAAGGTGGATGAAGATTACAAAAGAGTATATCCATATAATAACCTGGCATCGAAAGTTCTTGGATTTACAGGAGGAGATAACCAGGGAATCATTGGACTGGAGGTTTTTTATGATCGATATCTTAAAGGAAAGTCCGGAAGGATCCGGACACTGACAGATGGAAGCGGCATAGAAATCGATGGAGCATATGAAGAGAGGGAAGAACCAGTTGCCGGAGGGGATCTTTATATTTCGCTTGATGTGAATCTGCAAAATTATGCCGTGCAGGCATGTAAGAAGGTGAAGAAAGAGAAGAAGGCAAAACAGGTATCCATGATCTTGATGAATCCACAGAATGGAGAAATCTATGCAATGGTCAATGTTCCAGAATATGATTTGAATGATCCTTTTTCTTTGTCGGCAAAGAAAAGAAAGGCAAATAGTAAGAAACAACAGGAATATCTCAATAAGAAGTGGCGGAATTCCTGTTTAAATGATACTTATGAACCGGGATCGGTCTTTAAGATCGTAACGGCGACTGCAGGACTGGAATCATCGAAAGTCAGCGTGAATGATCATTTTAATTGTCCAGGATTTCGGATTGTGGAGGATCGCAAGATCCGGTGTCACAAAGTCGGAGGACATGGAAGTGAGACATTTAAAGAAGGTGTTATGAATTCCTGTAATCCAGTATTTATGGATGTCGGTGCCAGAGTTGGTGTGGATGGAATGTATCAGACATTCCGCCAGCTTGGACTGTTTGAGAAAACAGGGATCGACCTTCCTGGAGAAGCATCTTCGATCATGCATCAAAAGAAGAATGTCGGTGCAGTTGAACTTGCAACGATGTCTTTTGGACAGTCCATACAGATCACACCGTTACAGCTGTTAAGAGCAGTCAGTGCGGTGATCAACGGCGGGAAGCTGATCACACCGCATTTTGGAAGATATGTTCAGAAGCAGGATGGAACAAGATTAAAAGCTTTTTTTTATTCAGTGAAAGAAGGTGTCATAAAAAAACAGACATCGGAGACGATGAAAGAATTGTTAGAAGCAGTTGTTTCCGATGGATCAGGAAGAAACTGCCGGATGGATGGTTTTTCCATTGGGGGAAAGACGGCAACCAGTGAGAAACTTCCAAGAGGAAATGGAAAATATATTTCTTCTTTTTTAGGATTTGCGAAAGCAGACAATCCTGCGATCATTGGGATCGTGTTGATCGATGAACCACATGGAACTTACTATGGAGGAACGATCGCAGCCCCTGTGATGAGAAGTGTGTTTCAAACTGCACTTCCATACATGGGGATTTATAAAGAATATACGCCAGATAAAAAAGAACCGTAGACGAAACAAGAACAAATGAGGTGGCGACATGAATTATGGTATTGTAAAACCAGTTTTAATTGCCTTTTTTATCAGCGTACTTCTTAGCCCGATGATGATCAGGTATTTACACAAATTAAAATTCGGTCAGTTTATCCGGGGAGAAGGACCCGAATCACATCTGAAGAAATCAGGGACTCCGACGATGGGAGGACTGATCATATTACTTGGAATCGTAATCGCATCGTTATTTTATGTTAGAAGATATCCGATGATCATCCCAGTGCTGTTTGTGACGCTGGGATTTGGATTTATCGGATTTATCGATGATTACATCAAGGTAGTTATGAAAAGGAACCTGGGACTGCGGGCCTGGCAGAAGATGTTTGGGCAGATCATAGTCACAGGAATCTTTGCGTATTATTTGATAAATTACACGCAGATAGGAACTTCGATGCTGATTCCTTTTACACATGGTAAATATTTAAACCTTGGAGTATTTTTTATCCCAGCGGTTTTTATCATTTTGTTAGGAACTGTGAATGGAGCTAATTTTACGGATGGATTGGATGGACTTGCATCAAGTGTTACGGTATTGATCGCAACATTTTTTACAGTGGCAGCCATTGGAATGGGGCATAATGATCTGGCAGCTGGAATCTGGCCGGTATCTTGTGCGACGGTTGGCTCACTTCTTGGTTTTTTAGTATTTAATGTATATCCGGCGAGAGTGTTTATGGGAGATACAGGCTCGCTTGCACTTGGGGGATTTGTGGCAGCAACAGCATTGATGCTTCGCCTGTCTTTATTTATCCCAATTGTTGCATTGATCTATATGATCGAGGTATTATCTGTTATGGCACAGGTATTATATTTTAAAATGACAAAAGGAAAAAGATTATTTAAAATGGCACCGATCCATCATCATTTTGAATTGTCAGGATGGCCAGAAACAAAGGTTGTAGCAATCTTTGCGATCACCACGGCAGTTTGTTGCCTGATCGGACTGGTAGCGATTTAGTAAGGAGAAAGAAATGATAGATACAAGCAAGAAATTTTTAGTAGCAGGAGCAGGAAAAAGTGGAATTGGTTCTGTCAATCTGCTTTTAAAAACAGGTGCAGATGTCAGTCTGTATGATGGAAAGGAAGACCTTGAGAAAGAGGCACTTTATGAGAAATTATATGAAAAGAAAGAGATTCCATTGATCTTAGGAAATATCACAAAAGAAGATGTAAGTAAGTTCGATCTATTAGTGTTAAGTCCTGGGATTTCAGTAAATGCACCGATCGCACAGATGTTTCGTGATCAGGAAAAGCCAGTATGGAGTGAGATTGAATTAGCATATCAGGCATCCAAAGGAAGAATCGCAGCGATCACAGGAACCAACGGAAAGACAACGACAACAGCGCTGACTGGAGAGATCATGAAAGGATATTATGAAAGCAGTTTTGTTGTCGGAAATATCGGAATTCCTTATACAAGTGTTGCGCTTGATACAAAAGAGGACAGTGTAACAACTGCAGAGATCAGCAGTTTCCAGTTAGAAACGATCGTTGATTTTAAACCGGATGTATGTGCAGTTCTTAATATCACACCAGATCATTTGGATCGTCATGGTACAGTAGAAGTTTATGCACAGACAAAAGAATCCATTGGAAAAAACCAGACAAAAGACCAGGTAATGGTATTAAATTATGAAGATGATACAACAAGAGCTATGGCAGACAGAGCGAATGGAACAGTTCTGTTTTTCAGTTTGCATCATAAAATAAAAGAAGGGGTTTCCATGGAAGGTGATGCATTTATCATCGAAGAAAATGGAAAGAAACAGATCGTATGTACATTAGATGATGTGAATCTGTTAGGAGACCATAATTATGAAAATATTTTAGCAGCGATCGCAGTGACTTATTCTATGGGGGTTCCAGTTTCATATATCAAAGAAGGAATCAAGAGGTTTAAAGGTGTAGAACATCGTATTGAATATGTGGATACAGTGAAAGGTGTTGCATACTATAACGATTCTAAAGGAACGAATCCAGATGCAGCGATCAAAGGAATCAAAGCAATGAACCGCCCAACATGGCTGATCGGTGGTGGATATGACAAGAAATCTACATATGATGAGTGGATCGAAGCATTTGACGGAAAAGTTAAAGAACTGATCTTGATGGGTGTAACAGCACCAAAGATCGCTGATTGTGCAAAAACACATGGATTTGATAAGATCAAGTTTGTTGATTCTATGGAAGAAGCAGTTTCATACATTGCAGGAAAAGCCCAAGATGGAGAAGCAGTTTTATTATCACCTGCATGTGCAAGCTGGGGAATGTTCCCGAATTATGAAGTCAGGGGAGATATCTTCAAAGATTGTGTCAGAAAATTAAAGGAGAACTAAAAAGTGGCAAATCGCATCAAAGAAAAATATATGGCCGGCAAAAGATACTTTGATTATCCGATGTTGTTTTTGGTAATATTTCTGATATGTTTTGGTCTGGTTATGATCTATAGTACAAGTTCATATAAGAGTACTGTCACATATGGAAATTCCTATCACTGGCTGTTAAGGCAGGCAGTTGCGATAGTGTTAGGTGCGGTTGCAATGGTTGTATGCTGTAAACTAGATTACCACATCATGAAAAGTGAGAAGTTTGGAAATGGCTGTTATTGGGCTAGTATCGTACTGTTAGTTCTTGTGTTGATCATAGGTGCAGCAAAGAAGGGTGCAGTCCGCTGGATCAGCATCGCAGGATTTCAGTTTCAGCCATCAGAAGTATCTAAGATCCTGGTTGTGATCTATCTCGCGAACAGATTATCAGCAAATGCTCATAAGATTCGAACATTCAAAGATAGTATCGTGATCGTTCTTCCAACGGTCCCGATCATTGCTCTGATCGTTACACAGAACTTAAGTACAGCACTTGTCGTGTGTTCGATGATCGGTGTCATGCTGTTTGTGGTAAGTCCGAAGATGAAAGAACTTATGTTAACAGCAGGCGGTGGAATAATACTCTTGTTCGTGTATCTGTTGACGGCAAATAGTTATCGAAACGAGCGTGTACAGATTTGGCTGCATCCAGAAAGTCACAAAAAGGGATTTCAGACGATGCAGGCATTATATGCGATCGGTTCCGGTGGGATTTTTGGAAAAGGACTTGGGCAGAGTATGCAGAAGATGGGATTTATTCCAGAATCACACAATGATATGATCTTTTCAATCATTTGTGAAGAATTAGGATTGTTCGGGGCAGTTTGTCTGATCCTTGTGTTTGTGGCACTGATCTTTCGGATGCTCTTGATCGCACTGAATACAGAAGACTTATTTGGATCACTGGTTGTGATCGGTTTTATGACACATATCGCAATTCAGGTATTCATTAATATCGCCGTTGTAACAAACACGATCCCACCGACAGGAATTCCACTTCCATTTATCAGTTATGGAGGTACATCGATCCTTGTTGTTATGATCGAAATGGGAATCGTATTATCAATTTCTAAGAAAATTCACATAAGATAAGGGTGAGTGTGATGGAAGAAAAAAAAGTCATCCGTATGGATGAGCATAAAAACAAGAATAAAGTACATAAACTATCGGGGAAGAAAATACTGCTTGGTATCGTTGCAGTTTTGATCCTTACAGTTGTGATCATTGCAGGGACGTGTAAAACAAAACAGATCAAAATTTCTGGATTAAGTTATTATACAGAAGCAGAAGTTAAAAAGGCAGTTGTAGAGAATGGATATATTGATAACTCGGTTGCATATTTCTTAAAATGTAAGATTGCGTCACCAGATCTTCTGCCATTTATAGATTCGATTCATGTAAGGATCAACCGGCCAGATACGATCACGGTCGAGGTAAAAGAAAAAAAGAGGGCTGGATGCCTTCTGTATAATGGAAAATATGTCTATTTTGATAAAAATGGTTATGCATTGGAAAGCTATGAAAAGAAATATGACGATGTTCCATTGGTTACAGGGCTTAAATATGATGAATTGGTCATGCAGGAGAAGATCCCAGTCAAGAAAGAGAAAGTTTTTTCTTATCTTTTAGAACTTACGACTGCAATTGATAAATATAATCTTCCGATCGATCAGATTTATATCAAAGAAGATGGAAATGCCTTATTGATCAGCGATAAGATAACGGTTGATCTTTATAATAAAAAGGATATTGATATCAAGATTTCTGAATTAGCAGGGATGCTTAAGAAAGTAAAAGGGAAAGGTGGAACTATTGACATGAAGTACTTTAGCGAGGACCACAAAATTGCTGTTTTTCAACCAAAAAAGAGTTGAAAAAACTTAGTAAAGAAGGTATCATTAAGTTAGTGTACAGAATTTAAGGGAGTCATTTTAACATAGATGGCGTGAAGGAGGAACAACGTGGTTGAGATTATGCCTAGTGTTGAGAACACACAAGCAAGGATTTTAGTAATAGGAGTCGGTGGAGCAGGAAACAATGCGGTAAACCGAATGGTAGATGAGAATGTCCAGGGTGTTGAACTCGTGGGTGTGAATACAGATAGACAGGCTTTATCTTTATGTAAAGCAGGAACAAAGATCCAGATCGGGGAGAAACTGACAAAGGGACTTGGAGCAGGAGCAAAACCTGAGATCGGGGAAGCAGCGGTTGAAGAGAATCGTGAAGAGATCACAGAATTGGTTCAGGGATCAGATATGGTATTTGTAACATGTGGAATGGGTGGAGGTACCGGTACAGGTGCAGCACCGATCATTGCAGAGATTTCCAAAGGACTTGGAATCTTAACAGTTGGAGTTGTGACAAAACCATTTACATTTGAAGGAAAGCCTCGTATGAACAATGCAATGTCAGGAATTGCACGCCTTCAGGATCAGGTGGATACAATGATCGTCATTCCGAATGACAAGTTGTTACAGATCTGTGATAAGAGAACAACGATCCCAGATGCACTGAAGAAAGCAGATGAAGTACTGCAGCAGGGTGTACAGGGAATTACAGATATGATCTACAACCCAGGATTGATCAATGTCGATTTTGCTGATATTCAGACAGTTATGAGAGATAAAGGTATTGCACATATCGGTATGGGTGTTGCAGACGAAGAACTTGAAGCAATCAAGACAGCGATGGAAAGTCCATTGCTTGAGACAACTGTTGCAGGAGCTACAGATGTGATCGTCAATTTCGCAGGAGCGGTTGGAATGTTAGAAGCACAGCAGGCTGTGGAATACTTGAAAGACGAAGCAGGAGACGATGTCAATGTCATCTTCGGTACAGTCAATGCAGATTTTGGAGATCAGATCAGTGCAACGATCATCGCAACAGGAATCAAATCCGCAGATATTACAGGGAATGCAAGAACTGGATTTGCTGCAGCGAAGAAGCCAGTACAGCAGACACAGCAGGCTCCGGAATTTTCAGGGCAGCCATTACATAATGGAAAGGTCATGGAGGAAGAACAGCCAGTACAGACAACAAGCTATGTTTCTGAACCTGAGATGAAAGAGATCGAACAGGAAAGCTCTAAGATCAACATACCAGAGTTCTTATTAAAGAGCAGAAGAAGATAATTTCTTAACAGATAAAAGACAGAATAAAAGCGTGTAGGATTTCAAAGATTCTACACGCTTTTTCATATCATAGGAAATTCCGATGGAATCTCCTATGCAAAGATTCTTTCTTAACTGCTGATAAGCAGGTTATTCGATATAATCTCCACGGCTGAATACAAGCTGATAATCAATACTGGCAAGACGTCTTCCAAGACAGCCAGCACATTCAGCAGCTTCCTCACCAGTGCAGATCTTATTGTCATATAAAGAATAATCTTTTCTTACTGCAACAGGAGAAAGGTTCGGCATAACAACATTTGCACCTGCAAGAATTCCTTTTTCCCTTCCACGAGGATCAATCGTACCAAGTGCTGTTGTGGAAGGAAGCAAAAGATGAGGATTCATCAGACGAAGAATACTCACAAGGTATGTGGTAAGTTCCACACTTCCAGAAGGGAATTCCTTAAATCTTGTATCGTGATGTGGAACAAAAGGACCGATTCCGACCATCTGTGGGTCAAGTTCCTTGATAAATAGCAGGTCGTCTGCAAGATTCTCAACCGTCTGATAAGGGGCTCCAACCATAAATCCAGTTCCTACAGCATAGCCGATTTCTTTTAGATTCCACAGACACTGGATCCGGTTTTCTAAAGAAAGACTTTCTGGGTGGAGTTTCTGGTATAGCTCTGGGTCAGCAGCTTCATGTCGAAGCAGATAACGATCAGCACCTGCATCATATAATTTTTGATAACTTTCTTTGGAGCGTTCCCCAAGAGAAAGTGTGATGGCACAATCAGGGTAGCGCTTTCTGATCTCTGCCACGATAGGAACCATAACTTCATCTGTATAATGAGGATCCTCACCGCCTTGAAGAACAAAGCTTCGATATCCAAGCTGGTAACCATTCTCACAGGCAGAAAGGATTTCCTCTTTTGACAGACGGTAACGATTTGCATTTGGATTGCTGCCTTGAATTCCGCAGTAATAGCAGTTATTTTTGCAGTAATTCGTAAATTCTACCAATCCACGTGGGAAAACACCATTTCCATAGATATTTACAGCTTCTTCTCTGGCAAGAGAGGCAAGATAAGATGCGCTTTCTTCGTTCCGTTCTTTAATAAGTGTGATAAATTCTTCTTTTGTCAATGTATGCTCTTTATGCAAACGATCAATTAGTTCGTGTAAATTCATAATGTCCAACTCCTTTTCTGGTCTATAAGAAATATAACATATAATAGAAGAAAAGCCAAAGAATATCGTTGGTACAAAATAATAAAATTGCAACTTTTCATTGAGTGTGATAGAATAAGAAAGTTAATCTTGGCATGCTTTATAAATGCCATGGAAACTGATACAGAAAGATACTAGAAAGAAGGATATAAATGAAGCGCGAAGATGTGAGAAATATTGCAATCATTGCCCATGTCGATCATGGTAAGACAACATTAGTAGACGAGATGTTAAAACAGAGCGGAATCTTCCGTGACAATCAGGAAGTCGCAGAGAGAGTCATGGACTCAAATGACATCGAGAAAGAAAGAGGAATCACGATTCTGTCTAAGAATACAGGAGTTATGTATAATGGAATCAAGATCAATATCATCGATACACCGGGGCATGCTGACTTTGGTGGAGAAGTAGAACGTGTACTGAAGATGGTAAATGGTGTTGTATTAGTTGTTGATGCATTTGAAGGACCAATGCCACAGACAAAGTTTGTATTAAAGAAAGCATTAGAGCTTGATCTGTCTGTGATCGTATGTGTCAATAAAGTAGACCGTCCAGAAGCAAGACCAGATGAAGTTGTTGATGAGACATTAGAACTATTAATGGAATTAGATGCAGGGGATAAACAGCTTGACTGTCCATTTGTATTTGCATCAGCCAAAGAGGGATTCGCAACATTAGATCTTGATGGTGAGAAGAAAGATATGAAACCATTATTTGAGACGATCATTGAACATATCGAAGCACCAGAAGGTGATCCAGAGAAACCATTACAGGTATTGATCAGTACGATCGACTACAATGAATATGTTGGACGTATCGGAATCGGTAAAGTAGATAATGGCGAGATCGCGGTCAACAAAGAATGCATCGTAGTGAATGCTCATGACCCAGAACGTAAAGAAAAAGTCCGCATCACAAAATTATATGAATTTGAAGGACTTGATAAAGTAGATGTAAAGAATGCACAGATAGGATCTATTGTAGCGATCTCAGGAATCTCAGATCTGTCAATTGGAGATACGATCTGTGATGTGGATGGAGCAGAAGCAATTCCATTCCAGAAGATCTCAGAGCCAACGATCTCTATGCAGTTTATGGTAAATGACAGCCCTCTTGCAGGTCAGGAAGGTAAATATGTTACATCAAGACATATCAGAGACAGATTGTTCAGAGAATTGAATACGGATGTCAGCCTTCGTGTGGAAGAAAGTGAGAATCAGGACAGCTATAAAGTATCTGGACGTGGAGAATTACATTTATCTGTATTGATCGAGAACATGCGTCGTGAAGGATATGAATTTGCAGTCAGTAAAGCAGAAGTATTATATCATTATGATGAGAATGGTAAGAAATTAGAGCCAATGGAGATTGCCGTCATTGATGTTCCAGAAGAATTTACAGGGGCAGTTATTGAGAAGTTAAGCCAGAGAAAAGGTGAACTTCAGAATATGACAGCAGCCAATGGAGGTTATGCAAGACTTGAATTCTCTATCCCATCCAGAGGACTGATCGGGTATCGTGGAGAATTTATGACAGATACAAAAGGAAATGGTATCTTAAATACACTGTTTGATGGATATGGACCATACAAAGGGGATATCCAGTATCGTAAACAGGGATCATTGATCGCATATGAAGCAGGAGAAACGATCACATATGGTCTGTTTAATGCACAGGAGAGAGGTACTTTATTTGTAGGACCTGGTGAGAAAGTATACGGTGGAATGGTCATCGGACAGACTGGTAAAACAGAAGATATCGAGATCAACGTATGCCGCAGCAAGAAGCTTACAAATACACGTGCTTCAGGATCAGATGATGCATTAAAATTATCTCCTCCAAAGATCTTAAGCTTAGAGCAGGCATTAGAGTTTATCGATACGGATGAATTACTTGAGATCACTCCAGAGAATATCCGTATCCGCAAGAAGATCTTAGATCCAACAATGAGAAAACGTGCAAAATTCTCATAAGATCATGCACGGTATGAAAGCCGTTTAAAACATGTCGAAAAAGTGTGACTAACTTTGTCGAAGGATTTTTCTTCTAATTGTGTCAAAATTGGAATACGATTTAAAGTATACTAATAGAACACAAGAAGGGAGAAAGAGTATGACAGAGCAGGGAATCAATCATAATCAAGTGGAGGTTTGCGGACGAATTAATTCAGCGTTTGAATACAGCCATGAGATTTTCGGAGAAGGATTTTATACAGTCAAACTTTTAGTAAACAGATTAAGTGAAGCAACAGACGAGATACCATTATTAATATCAGAGAGGCTCGTTGATGTGACAAAAGATTACAAAGGAATGCTTGTAAGAGCTTGCGGTCAATTCCGTTCCTTCAACAAGCACGAGGAGAATCGTAATCATTTGATCTTATCTGTATTCGTCAGGGATCTGGAATTTATAGAAAGCATGGATGGAGTCAGACCGAATCAGATCATTTTAGATGGATTTATCTGTAAGCAGCCAGTATATCGGATGACACCGCTGGGAAGAGAGATTTGTGACATCTTGCTTGCAGTGAACCGTTCCTATGGCAAATCCGACTACATACCATGCATCTGCTGGGGAAGGAATGCGAGATTTGCAGGGAATCTTGAAATCGGTTCAAGAATTCAGCTGATCGGAAGAATTCAAAGCAGAGAATATCAGAAAAGAGTTTCAGAAAATGAACTGATCAGACGAGTTGCATATGAGGTATCAGTAAACAAACTGGAGTTTCATGAAAAGGATGAAGAATAGTTGTATTTATAGTATCAGAAATGATATAATATCCTAAACCAAATATATTACTACAAAAGGAAGATTCTTTGAGGTGAAAAGATGGAAGGACGAGTGGAAATATACTGTGGCCAGGGCAGAGGGAAGACATCCTGTGCGATCGGCCAGTGTGTGAAAGCAGCCGGGCAGGAAAAGCAGATCATTATGGTTCAGTTCCTGAAAGGAAAGGAGACCGAAGAATTAAGCTTTTTCAAACGTTTAGAACCAGAAGTACAGTTGTTTCGTTTTGAAAAGTACGAGAGATTGTATGAGGATCTGAATGAAGAAGAGAAGAAAGAACAAGATCATTTTATTTATAATGGATTAAAATATGCACATAAAGTCATAGATACGAGACAGTGCGACATGGTCGTTTTAGATGAAGTGCTTGGACTTTTGGACCTTGGACTATTAAAGACCGAAGAACTGGTGGAGATGTTAGAAAATCGTAGTGATGACCAGACGATCATCATGACAGGACGGCAGATTCCAGAAGCATTGATTCCATATGCAGATGCAGTATATGAGATTAGTACGATCAAAGAATCTTAATGTTGATGCTACATAGGATGATAGGAGGAAAGAAAAATGTCAATTTTTACAGGTGCAGGTGTTGCATTAGTGACACCATTCAAAGAAGATTTATCGGTGGATTATGATCAGTTAGAGAAATTTATTGATTTCCAGATCGATAACGGAACAGACAGTATCGTTATCTGTGGAACTTCAGGAGAGGCTTCTACAATGTCTCATGACGAGCAGATCGAAGTAGTCAGTGCATGTGTTTCTCATGTCAATGGAAGAGTTCCAGTTATCGCAGGAGCAGGAGCGAACTGCACAGATGAAGCACTGAACCTTGCCAAGAGATCAGAGAAAGCAGGAGCAGACGGACTGTTAGTCGTAACACCATACTATAACAAAGCAACACAGAAAGGTTTGGAAGAATATTATACAACAGTTGGTAATTCTGTAGACATTCCAATCATCATGTACAATGTGCCAGGAAGAACAGGAACAAACATCCAGCCAGCTACAGCAGTGAAGATCGCGAAGAGTGTTGATAATATCGTAGCGATCAAAGAAGCAAGCGGAGATATCGGTCAGGTAGCAACTCTTGCAGCATTAGCAGACGGATGCTTAGATATTTATTCAGGAAATGATGATCAGGTTGTACCTCTTTTAGCATTAGGTGGAAAAGGTGTCATCTCTGTATTATCCAATGTAGCACCAAGAGAAACTCATGATATGGTAATGAAGTTCTTAGAAGGGGACGTCAAAGGAAGTTTAGATATCCAGTTAAAATACATGGATGTGATCCATAACTTATTTAGCGAAGTAAACCCAATTCCTGCAAAACGTGCAGTAGCAGAGATGGGATATTGTAAAAATATCGTTCGCCGTCCATTAACAGAGATGGAAGAGGATCACGCACAGGTATTAATTCAGTCAATGAAAGAAGCAGGAATTCTTTAAGGAGTTACAAAAGATGGTTAAGATTATGATGCATGGCTGCAATGGAGTCATGGGACAGGTGATCAGCAAGATCGTAGAAGAGACAGAAGGAGCTGTTATGGCATGCGGTGTTGACCGTGTGGATGATGGGCACAACGATTATCCTGTATTTACAGATATCAATGCGTGTGATGTAGAAGTTGATGCGATCATCGACTTTTCCGCAGCACCAGCCGTTGATGGTTTACTGGATTTTGCAGTAGAGAGACAGATTCCAGTTGTGTTATGTACAACAGGATTAAGCGATGAACAGTTAGAAAGAGTTCATGAAGCAAGTAAGAAGACAGCAGTTCTTCGTTCTGCGAATATGTCATTAGGAGTTAACACATTATTCAAAGTATTAAAATCTATGACAAAGTTATTAGCAGATGCAGGATTTGATATTGATATCGTGGAGAAACATCACAGAAGAAAGTTAGATGCACCATCTGGAACAGCAATCGCGCTTGCAGAAGCTGTCAATGAGCCGTTGAATAACGAATATGAATTCGTATATGACAGAAGCCAGAGAAGAGAACAGCGTCCAAAGAAAGAGATTGGAATCTCAGCAGTCCGTGGTGGAACGATCGTTGGAGAACATGAGATCATTTTTGCAGGACAGGATGAAGTTATTGAGTTAAAACATACTGCATACAGCAGAGCTATTTTTGGAAAGGGAGCAGTCAGTGCAGCTCTTTATCTTGCAGGAAAAGAAGCAGGTATGTATGATATGAGTGATGTGATCGGATAGGATCATATTTTAAAGAAAAGATAAGAAAAGGGAATGAAACAACAAAATGTTAGTTTCATTCCCTTTTTCTGCATCAGAAGTTTTTGTAAAAGTATCTCAATCAATGCACTTTCTTTGCTTTAGGATAGATGAGTTTCATTTTCTGGTCGTTATAATGGGTATCCAGATATCGTTCAAAGAAATTAGAAGCAGGTATTTTTTTGCCACGCTGATCATAACGGATCAAGGCAGATAGTGACATGAACATATTTAATACCATGAAAACGACAATGATCCATGTAAATACAGTTCCAAATGCAATCGGAAGTTTCTCGATCAGATTGGATAAGAAAGGATAAATCCTCTTAAACCAGACAACGGTTGCAATTCCCCAGAAGAAACAATAAAGAAGATTGATTCTTCCATTCAAGTTAAAAGGCATTTTACTGTAATCCCAGAAAACCTTTCCAAAGACGATTTCACTTAAAACGCTGCAGAGATATTCATAGGCGCCGCCAAGAAAAGTACCAGTTAAAAATAGAAAGCTGTCTGAACGATCTTTATAGCGGTATAGAAGCAATGTAACACCAGCAAAGGCAAATCCCCACACAATGCTAAAAGGACCCCATACAAGGCTGCTCCTGCTCATCCAGACGCCCATCTTCAAACGACAGAAGATCGTTTCAATGATATCTCCAAGCAAAGAACCGATGGAAAATAACAAAAACACCTTATAAAAACCGCATCCCTGGGCAAATACACCAGTCTTTGGGATCGTTGGCAGTTTTAATTTACGCTGTGGATAAGCACGTTCAACACGACGATCCACATAAGATGTTATCAACGAACTCAATTTCACGCTGATCTTTGTAAGATAAGCATCCGCAGATTCCCAACGTCGTTTATCGATATTTTTTCCAAAGACAACGATCGTGGTTGCTAAAATATCAATGATCAGGACTGCAAGAAGGATAAAAATGATAAGATGCCGGATAAATGGTGGAATCAGATGATAAAATTTAAAGAGCAGTGGATTGACAAACTTTACTCCGATATATCCTAAAAGTCCCCAGAAAACCGAATGGGACAGGCAGATGTAGCCATCAAGATTCCATTTATTTTTGGAATAATCCCACCAGCGTTCATGGTAAAAATGTTCAATAAAATGTCCGCCAAACCATTCAATGACTGTGGCATCGATCATGGCGGCAGCAAAGATCCATAGGCCGCTCATCTGATGCGTATTGATCGTAATAACGATAGCTCCGATTCCATAGGAAATACAAAGCGGTGAGTTGATAAAACCACGGTTTACCAAACGTTTCTGATGAAATGCTGATTGTACCACTTCTAAGATCCAGCCGATAAATGAGTAGATAAAGAAGAGAAAGCTTAGCAAAAATAAAGTTTTGATCATCATTTGTAAATGTCTCCTTTTGTCGGATTTTGTATTCAGTATGTATAAGTATATGGAAAAATGATAAAAAAGGCAAGAAAATAGAAAAAATCTAAACGAAAATTTGACAATATATTAACGTGAGAAATAAAAAAATGATAAACTTACGGGTAAAAACAGATAAAAAAAGAATGAATATAAATATATTTATGTTTAAATATAACAAAAAGAGTGTTATAATAATAACGAGATGTTGATATCAAATGGTATTTTGACCATGGTATCATGATGAGAAATAGAGTTGATATGGAGGGAAATATTATGGCAGCAATTATTGGAAGTCCAACACGCTACATTCAAGGTAAAGGAGAGATGAAGAATCTTTGTTCTTATGCAGATAAATTTGGAAAGAATCTCTTTATTCTGACGAGTGCATCTGGAAGAAAAAGAGTAGAACCGGCGATCAATGAAGGAAATAAAGACAGCAATCTTGTTTATGATGTATTCAATGGAGAATGCTGTATGACGGAGATCAACCGAATTATAAAGATCGTGGAAGAAGCAGGAAGTGATGTGATCATTGGAATTGGCGGTGGTAAGATTCATGATACATCAAAAGCGGTTGCCTATTATACAAAGAAACCAGTGATCATCGTGCCAACGATCGCATCTACGGATGCACCATGCAGTGCATTATCTGTTATCTATACAGATGAAGGTGTTTTTGAAAAATATCTGTTCTTGCCATCAAGCCCAGATATGGTCATGGTAGATACCGATATCGTCTGTAAAGCACCAGTAAGACTGTTGATCTCAGGAATGGGAGATGCTTTAGCGACATATTTTGAAGCGAGAGCATGTAAAAGATCTGATGCAAGTAACTGTGTTGGAGGTAAATGTACATTGGCAGCAATGAATCTTGCTCAATTATGCTATGATACATTAATGGAAAATGGAGTACAGGCAATGATAGCAGCTAAAGAAGGAATTTGTACAAAAGCTGTGGAGAATGTTATTGAAGCTAATACTTATTTATCAGGAATTGGATTTGAGAGTGGAGGATTAGCAGGGGCTCATGCAATCCACAACGGATTTACAGCGATTCCAGAAACACATAAGATGTATCATGGAGAGAAGGTGGCATTCGGAACACTGGTTCAGCTGGTATTAGAAGATGCGGGAGAAGATGAGATCATGGAAGTGATTGATTTCTGCAGTGAAATTGGACTTCCTGTAACATTAAAAGGATTAGGAATCGAGGAAGTGAAACCAGAGCAGATCATGGAAGTGGCACGTCTTGCATGTGCACCAGATGATACAATGGGGAATATGCCATTTGATGTGGAACCAGAAGATCTGTATGCTGCGATCATGGGTGCGGATGCTTTGGGCAGATATTATACGGAAGAGTAGAATTGTAATAGAATATGTTTTTTCGAATCAGAACTAAATGATATATGAATAAAAAGAAGTGATAGAATTTGGTGCGGAAGCCTTAAACTCTATCACTTCTTTTTATATAAGTTTCTTTGTTCTGTGAATCTAGGTTGTGGCGTGTTGAACACGTCAACTCAATGCCTACTCTACAGTTACAGATTTAGCCAGGTTTCTTGGCTGGTCTACATCATATCCTCTAAATACTGTGACATGATAAGCAAGTAACTGTAATGCAACGGTAGAAGCAAATGTTGCAAACAGGTCGTCTGTTGCAGGAACCTGAATCAAATCATCATAGATTCCTTCGTAATTACTCATATCTTTATCTGTTACTACGATCACATGAGCACCACGAGCTTTTACTTCTTCAACGTTTGCCATTAATTTTGGTAAGACATTTTCCTGTGTAGCGATCGCAATAATAGGTACACCTTCTGTAATCAGAGAAATTGTTCCATGTTTCAATTCTCCGGCACAGTATGCTTCTGCATTTACATAAGAGATTTCTTTTAATTTTAAGCAGGCTTCACAAGCAATACCGTAATCTAATCCTCTTCCAAGATAGAAAGCAGAGAATGTATCTTTGATCTTTTCTGAGATTCCTTTGATATAATCATCCATCTTTAAGACTTCTTCAACGGTTCCGATCGCCTGTTCAAATTTATCACAGAAATCTTTCATCTGTTCATCTGTCATTAAGTTGTTAACTTCTGCAAGTTTTAATGCGATCAGATACATACCTGCACACTGTACAGAGAACGCTTTTGTACTTGCAACAGCGATCTCTGGACCTGCATGTGTATATAATACATAATCACTTTCACGAGCGATACTTGATCCTTTTACGTTAACGATAGAGATCGTTTTTGCTCCACGTTCATTTGCAAGACGAAGTGCAGCAAGGGAATCAGCTGTTTCACCAGACTGTGTGATGACAACAACTAAAGTATGTTCATCTAAGATCGGATTCATGTAACGGAATTCAGAAGCTAATTCAACGGTTACAGGAATACGGATCATAGCTTCGATCAGATGTCTTCCAACTAATCCTGCATGCCATGCAGTACCACAAGCTGTTACGATCACACGGTTTACACCTTTAAAGATATCATCAGAGATGTTATCTGCACTAAAGTCAGCGTGACCATTATGGATACGAGGCATGATTGTATTATGAAGAGCCTCTGGCTGATCATAGATCTCTTTCTGCATAAAGAAATCATATCCGCCTTTCTGGGCAGCTGTTGTATCCCAGTCAACATGAAGCATCTTAGGTTCTTCAACCCCACCGTCCATTGTATATAATGTAATGCTGTCAGCTTTCATGACAACGATATGTTCTTCTGGTACAACAAAATAATCTTTTGTGTATTTTAATAATGCAACCATGTCAGAAGCGATAAAAGATCCGTCTTCTGTATGGGAAGCAACTAAAGGACTGGCGTTTCTCATGCAGTAGATCTCGCCTGGATGATCTTTAAACATAACACAGAAACCATAAGCTCCTTCTAGCATTTGATCTGCTTCTTTTAATGCTGCAAATGGATCTCCATCATATAAAGAATCGATCAACATAGCAGCTACTTCTGTATCAGTTTCGGAAATAGCAGTAAATCCTTTTGTTTTTAAGGAAGCAGCTAATTCTTTGTAGTTTTCAATGATTCCGTTATGGATCAGAGTTACATTTCCAGATACATGAGGATGTGCGTTAACTTCTGTAACACCACCATGAGTTGCCCAGCGAGTATGTCCGATACCGCATGTTCCAGCAAGGTCAGCAGTAGCTTCAACTTTCTCACGAAGTGTTGCAACTTTTCCAGTTGTTTTTACGATCTTAGTTTCTGATCCATTATTTACTGCGATTCCGGCACTGTCATATCCTCTGTATTCTAACTGCTGTAATCCATCAACTAAAATTCCAGGTGCCTGTAAATTTCCAGTAAATCCAATAATTCCACACATAATATAAATCTCCTTAAAATTGCGCAAAGAAAATAAAAGGAAGTATAGATATGTAAAAAACTTCCAAATAAATCTTTTGTTTTCTTTTTCTAAATCATATGCGGTTTTGTCCAGATTATACTGCCTCTGTTTCATGATCACTCATGGGTTTACTCAGTATATCACGTAGTCTGGAGCTGCGGGAAAGCATCCGCCGAATCTTTCGATTACTTTCCTCCTCGTTAACCTTCCTATCAGACCCTCATCGGTCTGTTTCCGTATCAGGAAGGTGCATGGCGCTTAAATTCTGTAAAACTCCCTTCGAACATATTTTGTCAAAAACCCAAAACCCAAAGTTTTTAACGTTAGTGATTTTAACACGGAATATGTGTGAAGTCAAATGAGAATGTGGTATTTTATAAAAACTTAATAAGTTCATATGAATGAAAAGAATTTACCTATTAAAAAGGAGAGTGTATTTAAAACAGAAGAAGTGATTGACGAAAAGTACCAATAAATGTATAATATACATGTGATGATGAATACAAATGATCGCAATTTGTTTGTGATATTTTCCTTAGGTTAGGAAGATATCGCATATATTTTTGATATTTGTATTATAGGGGGGTTATAGGACTCGATGAGTTATATAACCATAGAACAAAAAAATTAACACATGAGTTCATGAGAAGGAGGAACTATGAGGAAGATGAAGAAGATTCTGGCATGGTTAACAGTCTTGACAGTTAATGTCAGCATGATGCCTATGCCAACAGTAGCAGCTGCTACTGCTACAGACGCTTCTACAGCATCAAATGAAGAGACAACAACTTCTGATGCAACTAAAGAAGCAACACAGGCGCAAGAAGTAGCAAAGAAAGCTGTAGAAAGCGCAACAAAAGCAGCAGCTACGACAACAGCAAAGAAAGTAACAACAGAAACGAAGAAAGCAGAGAGCAAATCAAAATCTGTAGCTTCAACACAGAGTTTACAGGATACGATTGAAGAAGGAATCGTCAAAGATCGTGACCAGACAAAGATCGATGTATCTGATTATGATGCGTCAAAAGCAGAAGTAAAGAAAGCTACAAACAAAGTATTAAAAGATAATAGTCTGTCTAAATTAACAGATGTTACTTATGATACAAATTCTGAAGGAAAAGTCGAAACTGTAAATGTTGAGACGGATGCAACTTATTTAATGGCAGTTGATGAATTAGAAGCAATCAACGATGCTGCTAGTGATGAGGATAAGGCTTCAGAAGTTACAATGGAAGAAGTAGAGAAAAGTTATGCTGAACTTCAATCATACTATGAATCTCAGCCAGAGTACTTTGGTATTGCAGTACCATACTTCACATCAAAAGATGCAAAAGAAGGACCAATCAGTGCCTTACTTTCTGTTGCTGATATTCCAAGAGCAGCAATCGGAGTTGAAGGTGGAGTAACGATCAAGGATGTTCAACAGTTAGTTGATGGATTTAAACAGGCATTGCCAGGATTGGTTCAGGCTCATGGAAAAGAGCTGTTAGCTGCTAGAAAACAGGCACTGTCCCATATTAAGGCTGGCATGACAACAGCTGAGAAATTACTAGTACTGAATGACTGGTTAGGTAATTACAGTAATTTTGATATGGCTGATATCATGAAGAATCAGAAAAAGGATTCTGGTTCAGAAGATACAAGCAAACAGGCAGTTGAAGCAAAAGTTCAGAAAGCAGCAGATGATCCATTTGCAGAATTATATAAATCAACAGCATTTGGAACTCTTACAAATAGAAAATCTGTATGTATGTCATATACAGCAGCTTATAATTATCTTGTGCAGTGCGCATTCCCAGAAGTTTACCAAAACTCTGATGGAACATGGAAGACAAAAGATGAAGTTAACGGTAAATTAGAACTGAAGACAGATGCTGATGGTAACGCTATCTTAGATAGTGAAGGAAACAAACAGTATATAACAAAAGTACTGAAGAAAGATGAAGATGGAAATCCGGTTAAAGACGATCAGGGAAATGAAATCTATGAAGAAGGTGGAACACCTGATTATATGGTGGATTTTGTTAGAATTCAGTGGAAGTCTGAAGTAGAAATGTTAGGAGAAACATCTACTTTCAATAACCCTCATTTCTTTAGTGCAGCAAAAGTTGATGGAAAATGGTACTATGTAGATTCTTGCTACAATGACATTTATGTAGAATGCATGCAGCGTAATAGAGTTGAGACTGATGGTAATATGACTCATTCTTATTTCTTAGTAAGTGATACAACTTTAAGAGATCAGTTTAAAGGAAACTTTGATTACATTGATACATTATATGAAAATGTTGCGACAGATACTACATATGAAGATTCATGGGTAAACAAGGCGCAGGGACCGGTTTCTTATGATGATACATATTATTATTATATAAAGAATACATCTAGCTACAGCCAGTCAGATGGATATAAAAAGGGAGAAGAACAGATTGTTCGAGTTCCTCGCAAATCCGGATTAACTTCAAGTGATGGAGAAGAGGTTCTTCTTAACTTATCTACAGGAGACACAAAGAGTGATAATAAAGAAGCTGCAGAACTTGTTAAAAAAGAATTTGCAGTAGATAATGATGTGAATTCAAAAAAATATGCTGGAATTACACATTCTGTAGGTTATTATAACAGTGCATTATACTTTAATGTTAATAATAAGATTTTTAAATATGATTTAGAGTCAGATAAGATTACAGAAGTTAAAGAATACAATACAGTTTCCGCACAGCAGGATGAAGATAATGAATTCACAGGAATGTCATTTACAGTAACAACTGACAAAGACAAGACGGTTCATACAGTAAAGAATCATCCAATTGCTGCATTAGCAATCAAAGATGATGGAAAGATGTATGTATCTATTGCAACAAACTATTGTTATGCATCTGATTATAAATATGAAGAAACAAACTACAATAGTGAATACATGAACTATAAGATGGGCAATCAGACAATCAAAAGAGGTGGAGATAACGACAACCAGGAATTTATGTGGAGTGCAAATTTTGTAGATACACTGGATATGTCAAAAGTTTCTTCAACAGATGAATCAGCACATCATTTTGATAAAGTAACAGTCAATCCAACTTGTGATGCAAACGGATTCACAGAAGAACGTTGTACAGATGCAGACTGTGGCATTGTCAAAGCTGACACGAAAGAAGATACAGATCAGAAAGCAACAGGACATCATTATATCAAAGCAAATGATCTTTATTATACAAAAGATGATGCTGGTAATAGAAAGTCTGGTACCTACTATTTATGTACAAATTGTTTAGATGCACAGTCATCTCTTCCAGATGGTGAAACAGCAGAACATACATATGGAAATGCAAAAGCAACATGGAATGATGACAATACAAAAGCAGATGTAACAGTTTCTTGTACTGTATGTCAAGATAAAGAATTAGACGCTTTATTAGATGATCAGAACAAAGATACACAAGAACTTATAAAAACTGCAGAGACAAAAGATATCAAAGTAAAGAAGCCAGACGATTTTGATTGTGAAAAAGGTGGAAATGTTACTTATGTAGCAACTGCAACAATCGATGGAAAAGAATATGAAGTAGAGAAAACAGTGACTGTAGAAGCAGGCCAGCATACATATGGAAAACCATCTTATAGTTGGAGCAAAGATGACAAAGGAAATATGATTTGTGTAGCAAAATTTACATGTGAAAAATGTAAAAAAGAAGAACCTCCTGTGCCAGTGAAAGAAAATGCTACAACAGATAATGGTACGATCACAGTTGAAAAAGTAGAACCTACATGTACAGAAGATGGAACATACACATATAAAGCAGTTGTTAAATTCCAGGGTGAATCATATACAGAAACAAAAGTTGAGACAGTGAAGAAAACTGGTCATAAATATGACAACAATGGTGTTTGTACAGTATGTGGACACAAGAGACCAACAATCACTTTAACATCCAAGAAAGAAGTTTACACAGGAAAACCAATTTCAATCGATGCACCAAAAGTTGTTGGAGACGTTAAAGACTTAAAATATAGCTACTATTCTGATAATGCTTGTAAGAATGAAATCAGTGAACCAACTGATCCAGGTGTATACTATGTAAAAGTAACTGCTGATGCAGGAGTAACAAGTAACATAGCAACACTTACGATCGTTCCACAGACTGCTAAGATAACAACTGTTGCAAATGCAACAAGTTACATGACAGTATCTTGGAACAAAGTTAACAAAGCAAGTGGATATTATGTATACCGCAGTACTAATGGTAAGAAATTCACGAAGATTGCAACTGTAAAATCTGCAAATGCAGCAAAATACAGTGATAAGAAAGCAACAAAGAATGGCCAGAAATATGTATACAAAGTTGTAACATATTATAATGGAAACCAGACAGTATCAAGTGCAGATTCATCTGTTAAGACAGGATATCGTTTAAGTACAATGAAAGTCTCAAGTCTTACAAATAAAAAAGGTAAGAAGGCTTACATTAAATGGACGAAGAATCCTAAGTCTACAGGATATCAGATTAAATATGTAACTGGTAAATCAAAAGCTAAGACAGTTAAAGCTTCATCAAAAGCTAAGACAAAGACAATTAGCAAATTGAAAAAAGGTAAGACGTATAAAGTAAGAATCAGATCTTACAAGAAAGTCTCTAATGTAACATATTATAGTGCATGGAGCAAACAAAAATCAGTTAAAATTAAAAAATAACATGAGATGAACATGCTCCGATTACACTTATTTGTTGTGATCGGAGTTTGTTTGTGGAGGTTTATAGATGAAACTAAGTAAAATCATAAAAAAGGGGATTATGATGGTATTGTTTGTCTTTTTATCTTTAAATTTTCCAAATACTCATGTGAATGTACAGGCAAGTGTTGAAGCGAAAGAAGTAATTGAGCAGCAGTTGTTTGGAAAAGATGGAAAGACGTCGATAGATGTTTCACAATATCAGCTTAATAAAACTGAAACAAAGCAAATAGTAACGGAACTTCAAAAAGATTACGGAACAATAGGCTTGATGGAATGTACTTATCAAACAGATGAGAGTGGTTCTGTACAGACAATCAAAGTACAGACAGATGAAAGTTTAAAATCTGTGATCAGTGAAATTAATGAGATAGAGGAAAAGACAGATGCGGATGATTCACAAGAGAAACTAAAACAACAGGTAATCAGTGATTATGTCGAATTGCAGAAGTATTATGAGGCGAATCCAGATTATTTTGGTGTTGCAGTTCCGTATTTTGCAGATAAAGATACGGAAGAGACTCCATTGGGGGCAATCATAGAATTGGCTGAGCTTGATGAAAATAATTTGAATTTGAATCAGTTAGATCAGACAATATTAGGCATAAAATATAGCCTTGAAATGTATGTAAAGAATTATGGGGAGAATCTTTTGAAAATTAAAGATGAAATTCTTTCCAAGACAGATGATGATATGTCAGAAATTGAGAAACTACTTGTTATACATGATGCGTTGGCAAATCGTACTTCGTTTGATACAGATTATTTAGAAGAAAACGGAAATGGTGGTAGTGGATTTTTATCTAGCACAGTTTTTGGTGCATTAAATAATAAGAAAGCGATTTGTTTAGGGTATGCTGCAGCATATGCTTATCTAGTTCAAAATATGCATCCGGAGATTTATAAACATGCAGATGGAACATGGAAGACAAAGGAAGAAGTTGATGATGATTACATTATAGATTATTCTAAGTACACGAATGGAAATCCTCATTATATGAATGTTGTTAAAATAAATGGTAATTGGTATTATTTAGACCCAAGTTTTGATGATAGCAAGATTGATGAGGTTGCTAGATTAAGAACTCAAACAGATGGAAATTGCAGCCATAGATTTTTCTTGTATACAGAAGATAATATGGAAACTTGGTTGAACCTATCTTCAAATAAGATTGATGGTGCATACAAGGAAAAATGTGTAGATACTAATTATAGTAATCAATGGTATACGAATGTTTCTTCAGAGATATCTCATGATGATCAAGCTTGGTATTATGTAAAACCTCAGGTGGTTCCGGAAAGCCAAGTGTCTGGAGTTATTGGAAATTATAAGTATATTGATAAAAAAGACCAACTTGTAATGCGCCAGAGAGAGAATGGAAAAATGCAAACTTTAATTGATTATGAATCAGGACAGGTTTATAACACAGATGGTACTTTGATGGAAACGAATGAGGAAATCAAAGAAGAATATCAAAGAGATATTGTTTATAATAAGGTTTACCCAGCATTGCAGCATAGTGCCAGCTTATATAATGGAAGTTTATATTTTAATCTTGGAAATAAGATTTATGCTTATTCTCTGAAAGATGCAAGTGTAGTAAAGATTAAGGAATATAATAAATTATATATTAAAAAAGATAATACAATATCACCAATCAGAGAAGGCTTTTTTTTGACAGATAAAGCCGGAGATAATACAAATTACAATTTTGTAGAACATCCAATTGCAGGTCTTTCGATTAAGGATGATGGGAAGATGTATGTATCTCTTGCAACTAATTTAAGTGGTATGTATTCTTATGAGAGAGAAGCATTAAATTATGTTCCTTATTATGGATCCTTGGGAGAAACAATCGTATGTAATAATGCACAATTTAAAAAATGTGCGAATGCAAAAGAAATGATTGATATGGCGCATTTGATTGGTGATGATCATGAGTATGAGACGGTGAAAGTAGATCCGACTTGCTTACGGAAAGGATTTAGTGAAGAACGTTGCAAAGTTTGTGGAAGAATTAAAGAAAGCACTTGTAAAGTGACAGATGATAAAGTAGATCATCATTATATCTATGATTCTCAAGTAAAAAAATACCGTTGTACATTCTGTAATCAGGTGATTTCTGATGCGTTGGAACATAACTATAAGAAGCCGAAATTTATATGGAGTGATGATAAGAAAAGCTGTGAGGCTTCTTTTGTTTGTTCATCGTGTGGAAATATAGAGAAGGTTGAATGCGAAATAACATCTAAAGTGATCAAGAAAAGCAACTGTATTGAAGAAGGAATAGAAGAATATACAGCAAAATGTAAATTCCAAGGAAATTTCTATAATGATAATCGTGCAAAGATGATAGCAAGGCTTACGCCAGATGTATCTCTTGAAGAGACGAAATTAACTGTCCATGTTACAGAAGGGAAAGAAATAGATTTAAATTCTAATTATCCTAATGATTATATAAAATCTTTAAAAGCAGCAAAGAATGGAATTGTCCGTGTTAAGGGAAATGAGATTTACGGAGAAAAACCAGGGAAAGTGATCATTACAGTAACAACAAAGAGCAATATGAAATTAAGTTGTGTAGTGACGGTAGAAAAAGCATATGTTTCATTATCTAAAAAGACTCTTACGCTTATTGCTAAGAATACATATAAATTAACAGTTATTAAAAAGATTCGTTCAGATTCTATATCCAAATGGATTTCATCGAATAAGAAGGTTGTAACAGTGGATAGAAATGGAAAAATAACTGCGAAATCTAAAGGTACTTGTTATATCACAGTAATAATGAAGAGTGGAGCTAGTGCGAAAGTCAAAGTTACAGTACAAAAAAAAGTTGCGATTAAGAAATTAAAACCTAATGTAAAAACTGTAGTTTTGCGTGGAATAGGAAAAAACTATCAACTGAAAGTTAAGAAAATCCCGGCGAAAGCTAATGAAAAAATTATTTATAAAACATCTAGGAGCAAGATTGCAACAGTAAGTAACCAAGGAAAGATTACAGCAAAAAAAAGGGGAACTTGTGTGATTACAGTGATTGGAGGTAAAAAGAAAGCACGAGTGAAAATTACAGTAAAATAAATATAATAAATGAAAAAGCCGAAACACTTATGATATAAAATCAAAGTGTTTCGACTTTTTTATTTATTCGAATTTGCCATTTAAGATATCATTTGTTAAACCAATACGATTTGTTTTGAAATGGAAGAATGGACGTTCTTCAAGTTCGATGATATCAACAGGATACATATATGGCTCCAGACATTCGGTAACCTTTTCGCGGATATCGTCAACTGAATAACCATCTTCTAAAACTACAAATAGATATGGTAGGAAGCAACGATGATGTTCCTCATCAGGAATGATTACAAAGAATTCGTCATCAATTCCTTCAATTTTCGCATCAGCAAGCAGATTTTCCATTGGAAGTGTCGCAAGATCTCCTCCACCATAACGAGGAGCGCTTCCTCGTGTCAATTCAAAGATGGTTCCATCTTCTGTCATATAACCAATATCGCCTGTATGCAGCCATTTTTTACCGTCAGAATGGAGTTTGATTGCGTTATCAGTTGCTTTCTTATTGTCATATCCAAGCATTGTTCCAGGACCAGACTGGCAAATCTCACCTAACTGATTATATGTACATTCTTCCTCTGTATTTGGTTGGAAGATGGAGATTGTAGTCAATGGCATAGGAATTCCAACGTTTCCATTTCCAATTGGATGAGCGGACATAGGAAGACTCATGTTAGATCCTGCTTCACTGCACCCATATCCAGCGGTAAAACGTGTTTTACAGTTATGGTCATTTAAGAACTTCTGGGCACGTTCTAACTGGTTGTTATTGTATGCTTCGCATCCTGCACCAGCAGAGATTAAATGAGACATATCATAGTCGTCAGGAACTCTTCCATTGCGCATAACAAGCTCGATAAACATCGGAATCAGTGGCCAGCAGTTTGGACGATAGCGCATCATCTCAAGGTCAACGTCCTCAGCTGCAACAAATGGACAAAGAATCAATAGTTTGTTGGATGCAAGTGGCAACAATACCATAGAAACAACAACAGCAACCAGAGATGGTGGCAATAATGTTACCATCCATGTTGGACGAAATTGATCAGAAGAACCGTAGAAATTCATTTGCTGTACGACACCAACCATAGAAAACGCAGAATGGACTACCTGTTTAGATGGACCTGTAGATCCACTTGTGTATGCACGGAATAAAGGACGATGGATGTCTTTAGGTGCTTCTACTTCCCCGGTGTAGTTTTCGCCTAATGCAAGGAAGTCATCCCATGTCATAGTACAAGGACCATAAGCAGGATAATCTGTATATTGGGAATTTAAGAAATCCCAGCTGTAATCAGGAAGAGTTGATTTGTCAGCACTGCGCAGTGGGCTTAAAAGGATTGCTTCACGGACACCACAAGCGCGGAATTTGTTAAAATCTTCCTGTGAAAGAAAATCATGAGCAAAAATTATTTTTGCTCCAGCTTTCTTGACAGCTGCAACATTTTCTTCAATTGTATTATCTCGACAAAGTAGAGAAGCTCCGATTTTTTCTGCACCTAAAAGCAGGAAGATAAATTCAGGCACAGATCTTAGGAACATAGGAATTTCATCGTTTTCACCAAAACCAACAGCCTTTAAAGCACGTGCAACCTTGTCTGTTTCTTCTTTTATCTGTTTCCATGTGATGTCACGTCCGTAATAGTGAATGGCAACAACATCATCACCTGGACAATTATACATTAAATATTCATAAATTGTAGAATTTGGAACAGTAAGATTTTCAATCATCTCCTGTGGATAATATTGCATCCATGGACGATCAATACTTGGTTTTCCAGTCAATTTTTGTTTTATACTCATCATAACAACCTCTTTTTTTTAGTTTTTGCATTAATTCATTTATATAAAAATAATAATTAATTAAATGCTGAATTCTAGTTTATCATAGAAAAGAATGAATTGAAAAGAATAGACTTGAAAAAAAATGACGTTTTTTGATTTTTATACAAAAAGCAACTGCAACATAAAAAAATAACGATTTTATCGCATGTTGCAGCTACATAAAAAGTAAGTTATGATCTATATTTCTGATAAAATATTGATTTGTTGAATGATATGGATGAAAAATGAATGTATTTCACTGTAATCAGAGAGAAGTTCACTAGTCGCATCATTCCATACCGCGTTAAAGAAACGGTCAAACATATGTTTAAGGTTTGGATGATTAATGATCGCAAGATTATTTGCCCAGTTATATGTGTTTAATCGAATATAAGAAAACTGGTCCGACAAAAAGATACATTGATTAGTTTGATATTTGAAATCAAGGATCATTGGTTCTTTTGCAAGCTTAAAGGTAAGGTTGGAATTCGTCTCAAATACATGTAGTAAATGATTGAAGTACTTTTTTCTCTGCGATAAAGTAAGATGAACTTTCTGGTCGTAAAAATCAAGATTTCCATCAACTACAAGATCTGATAATGCCTGGCAGTGGATAAAAAGATCAATTTCTGATTCTGCGAGTGTTCTTTGTGTCATAGAATGAAGATAACAAAGGTGATCTTCATCAAAGAACAATTCGTCGTTACTGCTTTTAAGCAAATCAAGAATTTCATGAAACAGATCATCTGGCAGGAAATGCTCTGTCATGTGACCAATTCCCCATTTTGAATGAAGAGACAAGATGGAATGCATATAATCGTGAGAGGAAAGCATCTCTTTCATGCTTGTTCTTCGGCAGAGTAAAGATTCTCTGGTACATCTGTCTTTTATTCCGTGATAGATTGGGTTGCAGTTTTTCTCATTACTGCTGATTGTAACTGACATGCAACGGTCAGGATTTACAAGAAGAGCGGAAATCATAAAATCATTTTTGACTGTAAAGATCATTCGTCCAGAAGCTTGCTGATTCTGGTACAAATAAAAATCCACCTGAGACATGGCAGAAAGCATGTTCATTATGAAGATTGAATCATAAATGTCATCAATTTTATTAAGAGACAAGTCAATAACAAGAGAGAAATGAACATCCGGGTAGGTATGTAATAACTTTCGATGGACATCACCTTGCATAATCTGTAAGCGGTATTCGTGGTTTAATTTTAAAAGATCCATCTCTGCCATAATATCAAGCATTTTTACTCGTCTAAGTACAGGGTGCTGCATCTTTGTAATATACTGGGCGGGGCTTAAAGATGCAAAGAAGCTCACATCAGGTGCGATTAAGGAACCACAAGTATTTTGAAGATCTGTAACATAGTCATATTCGATTTCTAAGTTATCATAAATAACATTTTCAAGTTCTTCTGGAAATGAAACCTGGTAATTAGCATATAAATTTTCAAGTCCTTCAGAAGTACTTTGGCTTACAATTTCATGACTTAGACCAGAGAGAATCTTTTTCTTTGTTTTTTCTGTTGGGAGCAGGCGTCCACTGACCCATTTGCTGATATAACTGGCATCATACTGCAATGCCTTTGCAAGACCGGAATTTTTTACACCGGAGATACTTATTAATTCTTCAAGCAGGGTGCTGAATCTGTTTTTTTCATTTGTTGACATATGATTACCTCGTGTATGTAAGATATACTTTGTTATCTTTAGTATAGCACAAAAAAAGATTTAATAAAGATTTAAGAAGTTCCCTCACTCTATGTTGGCATAGAATGGGGGATTTTTATATATAAAGGTTGGCTAGTGTACCACTTTTTGTACCACATTTTGAAAATTATCATTTTTCTTCTTTCATCTTTGCATATCGTCCAGTTCCATTTGCATAATGGATTCCGTCACAGATTTTCATAGTTACTTCTAACATTCCCAATGGTTCAAACTGCCTACGAATGTTTCTCGGAATTGTTTTGTCCTTTAAATACTCATGCATATCATTCAGTAATTCAAACCATTCCTGTTCATGTTCTGATACATCCATATCTTGTTTCATTAGCTGATCGAATTTTTCTTTTAATTCAAGATGTTTTTCCATTTTCCAAAACCTCCTTATTTGATCTGCGATCGCCAATTAAATTATATACGTAAATTATCAGGTATTCAATTTTTATGAAACAAACGAATATTAGAAATATAATCAATGTAATAATCTGTTACGGAAAAGATATTTTTATTTATCGGAGTACTCCAAACAAAAAAATAATAGCCAAACCAAAGCCGGTGTTGAAGAAGTTAAACAGGTTATAGAAAATCCTGAATTAACTGATAAACAGCGGCTTTTTTGCATTTATTATGTACGTTGTTTTAATGCTGTGAAAGCATATCAAAAAGCATATAGATGTAGTTATCAAACAGCAGCATCAGGAGCATATCGAATGTTGGAAAATGATAGAGTACTGCCTAAAAAATCCTAAGATAAAAAAACAAGTGTATGGAGTCCTAAAAAGGGCTTCTTTTTGTGGATATTCATAAAAGTTATGACAGACGGTTGATTAATAAATAAAATATATATCTATTCAGATTTTAACAAATTTTATTAAACTTTATTATGTATTTCAGTTATTTCAGCTATTTTGCTTTATGGAAAAAAATGTTGATTAATACCAATTTGCAAACAAATCAAAACCGTGTTGAAATATAGCCATAACAAAGGCAACGGACAATCATACACAAGAAAGCGAGGTATCTACATGAATAGTAGAGAAAATATTTCGATTAAAGGAGAATCTAGATTAATGGACACAACAGAGCTTAGAGCCTATACCAATTTAGGAAAAAACATGGCTACAAAGCTAGGAATTGAAGCAGGAGCAAAAATCAAGATTGGTAGACGAACATTATGGGACAGGGTTAAGATTGATCAATATTTGAATGAGCTGACAGGCGTTGAGTAATCAAATGATTAGAAAAGATACAGGGTTAACACAAGCATCTATAAGGCTGCTGCCAGATCAGGCAAATACAGACAGCAGGAGAAAGGACCAAGAATGAATTTAAAAGAAGCTAGTACATATTTTGACGGAGTAACAAGATTTAAAGATAACAGTTTTCAATGCAAATGCCCCGTACATAATGATCACACGGCAAGCATGACCGTATCTAAGGGCGAGAAAGGAATCTTGATACATTGCCATGCAGGGTGTGAAACAAAATCAATCCTAGAGGCTGTCGGGCTTCGTGAGAGTGATCTATTTTATGATAGTAACGTTACAAAGATAAAGCAGGACTGGAAAGACCGCTTAGAACACAGCAAGAAAAAGAAGATCGTAGAAATTTATGATTATGTGGACCAGAGCGGCAAATACCTATACAGCAAGATTAGATTTGAAAAGGACGAGAACGGCAAAAAAGAAATGCTGTACGGAGTTCTCAACAAAGAAAAAGACTGGTTTCAATATGGATTAAAGGGAAAACATAAGACTCTTTACAATCTGCCAGAGATCAGAGAGGCAGCAGCACAAAAACGAACAATTTACTACGTTGAGGGAGAAAAGGACGTTGAAACACTGCGAGGACTGGGATTGATCGCAACCACGGCAGGAAGTTCTGTGGATTGGCGTAGATTCTTTTCTAAGTACTTTTCAGGGGCTGACGTGGTCCTGCTGCCAGATAATGACGAAGCAGGCGAGAAACTAACAGCAAGGATCATAAGTGATCTGATCGGAGTCGTTAACAGTATCAAGGTAGTAAAAACATCTGAACGGAATCATGGAGATGTAACGGATTACTTCCAAGACGGCTACACGATCGAAGATTTCAACAAATTAGTGAGAGAAGCGGAAGCTATTCCACAGAATCAAGGGCAGGAAGTGGACAAGCCAAAGAAGAAAAAGGAAATACCGCAATGGATCAAGGATAAGGTTGCAGAGCTAAAGCCAGAAGTTAACTATTCATTGGATGATCGAGGCAATGGAGATCTATTTGCTGATGTGTTTAAAGGTGTATGCAGGTTTAACAGCACGGCCAGATGTTGGTATTGCTATAACGGGAAATATTGGGAAGAAGATAGCTCTGATCTGATCGTTGCAGAAAGAGCCAAAATCTTACAAGATGCCTTGATGATCTATTCGATTACCATTGAGGACTACAAGAAACGAGAAGAATATACTAAGCACATTATCAAAATGGGAAAACAGCACATAAGAAAGAACATGATCATAGATGCAAGGTCTAAATATCCAGTAAAAACAGAAGAGTTTGACCAGAATACAAATCTATTCAACTGCAAGAACGGTACATATAACTTAGAAACTGGAACGTTACAAAAACACAATCCAGGGGACTATATTTCTAAGATCAGCAACGTTTATTATGATCCTGCTGCCCCAAGTACAGAAATAGAAAAGATCATGGACACGATCATGCAGGGAAACAAGGAAAATGTTGAATACATTCAAAAGATTCTAGGTTTGGCACTGATGGGGAACACAGACGAAGAAAAGTTATTTATTTTTTACGGACCATCTACCAGAAACGGAAAGAGTACACTTGTAGAAACGTATCTTTCAATGGTGCGAGATTACGGCACAACGATGCAGCCTGAATCATTGGCATTAAGTAAAAAAGATTCAAGATCTGCGAGCAGTGATATAGCAAGACTCAAAGGCGTAAGGTTTGTCGATGCACCAGAACCACCGCAGAGTATGAGGCTAGATGCTGCACTGATCAAGCAGTTAACAGGTAACGATATGATCACAGCCAGAAAGATATATCAGGAAGAGATCACGTTCATGCCAGTGTTCATTACAGTGATCAATACCAATCATTTACCGATCATCACAGATGAAACGTTATTTACTAGCGGCAGAATTGTAGTAATTCCATTCAAGAAGCATTTTACGGCAAAAGAGCAGGACAAGGGTTTGAAACGTAGATTAAGAAAAAGGCAGAATATTAGCGGATTTTTTAACTGGTGTGTTGCAGGGTATCAGAAATATTTGAAAGATGGACTGAAAACAACAGAATCCATGAATAAAGAAATAGAATCTTATCATACGGACAGTGACAGAGTAGCAGCGTTCATTAGTGAGGAGTTAACGGAAGATTTAAGCCAATCCGTTACGATTATAGAACTTTATCCAGAGTATGAAAAATGGTGTACAAGAAATAATTATCAGGCGTTAGGAAAAACGAAATTTACTGACTATTTTAGAAGAATGGGAAGATTGAGAAATCAGCTAAAAATTAATGGGAAAAACTATAAAAATGTTATTAAAGGATATTATATAAATCCATTTAAAAAATAAGGCGGTACCAAAAGTACCCTTTTATGGTGGGAACTATTCTATATAGGAGTTTTTATATAAAAGTTTACGCCTAAAAAAGGTACTTTTGGTACCGATATGTTAGAAACTGCATAAATACGTGGTTTTACGGCACTGCAAAAAATAGAGAAAATCAATCTTGAAATTTGCAAAATCAAAAATGAAATTTAAAGGGCTTAAAAACATGGCAAAAAATGAAGAGATGAAAACAGAGTTTAATGTCTTTAAAGATGTGTGGAATGTCTACAAGAAATTTTACTTTGTAACGGATAATAATGAGTTTTGGGATGAACTTGTAAATGAATGTGGAAAGGTCAGGGATAAATACAAAAATAGTAATCTGTGCAGCAGGCTATTGATGGTTATTATTCAGGATCTGGAAGAAAGGGGGAAGAATGATGATCACTGAATGCAAGTTTAGTTATGACCAGATCAAGAAGCTATCAAAAGAAATGGTCATACTGATTGATACAAAAGAGAAAGCAAACGATCATATCACAGATTACTTTGATAAAAAGGGGATTGCATACAAGAGGCAGGCGTTAGAGTTTGGAGATTATAGTTTTATGATTCCACAGGTTGAGGGTTTGACTAGTAACGAGCTGTATTTTCATAAAGAAATCGTAGTAGAACGCAAGAATAGCCTTGAAGAATTGAGTGGCAACCTAGGGAAGAATCGCGATCGGTTCGAGAAAGAATTTCTAAAGGCTAGGAATAACGGTTGCAGCATCCATCTAATGGTTGAGAATCCGCAGGGCTACAACGACATTATGAGACACAACTACAACACAGATTTCAAGCCCGTTGCGTATATGGCCAGTCTAAAGAGCTTTGAACAGCGATATGATCTGAAAGTACAGTTTATAGATAAGCAGTACAGCGGATACAACATATATAGCACGTTTTACTACTACATGAGAGAAATGTTGCACTGATGTTATAAAATGGCTAGAAAACGATTCTGTGAAGTCACAGATGTATATAACATGATTGTGAACATAACAATAGATAAAAAATGTTCTAAATTATTAAAGCTAAGGAGAGTGATACTATGCCAGCATACAAAGACACACAACGTAATACCTGGTACTGTCAATTTTATTACACTGATTGGAAAGGTGATCGAAGACAAAAACGTAAACGAGGATTTATCAAAAAGAAAGATGCTCAAGAATTTGAAAGAATGTTCCTGGAACAATTTAGTATTTCTCCAGACATTACTTTTGAAACATTGATTGATAAATATTATGACAATGTAAGACATCGTCGTAAAGAATCTACGTTATACAATTTAAGAGGACATATAGAAAAGCATTATTTACCATTTTTTAAGAAGTTAAAAATAGACAAAATAACAAGCGCACATATTGCCAAATGGCAAAATAGCCTCATTTTAAGCAATTATAAGAGGTCATATATAAAGACATTGACTAGTCAGTTATCTTCGATATTTGAATATGCTGTGCGCCATTGCGGACTAAAAGAAAATCCTTGCAGGAATCTCGATCAATTAAAAGATAAAGGCAGCAAAAAATTTCAAATCTGGACAGAACAAGAATTTAATGAATTTTATAATTTATTGTCAAATCCTCGTCAAAAAATAATGTTCGAAACTTTATTTTATACTGGGATGAGAAAAGGTGAACTTATGGCAATAAATCAAGACGATCTATATTATGATCAACAAAATACCTGCTATATGATTAGCATTACAAAGACGTATTCAACTGTTGGTAATAAAAAGATGATCACTACACCTAAGACAAAGAAAGCGGTCAGAGATATCTCGATTCCAGACTTTTTGTATTTTGATCTCATTGCTTATATCAAAAGAGTTCCTGGAATGAAATCAACAGATAGAATCTTTCCAGTTAATTCAACATATTTAAATGATGCAATGCTTTCAATGTACAAAAAGCACCCAGAAATCAGACAGATCAAAGTCCATGATCTCCGACATTCCCATGCATCAATGTTGATCCATATGAAGGTAGATATCGCAACACTATCTTACCGACTCGGACATGAAAATATTTCTACTACTCTTGATACTTACTCACATATGTATGGTAATAGTCAAAAATCTATTGCGGATCAGTTAACAATAGGGTGAAATATCAATGATGAAATTAAAAATAATACTGCAGGGCAGCAGGTAATTAATGAACACGATACACGCACGAGATCAGAAAAAGCGTATACGGAATGATAGGAAATCGTAATAAGTTACGTTTTGGACAAAAATGTCCGAAAGTGAGGGGCGTACTTTAGGTACGGTTGTACTGAAAAAGTTAAGAAATGTTAAGATTGAAACATATATATAGGCAAGATGTTGAGAATGAACTCCGAGGGAACACGGGAAAATGCTAAGAAACGTTAAGGATGAATCTATATGCACCAAAAAAAGGACGCACACAAAAGTATAAGGTGCATCCCTGATCATTTGATTGTAACGGGGTTATTTCTTTTGAAAATCAATAAGGAGATCATAACCCATGGCATTAAGAATTTTAGCAGCATCTTCAAAACCGAAGTTCTTTTTATTCATAAGTTTAGTGAGTCCCTGCGGTTTCATTTTGAGGATTTCGGCAATTTGGCGTTGGGTTATTTTATTCTCAAGCATAAGTTTTTTGATTTCGATTAAAATTTGATCGTTATTTTTATAAATAATTTGCATTATATTATATACTCCTTTCTAAGTGGATTATAAAACAAAAAGGGTTATAAGTCAATCTAATAGAATTATAAATAATAAAAAAAGATATTACAAAATGGTTGACAGGTAACCCAAAAAGGGTTATAATATAATTACAGTAAAGGAAAGGCAACCGAGGAAAGCCGAAAGCACTCGATACCTGAAACCATATCCTTGTGAGCTACCAAAGGGATTCGCAATAGTCAAGAAGATGATTCAGGGGTTGCCGAACTAATACAAGAACCACAAAGAAAGGAAGTGTAAGCTATGGGAGAAAGAGCAATACAAAACAGAATCCGCAGGCTTCAGGAACTGGACAGGCAGCAGGCAGAGATTGAAGCTGAGAGGGAGAAGTTAAAGGAAGAAATCAAGAAAGATATGCAGAAGAAAGGTATTGATCAGGTAAAGGCGGGCAACTTTATCGTAAGATGCAAGAAGATCATATCTAGTCGTTTTGATTCTAAGAGATTCAGAGCAGATCATGAGGACCTTTATAAAAGTTACCAGAAGAAACAGGAAACAATGAGATTTTCCGTTACGGGAATGAATGCATAGGACTAACACAAGAACTAATTAGAAAAGGAGAAAAAGGTGGAAACAACGACTAGAAATACACTGGACAATATAACATATCAGATGTATGCAGTAAGGGCAGGATTAAAAGTGCTAGAAAATAGCTTTTTATATGCAGATGCAAATGATAAGAATTTTAATACGGACCATGGATATGTAACAGAATTGATAACGAACACAGTAGATAAATGTATAAATGATTTAGAGAACATTGAATATGACATTAGGAATCAAAGTAATTAAAAATAAAAATGCTCTGTAGACACAGGCAAATGAGCTACAGAGCTAACACAAGAACCTATTAACAGAAAGTAATAGGCTGATTAAATTATATCATAATTCAGCCTAAAAGCAACAGGCGGCAGACATAAAAACCTGCTGCCTTTTTTGTACAAGGGGGAATTAGTATGGCAAAGCTACCCAATGGAGTAACACAGCGAAAAGACGGCTTGTATGTAGGTCGTTTTCAATATCAGGGAATCAGGTACAACGTTACTGATCAGGACATGAAGAAGTGTGCTGACAAACTGGAAAAGATGAAATACGAGATCAAGAACGGGATCTACTGCAAAGAGTCCGTTGTAACGGTCAACAGTTGGTTTCGTACATGGATAGACGAATACAAAAAGCCAACCGTTAAGGAAAACACGATTGATACATATGAGATTATTTATAAAAAGCATATCAAAAAGCCTTTGGGCAGCAGGAAGATAAAAGAGGTACGCCCCGAAATGATCCAGAGACTGTATAATTCAATGAAAAAGCGTGATCTATCAAAGTCAACGATTCAGACAACAGGAACGATCTTACACAGTATGTTTCAACAGGCGTACAAGAATGAGATGATACAGAAAAATCCCGTATCAATGGCAACGATCCCAAAAATGAAGAACAAAAAGGAGTCAAGAGTTATGACGTTGGAAGAACAGAAGTTATTTATGGAATATGCAAAAGATAGTGAAATAGCGGATATATGCGAATTATTCCTATCCACAGGGCTTAGAAGTGGAGAATTAAGAGGCTTAGACTGGGAAACTGATATAGATTTCAAGAATAAAGTGATCCATGTAACGGGTACATTATGCCACAGTGGGGAAACTGGATGGCGTAAAGATGAACCAAAGACCAGAACATCAAAGAGAGATATACCGATGTTGGGCAATGTGGAACGCCTGCTAAAGAGAGTAAGGCGGCAGCAGATGGAAAAAAAGCTGTATATGGGGGATAAGTGGCAGCCAGTCAAAGGCTTTGAAAATCTTGTGTTTCTGGAAGAATCAGGACTACCAATGTACCAAAGTTCGTTAAAAACCAAAGTAGATAAAATACAACGTACGATCATTAAGGATGGTCATGTGTTTGAATGGATCACGCCCCACACATTTCGTCATACATTTGCTACAAGATGTATAGAGAATGGAATACCACCGCAGGTATTAAAAGGAATTTTAGGACACAGTACGTTATCAATGACAATGGATTTATACGCCCATGTACTGCCAGATACCAAAGCAAAAGAGCTACAGAAGATAGCCAACCTATTTTAACCGTTGATTATTCAGCGGTTCTTTTTTTACTTTGTAACGGGTTTAGTGTACCACTTTTTGTACCACTTTCTATAAAACATGATAATCAAAGACGGTAGTATAATATAGAAGAAATGGCGTAAATAGGCGTTGATAATCAAAGATAGACATGAAAAGATTTAATAAAGATTTAAGAAGTTATAACTAGATACTTTCTGTTTTGAATGATATAATACTATGATAGCGAAAAAGAGCAAAGGAGAAAAGCATGAAAACTTTTTTTAAGAATATCGGGAATACGATCGTAAAGAAGCTTCGAAAACATCCATTGATATGTAATTTTGCATTGTCAGTTGTGCTTGCGTTTGTATTGGAAGTTTTGGGACGTCAGACATTTGATCTTAGTGCTATGGGATTTGTGGATCAGAGAAGTAAGATGTTTTTATATAGCATCTTTATTATTTTTGTAACATACTCTGTGACACTGATTACTAAGAGACGACTATTTTCCTATATAATAGTAACACTGCTATGGAGTATCGTTGGAATCGTAAATTTTATGATGCTCAGTTCAAGAAATACTCCATTTACGTATGTAGATATTACGTTGATGAAGTCTGTATTGCCAGTTATGAATAATTACTTCTCGCCACTTGAGATTGGAGCAATGGGAGCATTGTTACTGATCGCATTGGTATTGTTAGTAGTGGCTTACATGTATCTTCCAATAGAAGAACACTTAAACCGTAAGAGCGGATTTATAAAAGTTATAGTGATCATAGCAGTATTTTCGGGAGTTACTTCTTATGGATTTAAGAGTGGAATGCTGGTAGATCAGATCCATAATATCCGAATTGCATTCAGTGATTATGGAACACCGTATTGTTTCAGTATTACAGCCTTGAAGAATGGAATTGATAAACCATCAGATTATTCGGAAAAGAAGATCAAAAAGATTGAGAAACGAACACAGAAGAAGGTTGCAAAGATGAAGAAAGAAAAGGTAAAGAAACCAAATATCATCTTTGTACAGTTGGAATCACATTTTGATATTACGCAGGTCAAAGGAGTTAAGTTTGACAAAGATCCATTACCAAATTTCCATAAGTATATGAAAGGATATTCCTCTGGACAGCTTTCTATGCCGTCTTATGGGGCAGGAACAGCAAACTCTGAGTTTGAACTGATCACAGGAATGAATCTGGACCATTTTGGAGCAGCAGAATATCCATATAAAACAGTGCTTCAGAATACAACGACAGAGAGCATGGCGACGGTATTGAAGAATTACGGATATAAGGCACACGCGATCCATGATAACAGTGCGGCATTTTATGATCGAGATCTGGTATTCTCACAGCTTGGTTTTGATACATTTACAACAAAAGAAAGTATGAACATCAAGAAATGGACAGAAAATGGATGGGCAAAAGATCAGATCCTGACCGGTTGTATTATGGATAGTCTGGATTCTACAAAGGGACAGGATTATGTTTATTGTATTTCTGTACAGGGACATGGAGATTATCCAACAACACAGATCATCGAGAATCCAGAGATCACGGTTGAAGGAATTGAGGATGAAGCACTGAAGAATAGATATACTTATTATGTCAATCAGGTTTATCAGATGGATCAATTTGTCGGGGAATTGGTCAAAGCATTACAACAGCGTGGAGAACCAACGATTCTTTGTATGTATGGAGATCATCTTCCAAGTTTGGAGATCGAAGATGAAGATCTGACATATGGAAATAAATATCAGACAAGTTATTTTATGTGGGATAATATTGGATTGAAGAAGAAGGACGGAACGATCGAGGCGTATGATCTTGGATCAGAAGTTCTGAATAAGTGTAATATTCATACAGGACTAATGAACAGTTTTCACCAGACAAGAAAAGGTACAAAAAATTATCAGAAAGACATGAAAGAGCTCCAGTATGATATGTTGTACGGAAAACAGTATGTATGGAATCAGGAGAATCCATTTAAGGCAACGGATCTTCAATTTGGAATCCGGCCGCTTACGGTGACGAAGGTATATGAGACAAAGGACAGCATCTTTATCGTAGGAAACAATTTTACGAATTTCTGTCAGGTATTTAATGGCGATGTAAAGATCAATACAACCTACCATAATGAACATCTTTTGGAGGTATCGAAGAAAGATCTCAAAGATGTGGATACGTTTAAAGTGAGTATCGTCAGCAAGGCTCTAAGGGTACTAAGCAGTTCAAATGAGTATGTTTATCAAGAAAAAAGTGAAAAATAACGCAAAGATGCTTGTATAACGCGCAAATCTTATGCTATAATAGGTGAATGTTTGTGAAATTACAAAAAAGATAATAATTTTTAGGAGGATCTATACAGATGAGTTTGCAAGTGGAAAACTTAGAACATAATATGGCAAAGGTAACAATTGAAGTTGAAGCAGCGAAATTAGATGACGCTATCAAACAGGCTTTCAACAAGAAAAAAGGACAGTTTAATGTACCTGGATTCCGTAAAGGAAAAGTACCTTTCCAGTTGATCGCAAAAGAATACGGAGTTGAAATCTTCTATGAAGATGCAGCAAACATCTTAATTCCAGACGCTTATGCAGAAGCTATGAAAGATACAGATTTAGAGATCGTTTCAAGACCAGAAATCGATGTTACTCAGTTAGAGAAAGGTAAAGACTTTATCTTCACAGCAACATTTGCATTAAAACCAGAAGTAACTTTAGGAGACTACAAAGGAATTGAAGTACCTAAAACAAGAGTTACAGTGAAAAAAGACGAAATCGAAGAAGAATTAAAGAAAGTTCAGGAACAGAACGCAAGAGAGATCACAATTGAAGATCGTGCAGTAAAAGACGGCGATATCTTAACAATTGATTACTCTGGATCTGTTGATGGAGTGAAATTCGAAGGTGGAACAGCTGAAGATCAGACATTAGTTATCGGATCTGGAGCATTCATCCCAGGATTTGAAGAACAGTTAGTAGGAAAGAATTTAAACGAAACAGCAGATATCAACGTGACATTCCCAGAAGAATATCATGCACCTGATCTTGCAGGAAAAGATGCTGTATTTACAGTAACAGTAAAAGCAATCAAAGAAAAAGAACTTCCAGAATTAGATGATGAATTCGCAGCAGAAGTATCTGAATTTGAAACATTAGAAGATTACAAAGCAGATATTAAAGAAAAGATCCGCGATAGAAAGAAAGAAGCAGCTAATACTGAAAGAGAAAACAAGATCGTAGATGCAGCTGTAGAAGCAGCTACAATGGATATTCCAGAAGCTATGATTGAAGAACAGGTTCAGCAGATGACAGATGAATTTGCTCAGAGATTAAGCTATCAGGGACTTTCTATGGAACAGTATTTAATGTTCTCTGGAATGGATGCACAGAAATTCGCAGATGACTTAAAACCACAGGCAGTTAAGAGAATCGAAACACGTCTGGTATTAGAAGCGATCGCGAAAGCAGAAGATATCACAGCAAGCGAGGAAGACTTCAAAGCAGAACTGGAAAAGATGGCAGGAATGTATCAGATGGAAACAGAGCAGCTTGAAAAGATCATTCAGGGAGCTCAGAAAGACCAGATGATGGATGACATCGCAGTACAGAAAGCTGTAGATTTCCTTGTAGGTGAAGCAAAATAAGCAAGGCATTTTATAACTTTATGTTCTATTTGACAGACATAAATAAACTGCCTTAACTATCATTAGGAGGATGCAAGGATGAGTTTAGTACCTTATGTCATTGAACAAACAAGCAGAGGAGAAAGATCTTATGATATTTACTCCAGACTGCTGAAAGAAAGAATTATTTTCTTAGGAGAAGAAGTGAATGATGTCACAGCAGGACTTGTGGTTTCTCAGTTATTATTCTTAGAATCAGAAGATCCAGATAAAGACATCAATTTATATATCAATAGCCCTGGCGGTTCTGTAACCGCCGGAATGGCAATCTATGATACGATGCAGTATGTGAAGTGTGACGTATCCACAATGTGTATGGGAATGGCTGCCAGCATGGGAGCGTTCCTGTTATCTGGTGGAACAAAAGGAAAACGTCTGGCTTTACCGAATGCTGAGATCATGATCCATCAGCCATCTGGAGGAGCACAGGGACAGGCAACAGAGATTGAGATCGCAGCAGAACATATTCTTAGAACAAAGAAAAAATTAAACACGATCTTAAGCGAGAATACAGGACAGCCATACGAGACAATCGTCAAGGATACAGAACGTGATAACTGGCTCACTGCACAGGAAGCACTGGAATACGGCCTGATCGATAAGGTTATGGAAAATAGATAGTGATAGAATAGTGGGGTGATCTGGTGGCAGGTTATAATGACGAAAAAAAAGTATTAAGATGTTCTTTTTGCAATAAGACACAGGACCAAGTCCGCAAACTGATCGCGGGACCAAAGGGTAAGAATGTTTATATTTGTGATGAATGTATTGACATTTGTTCTGAGATTATTGAAGAAGAATTTGAACAGTATGCAGAGAATGACGGAGAGATCAATTTACGTAAGCCAAAAGAGATCAAAGAATTTCTAGACCAGTATGTTATTGGACAGGATGAAGCAAAGAAAGTACTTTCTGTAGCTGTATATAATCATTACAAAAGAATTTTAATGGGTGGAGACTCTGATGTGGAATTGCAGAAGAGTAATATTTTAATGCTTGGACCAACAGGTTCAGGAAAAACATTATTAGCCCAGACATTAGCAAAGATGTTAAATGTACCATTTGCGATCGCAGATGCGACTGCTCTTACAGAAGCAGGATATGTTGGTGAGGATGTTGAGAATATTCTTCTTAAGATCATTCAGGCAGCAGATTATGATATTGACCGTGCACAGTGTGGAATCATCTATATTGATGAGATTGATAAGATCACAAGAAAGTCTGAGAATACATCGATCACAAGAGATGTCTCTGGAGAGGGTGTGCAGCAGGCATTATTAAAGATCATTGAAGGTACTGTAGCGTCTGTGCCGCCACAGGGAGGAAGAAAACATCCTCATCAGGAATTTATTCAGATTGATACATCCAATATCCTGTTTATCTGTGGAGGAGCCTTTGACGGATTAGAGAAGATCATCGAATCAAGAATTGGCAAGAAATCTATTGGATTTGGAGCAGATGTATTTGGGCAGAAGGAAACAGATCTCGGTGAGCTGTTAAGACAGGTATTGCCAGAAGATTTTGTGAAGTTTGGTCTGATTCCAGAGTTCATTGGACGAGTTCCAGTGAATGTATCTTTAAATCCATTGGATGAAGAAGCCTTAGTGCGCATTTTGAAAGAACCAAAGAGTGCTCTTGTGAAACAGTACCAGAGATTGTTCGAGATGGATGGTGTGAAACTTACGTTTGATGATGATGCATTAATTGCAATTGCCAAGAAAGCATTAGAACGTAAGACAGGTGCCAGAGGACTTCGTGCGATCATGGAAGGTGTGATCATGGATTTAATGTACGAAATCCCATCACAGACAGATGTATCAGAGTGCCTGATCACAAAAGATGTCGTAGAAGGTAAAGAAAAACCAATGATCGAACATTCTGGAGTGAAGGTGAAAGCCGCAGTGCCAAAGAAACGGGTAAAGACAAGCAATCATGGTGAGATTGCATAGATAGATTAGCCGAAATAAAAACTGCTTTCATGCAAGAGATTCTTGTGTCAAAGCAGTTTTTCTTCATGTCTGACGAAATTTACAGACAAATAATTCAGAAATGAAAGGAAGACTTGAATGAAAAAAACACTACCAATGCTTCCACTGAGAGGCAAGTATATATTTCCGAATACAGTCATTCATTTTGATGTATCACGAAGCCGTTCTGTAAAAGCAATTGAAGAAGCTATGGAACATGATCAGATGATCTTTTTAAATAATCAGATCGATCCGACGGCAGAAGACCCAGGAATTGAAGATTTATATCGTGTAGGAACACTGGCAAGGATCAAACAGGTTGTAAAGCTTCCAAAGAATATTTTGAGAGTTTTTGCAGAAGGATTATTTCGTGCAGAGCTTTCTGAAACTGTTGAGTACGAACCATTCTATAAAGTAGAGGTTTTATATGATCATGTAGAACAACAGTCATTTGAGGAATTTGAAAGAGAAGCATTTCTTCGAATGATCAAAGAAGCATTTGAAGGTTATGCGAAAGCCTGGCCACATTTGGATCAGAATATAGTAAATTATATTTTATTATTGACAGATGTGGAGATTCTGGTGGACGAACTTGCAACACATATTCCATTTTCTTATCCAGAGAAACAGAAACTTTTGGAAGAAATGGATCTAAAAGAGCGCTGTGAATTAATGCTTGTCATGCTGCAGGAAGAACTAGATGTTCTGAAATTGAAGCAGAAGATCCAACAGAAAGTTAAAGTGAATATTGACAAAAATCAGAAAGAATATGTGCTGCGAGAGCAGATCAAAGTGATCCGTGAGGAACTTGGAGAGACGAATGTAGAAGATGAAGCGGATGAATTTATGGAGAAACTTAAGAATCTAAAAGCATCCGATGAAGTCAAAGAGAAGCTCAAAAAAGAAATATCGCGTTTTCAAACAATGGGAAATCAGACACCAGAAAGCTCTGTGTTAAGAACTTATATCGAGACAATGTTTGAAGTTCCATGGGAAGAGATGAGCGAAGATTCCACAGACTTAGATCATGCACAACAGATACTCGATCGAGATCATTATGGAATGGAAAAAGTCAAGGAACGTGTTTTGGAATATTTAGCAGCACGTGCTATGAGTGGAAAGAAAGATGCAGCGATCCTTTGTCTTGTAGGGCCTCCAGGAACAGGAAAGACATCCATTGCCAGATCAATTGCGAAAGCAACGAACAAAAAATATATTCGTTTATCTCTTGGCGGCGTCAGGGATGAATCAGAGATCCGTGGACATAGGAAAACTTATGTTGGAGCGATGCCAGGACGTATTGTTGAAGCATTAAAGAAGGTAAAAGTTAGAAATCCGTTAATGTTATTGGATGAGATCGATAAGACAGGGAAAGACCAGAGAGGAGATACCGCTTCTGCACTGCTTGAAGTATTAGACCCGGAACAGAATGAACATTTTACAGATCATTATCTGGAAGTTGCATTGAATTTAAGTGATGTCTTATTTGTTGCAACGGCCAATGACCTTTCTACGATTCCAAGACCACTGCTTGACCGTATGGAGATCATCGAGGTATCAAGTTATACAGAGAATGAGAAGTATCACATTGCGAATGACTATCTGGTAAAGAAACAGATGGAAGCAAATGGATTAAATGATACACAGATTCACTGGAAGGAAGATGCCCTGAGATTTCTGATCACAGATTACACAAGAGAAGCAGGGGTCAGAAACTTAGAGAGAAGAATTGGACAAGTTTCGAGAAAGGTGACAAGAGACATCTACCAGAAGAAACACAGAAAAGTAACGATCACAAAGAAAGTGATCAAAGATTATCTTGGAAGACCTGTTTATGAATGGGAAAAAGACACTCTAAGAGATCATGTCGGAATTGTTCATGGACTGGCTTGGACAGCTGTTGGTGGGGTGACATTAAAGATTGAAGTAAATGTTATGCCGGGAAAAGGAGCGATTCAGGTGACAGGATCCCTTGGAAATGTTATGAAAGAGTCTGCACAGGCGGCGATCAGTTATATCAGAAGCCAGAGTAGAAAATATAAGATCAAACAGGATTTCTTTGAAAAACATGATATACATATTCATATTCCAGAAGGAGCCGTGCCAAAAGACGGACCATCTGCTGGAATTACGATGACAACAGCCGTTTTGTCAGCGATCACAGGTAATAAAGTCTGTGGAAATCTGGCAATGACAGGGGAAGTTACGATCCGCGGAGATGTTCTTATGATCGGTGGATTAAAAGAAAAGCTTCTCGCAGCAAAACGGCTTGGAATTACAAAAGTACTTGTTCCAAAATCAAATGAAAAAGATGTCAAAGAGTTTGAAGAGGAAGTTGTCGAAGGACTTGAGATCGTCTATGTAAAAACTATGACACAGGTGATCAAAGAAGCATTTGTACATTAGATCGAAGGAAATAGAAACTGGAGGCAGTGATGAATTACGAAGAAGCAATGAATTTTATACAAAATACGAGTAAATTTGGAAGTGTTTTAGGACTTGATAATATCAAAGAATTATTAGAAAGACTTGGAAATCCACAGGATCAGCTTAAAGTGGTTCATATTGCCGGAACCAATGGAAAAGGATCAACACTTGCATTTCTTGCAGGAATCTTCAGAGAAAGTGGATATCGTGCGGGGAGGTATGTCTCCCCGGCATCTTTTTGCTACGAAGAGAGATTTCGCATCAATGAAGAGAACATTTCGAAAGAAGATCTGTGCTTTTATATGGAAAAAATAAAGAAAATTTCAGAAGAGATGGTGAGAGACGGGATGTCACATCCGACAATGTTTGAGATTGAAACGGCACTCAGTTTTCTTTATTTTCTCGATAAAAAAGTGGATGTTGTGTTATTGGAAACAGGAATGGGTGGCAGACTTGATGCAACGAACGTAGTTAAGAAACCGATCGCGGTGATCATTGCATCGATCGGAATGGACCATATGCAGTTCCTTGGAGACACGATAGAAAAGATCGCAGCAGAAAAAGCGGGAATCATAAAAGAAGGATGTCCAGTTATTTCATATAACAATCAAGAATCCGTAAACGAAGTGATCAAGGAAAAAGCAAAAGAGATGCACTGCAAGGTTACTTTTGTAAATTCGGAAGGGATCCGTGTGTTAAGTGAATCTTTAAATGGGGAGAGCTTTTCTTATCGCACATCTGATGGAAGATGGTATGAAAAGATAGAAATCCCGCTTCTTGGAAGACATCAGATCAATAATGCTGCCTTGGCATTAGAAGCATTGAATACGATAAGAAATTATTATTGTATCAGTGAATTTCAGACAGAAGATGGATTACGCAAAACAATCTGGAGAGGCAGGATTGAGATCTTAGAAAAGGACCCACTGGTCATTTGTGACGGAGCACATAATCCGGATGGAGCGAAAAGTCTGTTAAATTTTTTACAAAATAATTTTACAAATAGACGATTAATCTATATAATGGGAGTGTTATCAGACAAAGACTATGAACAGATGATACAGATCCTTACGCCGATGGCAGCAAAAGTTTATACGGTAGCACCAGATAATGCGAGGGCTTTATCAAGCAAAGATCTTGCAGAATGTGTAAGAAAATATCATCATAATGTAGAAGAAAGACAGAGACTGAAAGAGTGTCTTGAAGAGGTAAAACAACAAGCAGATAAAGAAGACGTGATCATAATCTGTGGTACATTATCATTTCAGAATGAATTAAAATAGAGGATAGAAACAGTGGAAAGATTCCAAAAGATCGTATGGCATGAGAAATACAAGGAGACATACGAGAGACTACAACAATTAGAAATAGATCGAAAGTTTTGCGGTCATGATATAGAACATTTTTTGTCGGTGGCAAGAATCAGTTATTTGATGATCCTTGAAAAAAGACTTCCTGTGTCCAAAGATATCATTTATGCGACAGCATTGCTTCATGATCTTGGGAGAGCTGATCAGTATGAAAAGGGAATTTCTCACGAGGAAGCGGGAGCGATTCTTGCCGAGGAGATCTTAACGGACTGTGGATATACCAGAGAAGAGAGAAAGTTTATGACAGATACGATCTTAAGGCATAGAGATATGAAAGAAGAAAGCGAAAGTTTTGCATCAATCTTTTATCGTGCAGATAAACTTTCAAGAGATTGCATCCACTGCAAAGCAAGACAGGAATGTTATTGGCCGGAAGAAAAGAAAAACAACAAGTATATATACTAGGAGAGATGCTATGATTATTGGAAATAAGACATTTGATACGAAACATCATGGATACATCATGGGAATTTTGAATGTGACACCAGATTCATTTTCAGATGGAGGAAAATATGATCATTTAGATGCGGCACTAAAGCATGCTGATGAGATGGTCAGAGATGGAGCAGCGATCATTGATGTTGGAGGAGAATCTACAAGACCTGGATACACGTTGATCTCTGATGAAGAAGAGATCGCAAGAGTCACACCTGTGATCGAAGCATTAAAAAAGGAATTTGATGTGCCAGTATCCCTAGATACTTATAAATCAGGAGTTGCAAAAGCGGGAATCGAGGCTGGAGCAGATCTGATCAATGACATCTGGGGGCTTAAGTGGGATGGAACTATGGCTGCAGTTTTAGCAGAAACAGGAGTTGCTTCTTGCTTGATGCATAACCGTAAGGATACAGATTATAAGGATTATTTAAATGATGTGGTAGCAGATTTAGATGAGACGATGAAGATGGCAAAGGAAGCTGGAATCAAGAAAGAAACGATCATGCTGGATCCAGGAATTGGATTTGCCAAGGATCTTGATCAGAATTTAGAGCTTATGAACCATCTGGAGTTATTAAATCAGTGGGATGTACCAGTTCTTCTTGGAACATCTAGAAAATCCATGATCGGTTTAACGCTGAATCTTCCATCAGATCAGAGAGTAGAAGGAACTGTGGCAACAACGGTCAGTGGATATATGAAAGGATGCAGATTTTTCAGGGTTCACGATGTTAAAGAAAATATGCGTGCGATGAAGATGATAGAAGCAATTTGTGCAAAATAGGGAGAACAGATGATGGATCAGATTACAATCAAAGATTTGGAAGTTTATGCAAATCATGGTTTGTATAAAGAAGAGAAAGCACTTGGGCAAAAATTTCTGGTATCTGCAATTTTATCGCTTGATACGAAACTTGCAGGTGTCAGTGATCAGATGGATTATTCCGTTGATTATGGTAAAGTATGTCATAGGATCAAAGAGATCCTTACAGAAAATGACTTTAACCTGATCGAATGTGTGGCTGAAACAGTGGCGAAGAAATTATTACTTGAGTTTTCATTGATCAGAAAACTAGAGATTGAAGTAAAAAAACCATGGGCGCCGATCGGATTGCCACTCGACTATGTTTCAGTAAAGATCAAAAGAGGATGGCACAGAGCGTATCTTGGAGTAGGATCAAATATGGGAGATCGTATGGAATACATTAATCAGGCAATCAATGCGATCGAGGCACAGGATGATACAAGAGTTGTTCATGTTTCCAGTCTGATCGAGACCAAGCCATATGGCGGTGTGGTACAGGATGATTTTTTGAATGGATGTATTGCTATTGACACATTAAAAGAGCCAGAAGAACTGTTGGACTTTCTGATGGATGTTGAAGCACAGGCGGAAAGAGTCAGAACAATTCATTGGGGACCAAGAACATTAGATCTTGATATCCTGATGTATGATGATCTGGTGATGAATGAGAGAAGACTGACGATTCCACATAAAGAGATGCACAAGAGATTATTTGTATTAGAACCATTAGAAGAAATCGCCCCATATCTGATGCATCCGCTTCTTGGACAGACGATCACGCAATTAAAAGAAAAGATAAAAGAGGAACAGTAACTTATGAGAGATTTGACGGAGATAAGGCAGCAGATCGATCAGATCGATCAGAAAATGCTTGCATTATTTAAAGAAAGAATGGGATGTTCTGTAGAAGTTGCAGAGTATAAAAGAGGAACAGGAAAGGCAATTTATGATCCTGTTCGTGAAAGACAGAAAATTGATGCCTTGACAAAAGACGAAGATGAACTTATCATTAAAAAGTCTGTCGAAGAGATGTTTCTTCAGATGATGAGTATCAGCCGAAGATATCAGTATAGTCTGTTATCACAAGAAGATGCTTATATTGATCAGACATTTGAAGAAGTGGAAGCATTGGATATCAATGAAGATACCAAAGTTGTATATCAGGGAATTCCAGGGGCATATCAGGAACAGGCAATGGTACAGTATTTTGGAGAGGATGTCAAGAATTTTTCTGTACCAGAATTTAAAGATGTTGTAAAGACTCTAGATCGAGGAGAAGCTGATTATGGAGTATTGCCAATAGAGAATACTTCAGCAGGAACAGTCAGTGGAATTTATGATATGATCCTTGACTATGACATTTGCGTCGTGGGAGAAGAATCTGTAGATGTAAGGCATGTATTGGCTGCAATTCCTGGAACGAGCTTAGATAAGATTGAAAAAGTATATTCTCATCCACAAGGATTGATGCAGTGTAAAGGATTCTTGGATGAACATCCAGACTGGGATCAGGTAAAAGTTGCAAATACAGCGATCAGCGCAAAGAAAGTAGCAGATGATAATAAGCCTGTGAAAGCTGCAATCTGCAGTGAACGTGCTGCAAAGATGTATGGACTTGAGATTTTGAAACGTGAGGTGAATGATGAAGGAAATAATACAACAAGATTTGTGATCATGTCAAAGAAGAAACAGTACAGAAAAGATGCGGGCAAAGTCAGCATCAGTTTTAGCGTGCCACATGAATCAGGATCTTTATACAATATTCTGACGCATTTCATGTTTAACAATGTCAGTATGAGTAACATTGAATCTAGACCACTTCCAGGAAGAAAGTGGGAATACGGATTTTATGTGGATGTGATCGGGAATCTGGATGATCCTGCGATCCGTAATTCCCTTGCAGGAATTAAAGAAGAAACCAAAGATTTCAAAATCTTAGGGAATTTTTAAGAGAGAATGAAAAAGAGAGAAAAAGGAAAAATAACTGGGGAAATACAAACGAATGGAAGGTAAGGTAAAATGACACAGACAAATGGTGAAACGAAATTACAAAAATTTCACAGCGTCATGCAAAAAGTTCTGAAATATGGAATTGTTTTAGCATTGATCGCATTTATCGTATTGGTTTTGATGAATAAAGACCAGTTTTCCGAAAAAGTTGCAAAAGGAACACCAGAACATAAGCTGACGAAGATTGAAGTGACAGATGGTGATAAGGTTGTTCAGAAATTTAAAGCAGTTTCACATACGATGGAACGGTTAGATATCATGATCGACCGAAACGAACAGACAGGAAGAGCAGGAAGTATTGATCTGAATGTAAAAGACAGTAAAGGAAAATCTATTTTCCACATTACTCCAACACTGTTAGAGGTTGACGGACTGACAGATATGAAAGCAACGATGCGTCGTACTTTGCGTAATGAAAATAAATGGTACAAAGTAGTCGTGAATCAGAAGTTGAATAAAGGGGAAACTTATACGATCGAGATAACAGGAAAGGGTATTAAGGCCGAACGCCCATTATATCTGTATACATCAAGCAATATGGGAAAAATCTATCAGTCAGCTAAATTAAATGGTGTAACACAGAAGAATTTTCATGTTAGAACCAGAGTGTGGACGACACAGATTGATGTATCAGCAGTTGTTTTAACAGTAGCGATCACACTTGCTTTGATCATTTTAATTCTTACACCATTAAAGATTCCAGAAAAATGGAATAAGAGATTCACATGGGCATTATTTATCGTCAATCCATGGGTCGCATTTTATATGGTAGAAAAAGTATTCTATAATCCGATCAGTGTGATGAATAAATTGGCATTTGGAATGAACATCCTATGGTACTATATATTGTTCTTCATTTTATTACTGATCTTTAACCGTGTGAAATGGGCGTTGCTCGTTGGAGATGTATTTTTATATGCAGCTGCGATCGGAAACTATTTTGTATTAGCATTCCGTGGAACACCGATCACGCCGGCAGATATTTATGCACTTGGAACAGCAATGGACGTTGCAGATCATTATGTATTAAGTTATGATAAACCAGCAATCGTTGCGACGGTTGTATTATTGGGATTATGTGTGTTTGCATGTAAACTCGATACATATAAGATCTTCCATTGGAAGAAACGTCTAGTTGCATTACTGATCACAGCAATCGTAACAGTAGGAAGTTCTTTCTTCTTGACAAGAGTAGACTTTTTGTCAAAGAAAGGTGTTGCTGTAAACTTCTGGCAACAGAAGAAAGGATACTTAAAAAATGGATATATTTTAAGCTTTTTAATGAATATTCAGTATACGATCGTTTCCCAGCCAGATGGATATAGTCCAGAAGCGGTAGATAAGATCGCAGATAAGTATCAGGTAACACAGGGAACCAATAAGAAATTAAAACAGAAACCAAATGTTGTCGTGATAATGAATGAAACATTCTCAGATCTGAATGTAGTAAATAAGATCAAGACAAACAAAGAGGTTATGCCATTTATCAATAGTTTAAGTGAAAATACGATCAAAGGACATATGCTGGTATCTGTTTTTGGTGGAGGAACAAGTAATTCAGAGTATGAGTTCTTAACAGGAAACTCTGTATCATCTCTTCCATTAAACGGAAATGCATATACACAGTTTGTAAAACATAAGGTGCCAAGTCTGGCATCTCAGTTAAAACAGCAGGGATATGATACACTGGCATTCCATCCATACAAAGCACACGGATGGAACCGAGATACGGTATATCCGCTAATTGGATTTGATAATTTCTTAGATGAGACATCTATGAATCCAAATGGAGAGAAATTCAGAGGATGGTATAGTGATGCAGAAGATTACAATAAGATCATAGATATCTTTAATAAGAAAAAAGCGGGACAGCCATTATTCTTATTCAATGTAACGATCCAGAACCATGGTGGATATCTGATCGCAGACAAGAACTTTAAGGAAGAGATCAAGATCAAAGATGAGAAGGCAACAGATACAGCAAACCGTTATTTATCACTGATCCATGAATCAGATCGAGCATTCGAGAAGATCATCAACTACTTTAAGAATCAGAAAGAGCCAACGATCGTTGTAATGTTTGGAGATCATCAGCCAAAACTTGAGGATTCTTTCTATGAGCTGTTATATGGAAAATCTCTAAACAGCTTAAGTTTAAAAGAACTGCAGAAGAAATATACAGTTCCATTTATCATCTGGGCAAATTATGATATTGATGCAAAGAGCGATGTGGAAAATGTCAGTGCAAACTATTTATCAAGCCTGATGTTACAGCAGACAAACTTAAAGATGTCAAGATACAATGAGTTCTTATTAAATATGAGAAATGAAGTCCCAGCATTAAATGCCAATGGATATGTTGATAAAGATGGAAAGAACCATGAGTTATCTGAGAATAATGAATATACAAAACTGATCACTCAGTATCAGTATCTACAGTATAACAGTCTGATGGATAAGAAACATGTAAGTACAGACCTGTTTAGTGTAAAAGATGGAAAATAAATTAAAGCTTTGGACACTCTGCCTTGACAGAGTGCCCAAAACGATATAGAATGAAACGTGTTGTCATGTTGTTAAATATAACAGCATTATAAATAATATAAGAAAAAGTCAAAGTAATTGATTTTATTAGGAGGATACACATATGGTAAAAGCAGTCGTTGGAGCCAATTGGGGAGACGAAGGAAAAGGTAAGATTACAGACATGTTGGGTGAAACATCCGATATTATCGTTCGTTTTCAGGGAGGAGCAAATGCAGGTCATACGATCATTAATGACTATGGTAAGTTTGCATTGCATACATTACCATCTGGGGTATTCTACAACCATACAACTAGTGTGATCGGTAATGGTGTGGCATTAAATATCCCTGTATTATTTAAAGAGATCGAAGGAATCGTAAGTCAGGGTGTTCCACAGCCAAAGATCTTAGTATCAGATCGTGCACAGATGGTCATGCCATATCATATTTTATTTGATCAGTATGAAGAAGAACGTTTAGGAAAGAATTCTTTTGGATCAACAAAATCTGGTATTGCACCATTTTATTCAGACAAATATGCAAAGATCGGTTTCCAGGTAAGCGAATTATTTGATGATGATTCTTTAAAAGAAAAGATCAAAGCAGTATGTGAAAAGAAGAATGTTTTATTAGAGCATTTATACCATAAACCACTTCTTGATCCAGATGAATTATACAATACATTAATGGAATACAAAGAGATGGTAGCACCATATGTATGTGATACATCTCTGTTCTTGCATGAAGCGATCAAAGAAGGAAAGAATATCTTATTAGAAGGACAGTTAGGATCATTAAAAGACCCTGATCACGGAATCTATCCAATGGTTACATCATCTTCTACATTAGCAGGATATGGTGCGATCGGAGCCGGAATCCCTCCATATGAGATCAAGAAAGTCGTTACAGTTGTAAAGGCATATTCAAGTGCTGTAGGAGCTGGAGCTTTCGTAAGTGAGATCTTTGGAGATGAAGCAGATGAACTTCGCCGCCGCGGTGGAGATGGAGGAGAATTTGGAGCAACTACAGGACGTCCAAGAAGAATGGGATGGTTTGATGTTGTAGCAACCAAATACGGATGCCGTATGCAGGGAACAACAGATGTTGCATTTACAGTATTAGACGTACTTGGATACTTAGATGAGATTCCTGTATGTGTTGGATACGAAATTGATGGAGAAGTAACAACAGATTTCCCAACAACAGGAAAACTTGAGAAAGCGAAACCAGTATTAGAAGTACTTCCAGGATGGAAATCTGATATCCGTGGAATCAAAAACTACGAAGATCTTCCAGAAAACTGCCGTAAGTACATCGAGTTCGTAGAAGAGAAGATAGGATATCCGATCACTTTGATATCTAACGGACCAGAAAGACATGATATCATCAGACGTGGTTTTGAGGATTAATTATTAAGGACAGATCAATATGAGCAAAGAAAATGCAGATAAAGAACAGAAGAGAAGTTTCAAGCGTGAGGCATTTAGCTGGATCGCATGTATTGTTGTAACGATTCTTCTGACAGAATTTATCTTGAATTTTGTAATTATCAATGCGAATATTCCAAGTGGTTCGATGGAGAATACGATCATGACGAATGATAAACTGATCGCTCTTCGAACATCCTATTGGTTTAACGATCCGAAACGTGGAGATATCATTATCTTCAAATATCCGGATGATGAGACAGAATGGTTTATTAAGCGTGTAATAGCACTTCCAGGAGAGACTGTGTTGGTAAAAGACGGTAAAGTATATATTAATGGAAGTAAGAAAGCACTCAGTGAGCCATATATCAAAGAAGAACCAGTAGAAGATTTTGGACCATATAAAGTACCAAAGAACGGGTATTTTGTGATGGGAGATAACAGAAATAATTCAAATGATGCCAGAGAATGGGAGACCCATTATGTTTCCAGAGATGAAGTCTTAGGAAAAGCATGGTTTAGGTATTACCCATCGATTAAAGTGATCAAGTAAATGACCAAAGAGAAAGGCAGGAAGATAAGATGGATACAAAGATCATCAATGCAGAGAATGCTCCAGCAGCAGTAGGACCATATTGTCATGCAGTAGAAGCAGGAGATTTCGTATTTACATCCGGACAGATCGGATTAGATCCACAGACACAGGAATTAAAAGAAGGTGTCGCAGCACAGACCAAACAGGTATTAGCGAACTTAGGTGCTGTATTAAAAGCATCAGATCTTACATTAGATAATGTTATCAAAACAACAGTGTTCTTAGCAGATATCAACGATTTTGCAGAAATCAATGAAATCTACGAAGAAGCATTTGGAGATAACAAACCAGCAAGATCTTGTGTACAGGCAGGAGCTCTACCAAAAGGAGCACTGATCGAGATTGAAGTTATCGCAGTAAAATAAATAGATGAGTTATAGAAATCCCTGAGAATGAGTTGTAAAAGATTCATTCTCAGGGATTTCTTGTTTTTATAAAAATATTTATGATCAGAGTGTCAATAAATTCAGCAAACGATCGTTATCTTCTTTCTTCTGAATACAGAATCGGATAAATTCACCGTCTAGTCCATGGAAACTTGCACAGTCACGGATCATCAGGCCAGACTTAATGCAACGTTCAAACATTTCAAAAGAAGTTGTGCCATCTAATAATTTTACAAGGATAAAGTTTGCATAAGCTGGATAAATCTTTAGGTTATCGCGTTTGGATAAAATATCAATGCAGCGTGTACGTTCAGATTGTATATAATCCTTTGTTGTTTGAATATAATCTGTATCCATAAACATAGCTTCTCCTGCAAGAGCAGCAAGTGTATTGATCGTCCAAGGATTTTTGATACTGTTCATACGTTCAAGGAAAGCAAGATTTCCACAGATTCCATATCCAAGTCGCAGTCCTGGAGCGCAGAAGAATTTGGAAGTTCCACGAAGTATCATGAAATTATCGAATTTTGTTGTTAGGGATACTGCAGAGATCGTATCAATATCAGGTGCAAATTCTACATAAGTTTCATCGATCATAACGAAGATATCATGTAATTTACAATGAGTTAGGATCTTTGTGATCTCTTCGGTATTCAAAGCGCTGGACGTCGGGTTGTTTGGGTTACAGATCGCAAGAAGATCAATATCATCGGTAAGCTTTGAAATCAGGTCATTAAGATCTAGTTTAAAATCAAGATCTTCTCTTAAAAAATATTCTTCTACATGTCCGCCAACCAGATCGATCTCTCTTGTATACTCAGAATAAGTTGGAGAAAGCAGCAAGGCATGTTTTGGACGTAACAGCTGCATGGTCAGACTGATCATCTCAGTTGCACCATTTCCAACAATGATATGTTCCATTGGGACATTGCAGTAAAGTGCAAGGGTGGAACGAAGCTCTTTATAATCACGGTCAGGATATTCGCTGATCGATTCAATATGAGAAGCCATACTTTTCTTTAACAAAGGAGAAATTCCGAGCGGATTGACATTTCCGGCAAAGGGAATGATATCTTCTTTTTTGATTCCATAATAAGCTTCTACTTTCTCAAGATCACTTCCGTGAAATTCTTGTTTTTTTTCTGACATGGTAATTCCTCTTTTCCTTTTCTATTGTGTCGAAATTTGGTATAATACATATTATGCGATAAGTACGCATGGGTGTACTTGAATTTGTATTTTTGATATTTACATCATAATTATACCCACAAAATCTTTTGGTTGGCAAGGAGCAGAATAAGATTATGTCAGAATCATTGGAAAATTTTACAAATATCGTGAAAGAAGATATAAAAGAGGCAAAAACACTCTTTTTTTCTGAAGCGTTTAAAGAAGAATATCTAAAAGATCGAAGAGAAGAAAAAGAGCTTTATCATCAGCTTTTGCTGGGGAGAAACAGGAATCAGATCTTGGAGGAATTTTTGCTGAGTTCAGGACAGAAAAAGCCGGTTCTCTTGAGTGCAGCAAAGACGATCTATCAGGCAACGATCATGAATCTTGATGAACCATTGGAGATAAAAGTCAAGAGAGAAGGATGGGGGTATCTGGTAGGGAGAATAAAAAGTGACGGAACTTTCCTGTCTCTTCACAAGAATACATTTCAGGCAGAGGATTTTGAAGATGGCACTCTGACGATCTATGCAGATATGAAAACAATTCCGAAGGATGGAGATATCGACCATCTGATCATTCAGACTGTTTATCAGACTCTGCAGATCGAGGTTGTCTATAAAGAACAGAAAAGTGAAAGAAAAAAAGAAGAAGAATTCCGTCAAAAGAAATTGATCGAATTATATGTGGATTTCTGTACAGGAAGGATTACAACAAGTCAGCTTTATGAGAGAGGAAATATGGTTCTTGATAAGATGCCGGATGATCCGGTTAAGAATCGTATTTATGATCTGATGAAACTGCATCTTTCTATTCTTGAAGGAAAAGGAGACTTAGAAGAAAAGATTCCAGAAGATGCATCGAAAGAGCCGCTTTTGATCGCGCAGGGCTATGTTTGGTATCTTCAGGCATTTTATGATAAGGAAGAAGAAACGATCATAAGATCAAGAGATGAGATTAAAGAACTCTATGATCAATGCGAAGATGGAAAAATCAAAGGATATCTGTTCTGGCTTTATATGAATCTAAGCGAAGAATTGATGAAGGATGCTAAACTTCGAATGGAACTGATCAAAGAATTATATCAGGAAGGATGTCAAAATCCGCTTTTGCAATTTGAAGGATGCTGTATTTTAGGCGAAGATGAGCAGCTGTTGGATGAGATAGATTCTTATGAATTATGGGTGCTTGAATTTGGTGCAGAGGAGAAGATCCTGAATTCCAAACTCATTGGAAGGATTTGTTTTTTGATTTCAAGAAACAAGGTGTTTTCCGAAGAAGTCCTTTGGTTGTTCCTTTGTATTTATAAAGAATACCGTCAGAGTGATGTGCTGCAGGGAATCTGCGCACTGATGATCCAAGGCAATTGTATGGACGAGGACTGTCATCCTTATTATGAGGAAGCACTTCAAAGAGGAGTACAGCTCATTGGCTTGCAGGAAGCTTTTTTAAGAACAATCCCGAAGGGACAATATCCATTGCTCCCAGAAGAGATCTTAAGATATTTTACGTATAGTAAGAGTCTTGGAAAAGAAGATCAAAGCCGTCTGTTTGCAAATGTTGTACAGAACAGAAGAAAATACCATAAGGTGTTTGCAAATTATGAAGAATTGATCAGAGCTTTTTTAAGAGAAGAATTAAGAAGAGGTCAGATCAATGAAGATCTGATCTTATTATACCGGTATTATTTTGAAGAATTGCTGGAAGATGAGAGATCAAGGCAGGATTTAGGTAATATTATTTTTGTCAGACAGTTGATCTGTGACAATGAATTTATCCAGAAAGCGGAGATTAGTCAGAGATGGAAGAAGAATCTGGATGTTTGTTACTTAAGAGAAGAAAAGATCTATGTAGAGATTTTTGACGAACATGCATCATTTGTGTTTTTTGACAGTGAGGAAAACAGATACATTGGATCAGTGGCTTATCAGTTAAAACCAATCTGGACGAAGGAGCAGATCCAGGCATATTGTGAGGCAGCAGACGGAACGAATGAGCATTTTGTCCTATATAAAGGTGCAGCTTTTGAAAGAAAACAACAATTAGAAGACGAAGACTTCCCAGTTGTGTTATCTGCATTAAAGAGTAGAGCACTGGATGAAGACTATGAACAGCAGTTATTTGAAAAAGTGTTGGATTATTACTGGGAACATGAGATGTCTGAAGAATTGAAACGTGCACTTTCTTATGTGGAATGGAAGAGCTTAAAAGACGGAAACAGAATTCATATGATTTGCTATTTCATAGCAGGGGAATTGTATAATGAGGCTTTGAAAGGAATCGAACAATACGGATATCAGTTTTTGGATAAGCAGCAATTGTGTACGATCTGCTTATATGCACTGACAACATTAAGTACCAGACGCTCAGAACTGTTGGTTGAGATGTGTGAATATGCATTCTCCAGGGGAGAGGAAAACAGTGAGATCGTTGCATATCTGCAAAGATATTTCCACGGAACCAAGGAAGAGATGCTGGCAATATTTGAAGCAGGAAACAAAGGTGGTATGTATGACCGCATTTTTGTGGAAAGTGTGTTAAAAGCCTGTATCGCAGATGGTGTGGATGGAACAGAATTTAAGGTATTTTCTACTTATATTCAGCAGGTACAGACAGATACGGCATTGATTGATGCGATGTTAGTAGAATATGTGAATTTTGCATATGAACAAGATCAGATACTTCCAGAGGAATTTTATGAACTGATCGGAAAGAAGATCGACATCGGAAAGATGGACTGGATGTATCAGCAGCTCTATCTTGATTATTATAAAGATAAAAAAGAGAATTTAAGTGACAGATGTAAAGGACGCATCGAGAAGATCAAAGATCATCAGGTGGTTCAGACGGATCATGTTCTTCCAGTGTTGTTCCAATATCTGGATGTGATAAAACTTCCAAAGTATCTTTGTGCCAGAACATTTATAGAATTTCGTGCAAAGAGTGGGCAGACAGTGATATTCCATTTTATGGATGGGACAAGTACAGTATGGAAAGAGGAAGTGATGAAAGAGCTGCTTCCTGGATATTATGTATTCTCAGCTTCTATATTTGATCATGAATTAAATGACCATTATGTAACCATAGAAGGAGAAGAAAGAAGATATCGTGACCAGGTGGTCGTGACAGATCATTTGAAGTACTGCAAGGGAAGCCGCTTTTATGAACTAAATGAACTGATCCGGCATCAGCAGGATGAAAAACTCCAGATGATGATGGAGGAATATGCAGCAAAGACAATGATGGTGCAATTTATAAAACCAATGACAGAGGAATAAGATATGCAGACGGCAATACATTTTGAAGGAGATCTGGCATATATTTGTGTGTCAGATCAAGGAGAGATTAAGGAAGAAGAACCTGTCACTTATGGCAGATCCAGAGTGGAATTTGTCATTTCGACAGCACAGGCACAAAAGGAAGGAACGATTGGAGTTGTTCTTGATGAAGCAGCGCCGCAGATCGTACAACAAGCAGAAGAACAGTGTATCCGTGCAGGAATCACAAAAGAAAGGGTAAGATTTTTTACCAAAGAAGAAGCAGCGTTGGGAGTTGTTGGATTCCGTGGAGATAATCTGTTGCGTGGAAATTCAGTGATTTTTGATTATACCAAGAAACGATTTATCTGCTATGAGATCCGCAAGACAAAAGATCGTGTTTTAGTTGACAGCAGGGATTATACGGAACAGATCAAGGATGCGGTGGCGAATGAAGAGAAAGATATCGCATTCTTACAGATCATCAAACAGGCACTGGTAAGAGGTGTGACGGCTACAGTTTATCTTTGTGGAGAGGGCTTTGAAGGAAGCTGGTTTAAACAGTCTACGAAAGCATTGTGCCTTGGAAGAAGAGTATTTATGAGCAAACATTTGTTTGCATGTGGAGCAGTGTATTTATGTGAAAATGATAAACATGTTTCCAGAGATGAGGTTGTGTTTGCACAAAATGTTACGATCAGTCAGATCGGGCTGGTCGTGCATCACCATGGAAGAGATATGTTCTGTCCTTTGATCATGGATGGAAAGCCATGGAAAGAAAGCCGTGGAGAGATTGAAATTTTTGTATCAGGAGTGAATGGATTGATCTTTGAAGTCAGAAATCGTTCTGGAATCAAGAAAGCTTCGATCTGTATGTCATTAGACGGAATGAAGAAAGATCCAAATCTTGTATATAAATTAAGAATTCAGGGAGAATACATCAAAGCAGATCAGTGTAAGATCAAGATCACAGATCTTGGGTTTGGACAGATTCGCCAGGCAAGCTATCAGACGTGGCAGCAGGTCATACAGCTGGAAAGAGGTGATTATCATGAGTAAGATCGTTTTGTGTGAGACAAAACCAGCGAAAGTTCCATATAAGATCGCAAAGATTGGGAGAAGCTTTCAAAGTTATGAGGAATTTTGCTGGCTGTTAGAACATTACTTGATATTTTTCTTGACAGAAGGTTTTGAATATCCATTAAAAAATTATTTAAAAGAGCAGCTGGATATTGTGATCAAGAGTGATGATGTGGTACAGCAAGTCAAGGAAGTGATAAATTACTATAATTACTTTACTTCAGATGAGAAAATCCAGTTTCAGCAAAAATTACGCACAACTTATCTTTATTCTGCTGCAAAGAAGCAAAAACTTCTGGCAGATATGTATTTAAAGCATCAATTGTATGTAAGAGCATTGATTGCTTACCAGAAACTTGAAACAGTTTCAGGGAAATTAAATGCTGCGGAACAGATTCAGGTACTATATCATATGGGATTATGCCAAAGCCGGATGTTTTGTTTTGAAGAGGCAAAAGAATCTTTTGCAATGGCATTAAGGATCAAAGAAGATAAACAGATACAGGAAGCGTATTTTACAGCAGCATATCTGGCAGGAGATGAGGAAGCATTTTTGGAAGCAGGAAGAAGGATTTCTTTTGATGAAGATCAATGTAAGATGATCTATCAGAACATAAAAGAAAGAGAAAAAGAAGTTTTTCAAAAAGAAGAGTTTGATAAACTTGGTAAAATAGATTATCATAGAAAGAAGGCAGACGAAAATATAACCCGCCGCCTGATTAAGACAACTTTAGGGAAGTGGAAAGATGAATACAAAGCGCAGACTATCTGATGACCTGTCGAATGATAGTGAGATCTTAAGTGAAAAACGATTTGTAAAACTTTATAAAGAAGAGTTAGAAAGCATTGAGAAACAGATCCATGATCTTAAGAAACTTGATCAGAAAGATTTTGATATAAAACCAGAGGTAGAGGACAAAGCAAGACTTTATTATCGGACATTTGCAAGAGAATTTTATGATGTTTGTGAAGGAAGAGTCAGTGATGAAGAGTTTTTTGATCTTTGGGAACGCGAAGAAGAATTAAAGGCAGGACTCAATTCGATCAATTCTCTGGAAGGAGAACAAAAACAGTTAGAGAAGGAACTTGTGCATGCGAATGAAGATGAGACCATGATGAATGGGAAGATCAAGGCAGCACAGGAGAAGAGAAGAAATAAAAAGGCACTGTTTATTTCATTTCTTTGCATGGCAGCAGTGGTATGCGGAGTGAGTGCTGGATATTTATATCATTTTGAAATGAATGCCAAAGATTATCTGTGGCAGTTGAGTGCAGGAGCAGTGATCATATTATTGCTTCTTGTGATTTTATTTCAGTCACAGAGGAAAGCTGGTGATCAGCTGAAATTATTAGAGATGATGGTCACACACAAGAGTCATACTGGAAAGCGGTTAGAAGATGATAAAAGAGAGATTGGCAATGATCTTAAGTTTTATTATGAGAAATTTGAAAAAGTATTTTCATATATTTCACCGGAACAGTGGAAATTATTTGATTTTTGTGGTAAAGTGTCAGCCAGATTAAGATTTAGCGATGCGATCCTTGAGGCATCCAATGATCTGGAACGATTATTAGAAAAGAACCAGTGGGATAATCCAGGAATCTGGATGTATCATCCAAAGGTTTTATATGATCTGATCAAACGAAAGGATTACCTGAATACATTGAATGATAGAAAAGATATATGCAATCAGGAATTGATCCGGCATGAGCAGATTTTAGAAGGAATCGGTGAACAAGCAGATTCTGAAACTATAGAGTAAGGAGTTTAGAGATGAAGAAAGAATTAGAAACAACGTATGATCCAGGTGCGATTGAAGAACGCCTGTATCAGAAATGGCTGGATAACAAGTATTTCCATGCAGAAGTAGATGAGACAAAACAACCATATACGATCGTGATTCCACCTCCAAATATCACAGGAAAGCTTCATATGGGACATGCGTTAGATGAGACACTTCAGGATATCCTGATCCGTTTTAAGAAGATGCAGGGATACAATGCATTATGGATACCAGGAACAGACCATGCAAGTATTGCGACAGAAGTAAAGATCATCAATGCACTGAAAGAAGAAGGAATCGAGAAGGAAGATCTTGGAAGAGAGGAGTTCTTAGAACGTGCTTGGGATTGGAAAGAAGAATATGGTGGAACGATCATCGAACAGATGAAGAAACTTGGATCTTCCTGTGACTGGGATCGTGAGAGATTCACAATGGATGAAGGGTGTTCCGAAGCAGTCAAAGAAGTTTTCATCAAATTATATGAAAAAGGTTATATCTACCGTGGATCAAGAATCATCAACTGGTGTCCAGTCTGCCAGACATCTATCTCTGATGCGGAAGTAGAATACGAAGATCAGGCAGGACATTTCTGGCATATTAAGTACCCAGTGGTTGGAAGCGAAGGTGAATATGTAGAGATCGCAACAACACGTCCAGAGACATTATTAGGAGATTCTGCAGTTGCAGTTCATCCAGATGATGAAAGATATACACATTTAGTTGGTAAGATGTTAGAATTGCCATTATGCAATCGTCAGATTCCAGTTGTAGCAGATGAATATGTAGACCGTGAGTTTGGAACAGGTGCCGTTAAGATCACACCAGCACATGATCCAAATGACTTTGAAGTTGGGAAACGCCACGATCTGCCAGAAATCAATATCTTAAATGACGATGCAACGATCAACAAGAATGGTGGTAAATACGAAGGTATGGATCGCTATGAAGCAAGGAAGGCCATTGTTGCTGACTTGGAAGAACAGGGATATTTAGTTAAGATCAAAGAACATGAACATAACGTAGGAACACATGACCGCTGCGGAACAACGGTTGAGCCTATGATCAAGCCACAGTGGTTTGTGAAGATGGAAGAACTCGCAAAACCAGCGATCGAAGCTGTGAAGAACGGAGATCTGAAATTCGTACCAGAACGTTATACAAAGACATATCTTCATTGGTTAGAGAACATCCGTGACTGGTGTATTTCCAGACAGTTATGGTGGGGACACAGAATTCCAGCATATTATTGTGATGAATGTGGAGAAGTTGTCGTAGCAAGAGAAACACCGGAAGTATGTCCTAAGTGTGGATGCAAGCATTTCACACAGGATGAAGATACATTGGATACATGGTTCAGTTCTGCATTGTGGCCTTTCTCAACACTCGGATGGCCAGAGAAGACAAAAGAATTAGATTACTTCTATCCTACAAATACACTGGTAACAGGATATGATATCATCTTCTTCTGGGTAGTCAGAATGGTATTCTCAGGATACGAACAGACAGGAAAGAGTCCATTTGACACAGTACTGATCCATGGATTAGTTCGTGATGAACAGGGACGTAAGATGAGTAAATCCCTTGGAAATGGTATCAATCCATTGGATGTCATTGCACAGTATGGTGCAGATGCCTTAAGATTTACACTGATCACAGGAAATGCCCCTGGAAATGATATGCGTTACACAGAAAAACGTGTCATTGCAAGCCGTAACTTTGCAAACAAGATCTGGAATGCATCTCGTTTCATTATGATGAACTTAGAGCAGGCTGATTTCTCTGATGTTACATTAGAAGATCTTACAAGTGCAGACAAATGGATCTTATCTAAGTTAAATACACTTGCCAAAGATGTTACAGACAACATGGAGAAATACGAACTTGGTATCGCAGTTCAGAAACTAAACGACTTCTTATGGGAAGAATTCTGTGACTGGTATATTGAGATGGTAAAACCTCGTCTGTACAATGATGAAGATCAGACAAAGGCAGCAGCACTTTGGACATTAAATACAGTTTTAACAGAAGCATTAAAACTGTTACATCCATATATGCCATTTATCACAGAAGAGATTTATTGTAATTTAACAGATGAAGAATCTATTATGTTAGCAAAATGGCCAGAGTTCAAAGAAGAATGGAACTTCAAGGCTGATGAGAAGGCTGTAGAGACGATCAAAGAAGCAGTCAGAGGAATCCGTAATGTTCGTGCAGAGATGAACGTATCACCAAAGAAAAAAGCACAGGTTTACGTGGTATCTGAAGATGCGGAGATCAGAGATATTTTTGAACAAGGGAAAGTTTTCTTTGCTACACTTGGATATGCAAGTGAAGTTATCATTCAGGACAACAAAGACGGAATCGGAGACGATGCAGTATCAAGTGTGATCGCAGGAGCTGTGATCTACATGCCATTTGCAGAATTAGTTGACATTGCAAAAGAGAAAGAACGTCTTGCAAAAGAAGAAAAACGTTTAAATGGCGAGATCAAACGTTGCGAAGGAATGCTTGGAAATGAAAGATTCGTAAGTAAAGCGCCTGAAGCGAAAGTTCAGGAAGAAAAAGACAAACTTGCCAAATATCAGCAGATGTTAGAACAGGTCAAAGAACAGATCGCAAGAATTTCATAAAGATCAGAAGTGGATGATAAAACGAGGTTTTGAAAAATGGAATTTACATTAGATTTACACACACATACAGTAGCCAGTGGACATGCGTATTCAACAGTACAGGAGATGGCAAAAGCAGCGGCAGATAAAGGATTGAAACTTTTAGGAATCACAGAACATGCACAAGGAATTCCTGGAACATGCGATGAGATTTATTTCCATAATATGCGTATTATTCCAAGGAAGATGTACGGGATCGATCTGATGTTTGGCTCTGAGATCAACATTATCGATCATGATGGAACTTTAAGTATGGAAGAGAAAATTATTGAGAAGACATTGGATATCCGGATTGCGGGAATCCATCTTCCATGTTATGAAGTTGGAACCGTCACGCAAAATACGAATGCCTATGTAAAAGCGATCGAGAATCCAATGATCGATATTATCAGTCATCCAGATGACAGCAGAATACCGATTGATTATGAAACGATCGTAGATGCGGCAAAAGAAAATCATACACTGCTAGAGATAAATAACAGTTCCTTGGATTCTTTGTCATCAAGAGTTGGAGCATGGCAGAATCTGCAGATCATGCTTCAGATGTGTGAAGAGAAGAAAGTGCCGGTAGTCGCAGGGACAGATGCACATTTTTCAAGCGCGGTTGGCGTGTTTGATCATGTGGAAGTCTTATTACAAGAGATGAATTTCCCAGAAGAACTAGTAGTGAATCGCTCTGTAGATGTGTTAAAACAAGAAATTTTACAACATCGTGAAATCCGAAAGATCGGAAGAGATTAAAAATAGAAACATCCATCGAGAATTAAAGTTCAGATGGATGTTTTTTTACTTTATTTTTCAGATAAAATGTAATAAATAATGTCAGCACAATAATTGGTAACATCAGTTTTTGCAGATAAGAAGCTATCTCCTGGAGTAAATTTTGAATAACAATTGTTTTTATCGGCACGAATGATACTCGTAGTATCCACAAATGACTTCATACTTTTATGGATCACAAGATCTTCCATAGGGAGGTAATAATAATTTTTATAATCTTTGAGGTAATGTTTTAGATGACCATTTTCCAAAGGACATGTAAGTATAGCATTTGAATGATCAAGAGTCAGAGATATGCCAGACTTTTCGTAATTGCAGCTGACAGGAATCTGTATATCAAGATTCAGATGAGCAACAAAATGATCATTTTCAATAAAATAGGATGATAAAGTAAATTCTTTATCAAGCAATGCGGGATAAGACATCAACGAATAAATTTTATGTAGACCGATAAGATCTTCGTGGTTATGTAAAAGTAGCGATTCTTTATTCTTGATCTCTCCATTCTCAAGATAATCCTGATAAGTTTTGATAAGTTTTTTTCCAGAAAGTTTGTCGGTTCGTTGAATTCCTAAATATTCTTCCAGATTCTTCTGCCGGAAATTCTTTAATCCCCACAGATTTTTATAAGGTTTTAAAATTTGATAAAGATCAAGATGTTCATACTGATCAAATGATGCATTGATCTTAAACTCCTTGATCTTCGATGTCAAAAAAGGAAGATCAAAAGTTTTGCCATTAAATGTAATCAGTGTATTATAAGGTTGGATAAATGCAAGAAAATCAGTTAAGATCTGTTTCTGAGATAGTCCGTCTTCATTAAACCATTGTGTTACATTTCCATCCATATCACAGCATCCGATCACAGTAATCGCTGAGATATCAGCACTCAATCCAGTTGTTTCTATATCAAAAAATAAAGATTGTTGTATGTTATGTTCCATAAAAATCCTTTCTGTGAACAAGAATCATATCCACAGATTTATTATATCGGCTTTTGATCGGATTTGCAATGAATGGAAAACCAGAGTATGACACTCCATCATATGATCATTTAAGATAAGAACATATGTACGGATTATTTGTGAATTCTGATCCAATAGACTGGACTGTTAAGACATGATAAGGTATAATACGAAACGAATGGAAAAAGACAGAATAAGGAGAAACCAAATTGATTTCATATATAAAAGGAATACTAGAAGATATGTCACCAGGGATGGTGGTTGTGGACAATCATGGGATTGGGTACCAGATGATGGTTCCGATGAGAGGAGAATCTTTTCCTAAGATCGGACAAGAAATCAAGATCTATACCCATATGCATGTAAGAGAAGATGATGTCAGTTTATTTGGCTTTTTATCAAAAGAAGAGAAAGAAGCATTTGAACTTCTGATCGGAGTCAATGGGATCGGACCGAAGGTAGGATTGTCTGTATTATCAACGCTGTCCGTTTATGAACTTAAGATGGCAGTGATCAGTGAAGACGTCAAGACAATTTCTAAGACCCCGGGACTTGGACCTAAGGGAGCGAAGAAATTGATCTTAGAATTAAAAGATAAGTTAAGCTTTGAAGAATTAGAAGAAGATGGTGTGGGAGCAGAGATCTTTGATACATCTGCAGACAGCAGTGATTCTGTGATGATCACGATCGAAGGATTAGTAAGTCTTGGATATTCAAAAAGTGAAGCAGCGATCGCAGTTAACAAGGTAGAAGATGCGAAAGATCTCACCCCAGAAGAACTTCTTAAAAAAGCATTGAAGAATATTATGATATAGATAGAGGGTAATTATGCAAAACAGAATGATTTCCACAGAACTTGTGGAAGAAGATATCAAAATTGAAAATCATCTGCGCCCACAAATGTTAAGTGATTACATTGGACAGGAAAAAGTCAAAGAGAATTTAAAAATTTTTATTGAGGCAGCCAAAAGTCGAGGAGAATCTTTAGATCATGTACTGTTTTACGGTCCCCCGGGATTAGGAAAGACAACACTTGCAGGGATCGTAGCAAATGAAATGGGTGTACATTTGAAAGTAACAAGTGGACCAGCGATCGAGAAACCAGGAGAAATCGCGGCAATTCTTAATAATCTGCAGGAAGGAGATGTCTTATTTATTGATGAGATTCACCGTTTAAATCGACAGGTAGAAGAAGTTCTGTATCCAGCAATGGAAGACTATGCCATTGATATATTAGTAGGAAAAGGACAGGCTGCGAGATCGATCCGGCTGGAACTGCCAAGATTTACATTAGTCGGGGCAACGACAAGAGCTGGAATGTTAACAGCACCGTTAAGAGATCGATTTGGAGTTGTAAACCGCTTGAATTTCTATAACAGTGAAGAGTTACAGACGATCATTGAACGGTCTGCAGAAGTCTTAGAGATTGGGATTGATCCAGAGGGTGCATTAGAGATTGCAAGAAGATCCAGAGGGACACCAAGACTTGCCAATCGTTTATTGAAACGTGTGCGAGATTTTGCACAGGTAAAATACGATGGACAGATCACATTAGAGATTGCAAGAGATGCACTGAATCATTTAGAAGTTGATACGATCGGGCTGGATCAGACAGATAGAAATTTATTAAAGACGATGATGGAGACATTTGAAGGAAGACCAGTCGGACTTGATACATTAGCAGCAGCGATCGGAGAAGATTCAGGAACGATCGAAGATGTGTATGAGCCATATCTGATCCAGAACGGATTGATTCAGAGAACACCAAGAGGAAGAGTTGTAACAAGAAGTGCATATGAGCATTTTCATTTACCAATACCAGAGGATAGATAACAGATGAGAACAAAGAACAGACCAATTGAAGTATTAGCTCCAGCTGGTTCCATGGAATGCCTAAAAGCAGCAATTCTAAATGGAGCGGATGCCGTTTATTTAGGTGGAGAGATGTTTGGAGCCAGAGCTTATGCCGGGAATTTTAATAAGGAAGAACTATTAGAAGCAATCGATTACGTACATTTGTATGGTAAAAAATTATTTCTTACAGTCAATACTCTGATGAAAGAAGAAGAACTTCCATTACTGCCGGGATTTTTAAAACCTTTTTATGAGCAAGGACTGGATGCGGTGATTGTACAGGATTTGGGAGCTGTATCCGTGATCCGAAAACACTTTCCGAAACTTGAGATTCATGCGAGCACCCAGATGACGATCACAGGGGTTCATGGAGCAAGGATCGCAAAGAAAATGGGTGCAAAACGAGTTGTTCCAGCAAGGGAATTATCTTTGGAAGAGATTCAGGAGATTAAGGATGATACAGGACTTGACATGGAATGTTTTGTTCACGGAGCATTATGCTACTGCTATTCAGGACAGTGTTTTATGAGTAGTATGTTAGGTGGAAGAAGTGGAAATCGTGGGCGATGTGCAGGAACATGCCGTCTGCCATTTTATCTTGATGGGACAAAGAATACAAAGAATGCGTATCCATTAAGTTTGAAAGATTTATGTACCATTGAACATTTACCAGAGATTTTAGATCATGGAGTGGATTCCTTAAAGATCGAAGGACGCATGAAAGGTCCAAGATATGTCGGGGAAGTCACAAGAATCTATCGCAAATACGTAGATCTTTATCTTTCAGAAAAACCATATAAAGTAGAATCCGAGGATCTGAAGATCTTGATGGAAGTATTTAACCGTGGGGGATTTACTGGCGGATATTATAAAGAATATCATGGAAAAGATATGATGAGTATGAAACGGCCAGATCATCAGGGGTTATATGTTGGGAAGATCAGCAAACTTATGAAAGGTAAGATTTCTTTTACGGCCCAAGAAGATATCCACAAAGGAGATGCTTTGCAGATCCGTATCAATTCAGAAGAAAAAGTAGAACTTACCAGTCCCTCTGAATTTAAAGCAGGCAGCAAGGTTGTTTTAAATGGACAGAAAATGAAGAAACTTCATGAAGGCATGGAAATCAAAAGAACCTTGAATCATCCAATGATCGAACGGATTGATGAAGGATTAAAGCAGAAAAAGAAAGAAAATCTTAAGGGAAAAATCATAATTCAGAAAGATCAGTGTGCTAAACTCATTCTCAAAGACGGAGAAGATCACATAGAAGTAATTGGTCCAGTGATCGAAGAAGCGCAGAAAAATGGTGCCATGCCAGCAGATATTGAGAAGCTTCTTAAGAAAACAGGACAGACCCACTATACATTTGAAGAATTAGAAGTTGTTCTTGGAGAGAACTTGTTCGTACCAGGTTCTGTGCTCAAGAAACTAAGAAAAGAAGCATTTGCACAGATGGATCAGACAAAGATTTTAAAATACAGAAGAACTTACGAAGATCCAGTCAAAGAAAATGATGTAGCAAGCAGTCAGGAACAGGAAGACAGCAAGATACAGATTGCAGTTTCTATGGAGAACCTTGAGTATCTGGATATTGTAACAGAAGACAGGGAAGTAATGAAGATCTATCTTTCATGGATGGAACTCAAACAGCAGGAGGATCCACAATCTATCCTGAATAAAATAAAGACTGCAGGAAAACAGTGTTATCTGATGCTTCCACAGATTGCAAGAAAACGTCAGATGGAAGAATTAAAGGCAAAGAAAGATCTTATATTTACAAATGAAATTGATGGGCTGCTCGTACGCAATTTAGAAGAATTTTCATGGTTGATCGAAGAAGGATACCAAAAGGAAATGATCGCGGATTACATGTTTTATGGATATAACAAAGAGGCTGTCAAAGAATACCAAAGATTATCAGGTATTCAAATTCGAATGACGTATCCATCAGAATTAAACAAAAAAGAGATGGAACAGTTAGAACTTCTGAATGCGGACCTATTCCTCTATGGTTATCAGCCATTGATGGTGTCTGCACAATGCGTGAAGAATAATCTTCGAGGATGTGATAAGACTCCATCTTGGCTGACATTAAAGGATCGTTACAATGCAAACTTCTTCGTTCACACAAGTTGTTGTGACTGCATCAATGAGATTTATAATGGAAAACCATTGTGGGTTGGAAATGAAGCAGGAATTCTTAATGATCTTCATCCATCCGTGATCCGTTTTCATATTACAAGAGAAAATGAGGTGCAGATCAAGGAGATTTTAAATGCAGCGAAATCTATACAGAAAGGGGAAAGAGCTTCTCTTGCCACAGAATATACGACAGGGCATTTAAAGAGGGAAGTTTTATAAAACCATATGATAGACATTATTACTACGATAGCAAAATATCTGATCATCATTATGTGTCTGATCTATACACTGTCATGTTATACAGTATTTCGTCCAAAGAATAGAGATAGAAAGGAAGACCTGTTAGACAATCAGGTCATCTATATGTTTGTATTTTTATTCTTATGTTACACAGTACTGTTTTTGCAGGAATTTGAATTAAAGATCTTGATCTTTTTTGCGGCACAAGTGATCTTTTTCGAGATTTTGATGATCGTATTTCCGAGAATCTATAAAAGATGTTCAAGACCGCTGATCAATAACACCTGTTTTTTGTTAGGAGTTGGGTTTGTGATCTTAACAAGATTATCATTTGATCTGGCAATGAAACAGTTTGCGATCGCGGCAGGAAGTGTGATCGTGACAAGTTTTATTCCATTGATGATGCATAAGATCACGATCTGGAATAAATTTGGATGGCTTTATGCAGTGGCAGGATTTTTACTGTTGTCTACAGTATTCGTGTTTGGTATCAACAAGTATGGGGCGTATAACTGGGTCAGCATTGCGGGACTTAAATTTCAGCCTTCTGAATTTGTAAAGATCATCTTTGTGTTCTTTGTTGCAGCACTGCTTTCTAAGGCAAAGGAATTTAAAGATCTGGTAAAGATCACAGTGATCGCAGCACTTTATGTATTAGTGCTTGTTGTTGAGAAGGACTTAGGCGGAGCGTTGCTTTATTTTGTGATCTATCTGATGATGCTTTATGTTGCAACCGCAAAAGCAAGTTACTTATTTGGCGGTTTGGCAGCAGGATCTGTGGCTGCTATTATCGCAGATAAGATTTTTACTCATGTACAGATCCGTGTAGCGGTATGGAAAGATCCGTTTTCCATGATCGAAGGAAGAGGACTTCAGGTCTGTCAATCCTTATTTGCTATTGGAACTGGAAGCTGGTTTGGAATGGGGCTTGGAAACGGACGGCCGTTTGATATTCCGGTCAGGGAATCAGACTTTGTCTTTTCTGTGATCTGTGAAGAATTTGGTGTGATCTTTGGAATCTGCCTGATCTTTGTTTTAATGAGCAGTTTTATCCTCTTTATGGATATTTCCACAAGAAGCAGAAAATTGTTTAACAAATTGTTATGCCTTGGATTCGGAGTTTGTTTCTTATTCCAGGTATTCTTAAGTATCGGTGGTGTGACAAAATTCATTCCATCCACTGGAGTTACGATTCCACTCGTAAGTTATGGAGGAACCTCTGTGATCAGTACTTTGATCATTTTTAATATCATACAAGGATTACATATGTTAGCAGATAGCGAGGAAGAAGAATATGAGCATATTAAGGCACAAGAATCAGAAAAACAATATACAAGACAAAACAACCGAAAGAATCAGTAAGATAAAGAAGAAAAAGAAAAAAAGAGCAAATCGCCAGATTCTGCAGATTACTTATATATTTGTTGTATCATTTTTGGCATTGATCGCTTATATTGCACATTTTGTTGAGGTAGATAGTAAAAATGTGATCACGAATGCGCATAACCGGAGATTACAGTCTATGGCAGAGAAAGTAGTACGAGGAAAGATCATCAGTAGTGATGGAAAAGTGCTGGCACAGACACTTACTGAAAATGGATCAGAGATCAGAGATTATCCTTATGGCAGAATGTTTGCACATGTTGTAGGATATAACGATAAAGGAAAGTCAGGACTGGAATCTGTATGTAACTTTGATCTATTAAAATCGGATGCGAACTTGATGACACAGATCACAAGCAGCTTAAAAGGTGAGAAAAGTATAGGGGATAATGTATACACAACATTAAATACCAAAGTTCAGAAAGCAGCATATTATGCTTTGCAGGGACAAAAGGGAGCGGTTGTTGCGATGGATCCAGAGACAGGAAAGATCTACGCAATGGTATCCAAACCAGATTACAGACCAGCTTACGTCAAAGAAAACTGGACAGAATTAAATACAAGCAAGAATTCTTTGTTGTTAAACCGTGCAACGCAAGGATTATATCCGCCAGGATCAACATTTAAAGTTGTGACGGCATTAGAATATATGAGAGAACATAAAAACACATATAAGAATTTCAAATACCATTGTACTGGATATACAACGGTTGGAACTTTAAAGATTCATTGTTATGGAGGAGAAGCACATGGAACGGTGAATCTTGAACAGGCAATCGAAAAATCCTGTAACTGTGCGTTTGTGCATATGTCAGAAGAGATCAACAAAGGAAAACTCGCAAGTCTTGCAGGAGATCTGATGTATAATTCGAAAGTTCCGATCAATCTTCTTGCAAACAGCAGTCGTTTTGTTCTTGATAAGAAATCAGGAACTAATGAGATGGCACACACTTCGATCGGACAAGGTCAGACTTTGATCACACCACTTGAAAATGCGATGGTCATGTCTGCGATCGCCAATGATGGAGTTGTGATGCAGCCATATCTGGTAGAGAATGTCAAAAATATCGACGGTGGAGTGATCAAGGAAACAAAAGCATCAAAACTATCAGAACCTTTAGAGGCATCGGAATGTGAGACATTAAAGAAAATGTTGAGAAAAGTTGTCACAAAGGGAACTGGAACAAGAGCTTATTCTTCACACTATAATGTATATGGAAAGACAGGATCAGCAGAATATAACAGCGCGAAAGATTCCCACGCATGGTTTATCGGATGTGCCGAAAGAGGCGGGAAGAAGATCGTAGTCAGTGTTCTTGTAGAGGGTGGAGACTCTGGAGGACGAGTTGCGGCACCGATCGCAGATAAAGTATTTCATGCATTTTTAGATTGATATTTTCAAAAGAGTAAAACAGATAGCAGTTGAAATCAGTTCACAATCCATGTATAATATTTGTCAGAGAAAGACACACATACTTAGGCGAATAAGATCGTTTAAGAGACAGGAGGTTGTAACTGGTGACAAAAGCAACGAGCTGTGGTGGTGTCGTAATATTTAGAGGAAAGATTTTGCTGTTATACAAAAGTTATAAGAACCGATATGATGGCTGGGTACTTCCGAAAGGTACTGTTGAGCAAGGAGAGACTCACGAGCAGACAGCACTTCGTGAGGTAAAGGAAGAGACAGACGCGGACGCATCAATTATCAAGTATGTAGGGAAAAGTGAATATTCTTTCTATTCATTTCATGAACAGATCATAAAGAGTGTACACTGGTACTTGATGGAATCCGAGAACTATCACTCAAAACCTCAGAAGGAAGAGTTTTTTGTAGACTCAGGGTATTACAAATTTCACGAGGCTTACCACTTATTGAAATTTCCTAATGAGAAAGAGATCTTAAAACAAGCATATGATGAATATAAAAAGTTGAGATCTGCGAATCGTTGGGGTAAGAAAACAAGATAAATGAAGGAAAATCAGAGATATGATCAGAAGATATTTCTGGTTTTCTTTTTTAAAAAAACATATACTGCAAAGAAATTATGTATAAATCTAAGTATCTGCCACTAAACTATAACAAACAGGTTTGAGGTGGATGCATGCAGAAATGGAAAGAGATACTGCTCGTTGCAGCAATACTCGTTCAAAGCTTTCATTGTCCAGTCATGGCAAGAGAGGCAAGATTTTTAGAAACAGCAGCACCAGTACTTGATCTTTCAGCAAAATCAGCAGTAGTTATGGAACAGGAAAGCAAGGAAATCTTATTTGCGAAAGATAAGGATAAAGAACTTGCACCAGCCAGTGTAACGAAAATAATGTCCTTGCTGCTTATTTTTGAAGACTTAAAGCAAGGTAAGATCAAACTTACAGATACGGTTACAGTCAGTGAACATGCAGCATCTATGGGTGGCTCTCAGGTGTTTTTAGAAACAGGAGAGAAGCAGCAGGTACAAACATTGATCAAATGTGTTGTGATCTCAAGTGCGAATGATGCGGTTGTTGCATTGGCAGAGCATGTCTGCGGAAGTGAGGAAGCGTTCGTATCAAGGATGAACAAAAAAGCCAGAGAGCTTGGAATGAAACATACGACATTTCAAAATGCCTGTGGGCTTGATGCAAAAGGACATGTGACAAGTGCATATGATATTGCGTTGATGACGAGAGAACTTGCACAAAGATATCCAGAAGTTTTTAAATATACAAAGATCTGGATGGATACGATCATACATAAAACGAAAAAAGGTGAGAAAGAATTTGGTTTAAGTAACACAAACAAACTGATCCGTCAGTACCATGGATGTACAGGAATGAAGACTGGAAGTACAGGGGAAGCAGGATTTTGTCTAAGTGCAACTGCAACAAGAAATAAGATTCATATGATTGCGGTAGTGATGGGGTGTGAAAGCTCTAAAGCAAGGATTAAAGATGCAAGAACTCTTTTGGACTATGGATTTTCAAATTGCCAGCGGATACACAGCGAAACTACAAGAAAAGAAATCGGAAGGATTCCAGTACAAAAGGGTCAGAGATCAGAAGTATCCTGCCAAGAAAAGGTGACTGCTGATCTGATCGATATTAAAACACAGAAGGGAAAGATCGTGAAAAAGATCAAGATAGATTCTGTGAAAGCACCAGTGAAGAAAGGACAGAAGATTGGTGAGATTCAATATAGCAAAGGTAATATTATGATCCATAAAGAAAAGATCCTGGCACAAGAAACAATAAATAAGGCAGATTTTTTGACACAGATTAAAAAAATTTCCACTCAATATTTCTTGATTTTAAGCCATTTTTTGTAATAAGTCCACAAAATTTCTTCACGATGGAAAATGAAAGAATTAAATTTTTCCTTGACGCTCTATATAATGAACTCATGAAGCAAAGAAACACAGATTCAAAGGAGGATTATAATGAGCGAATCTTGGTTAAATCTTGAAGGAAAAACAGTCATCGTAACTGGTGGAGCATCTGGAATCGGAAAAGCAGTTGCACAGGGATTCTTAAATGCAGGATCTAACGTAGTCATTTCTGATATGGCACCTGAAGCACCAGAGATGGACGAAGCAGCAGGAAAATTACTGTATGTGAAAACAGATGTTACAAAAGTAGCAGATGTTGAAGCAATGGTAGAAAAAGCCAAAGAAACATTCGGAACGATCGACGTATTAGTAAACAATGCCGGAATCAACATCCCTCGTTTGTTAGTAGATCCAAAAGATCCAAAAGGACAGTACGAATTAGATGAAGCAGTATGGGATAAAGTTTGCAATGTAAACTTAAAAGGTGTATTCTTCTGTGCACAGGCTGTTGGTCGTGTGCTTGTTGAAAAAGGTGAAGGAGTTATCATTAACATGTCTTCTGAAAGTGGTCTGGAAGGATCTGAAGGACAGAGCGTTTACGCAGCAACAAAGAACGCTGTAAACTCTTTGACAAGATCTTGGGCAAAAGAACTTGGAAAACAGGGAGTCAGAGTTGTCGGAGTAGCACCTGGAATCATGGAAGCTACAGGACTTCGTACAATTGCTTATGAATCAGCATTAGCATATACAAGAGGAATCACAGTAGATGACTTAAGAGCTGGATATTCTAAAACATCTACAATTCCACTAGGAAGATCTGGTAAATTATCAGAAGTTGCAGATATGTGTGTATATCTTGCAAGTCAGAGAGCTTCTTATGTTCATGGAGTTACAGTGAACGTAGCAGGAGGAAAAACAAGAGGTTAAAAACAATTAACCTGTATCAATAGAAAAGAGGATCAATATGAAACAGCTTTTTAACAATGAAAACAGAACCGCAGTTATTTTAAGGAATATCGAAATGCAATCTGTTTGCAGTGTAGAAAGCCTCGCGGCAAAGCTTGATGTGTCGCAAAAAACGATCCGCAATGACATTAAGGAATTGAATTGCCTGCTTGGAGGATACGCATGTATCAGCAATAACAAAGGAACATGTAAACTGATCGTGTTTGCACCGAAAGGTTTTACAGAAATCCGCAATAAGATTTACAAACAGGAAGACCTTTTTAATTCCAGTCATACAAGAATGGCATATATGTTCTGGCAGCTGATGCATGCCGAGGAACCGTATCTAACGGATGATCTTTCTGAGGAGATGAAGGTTGCCAGAACAACAACGATCGGTGATCTGAACCGATTAAGAAAGGTGATTGAGAAATACGACCTGAAGATCAAAGGGAAAGCCAATACAGGACTGGCTCTTTGTGGCGATGAGTATAAGATTCGCCTGTTCATCTTAGAGAATATCTATGAACAACTGTATTTAAACTTCCCACTTGGACAGATAATTCGTGAAAAACTATATGATTTTCAGGAAAGATTATCAATGGATGCACTGGGATTCGGTTTCTTTTACAGATTCTTCGTTGTGATGATTCAGAGAATGGAAAGTGGACATACGATTAAAAAGCTGGAGCCGAAATATGAAGAACTGTATGGAAGTTCAGCATACATGATCGTGGATGAGTTCCTTAATGAAATTGAACAGGTCAAAGGATATAAGATATCCAAAGAAGAGCGATTGTTTTTAAGTATATCTGTAGCAGGAATGAGAACACCGGCAAATACAGCAGAGATCGAGCAAAAGATCAGTATTTCGGAAGGTGTTGCAGATCTTATCATTGAAATTTTAGATCGGATCAAAGCAGAACTTAATGTAACAGTTGTAGCAAATGAATTATTTGATGATTTTGTCTATCACGTATTTTTTATGATCAACCGGCTAAAATATGGCTTTCATATTTATAATCCGATGGTTGATGATTTCAAGAACAAATACAGTGTAGCCTATAAAATGGCGGAGATTGCAAAAGGTGTTTTGGAAGAACGTGTAGGAATCGAGATGACAGAAGATGAGATGGGATTTCTGGCTGCTTATTTTGGAGTGTTTTTATTAGAGCAGGAACCAGAAAAGAAACGATGCAAGATCGCGATCGTTTGTGGATCTGGAAAGATCATCGGACGTCTGATCGAGAATCAGTTAAAGAAAATCTTTGATGTAGAACCGGAATTTGAAATTTTCTATGGTATCTTCGATGAAAATCGCAAAGATGATTTTGATTATATTGTTACGACGACAGAATTACATATGGATACGAAAACCCCGGTCATTTTTATGGATGAAGTATTCGATAGAGAATATATTCAACGTAAATTTGAAAATATGAGATACCTTTCTGAAGCAGGACGAACAATCCGAAAGGGAATAGATTCTTTGTTTATGAATTTATTAGATGAAACGAGATTTTTTGTTCTGGATCAAGAAAGTTCATATGATGAGAACGTTGATCGGATGGCAAGGGCACTTACCAATCAGGGAGAACTTGATGCAGGATTTGCCCAGAGAGTGAGAGAACGTGAAAAATATTCAACAATGGTTCTTGACCAGAATATTGCGTTTCCACATACAAAGAATATGCTGTCAAAATTAACATTGGCAATGGGTGTGTTTCCAGATATGTTAAAAGATGATAAATACGGAAATATCCGAATCATTATTTTACTGGGAATTCCTGAATCAATGGAAGATGACACAGTACTTGTCCGATTATATGATGATATTTTGTCGATTGGCAAGAAACCGGATGTCATTTCTAAGATCCAGAAAATGGAAAGCTACAGAGAATTTCTTCTCTATATTGCAGAAGAAAATAATATATTTGAGTAAGCGAAAAGGAGGAAGACGATGTCATTTATGGTCATAGCTGTGGCGATGCTTGCAGCATTTTGTCTGCAATTTTTATTTCAGATGGTGCAGATGAAAAGTTTTAATAAATTTTATACAAAACTTCGAAAAAAAGGCCGGGTTGCCATAGGAAAGGCAAAAGGCGGTTTTCATGCAGGTGCGATCGTTATGTTTGCGATCGATCAGGATGGAGTGATCATAGATGGTTGCTTTATGAGAGGATTTACAATGCTTGCACGATTTAAAAACTGGGATTTCTTTAATGGAATTGATGTTGGAACGATTAAAAAAGATGATTGTGCAACGATCGGTGTATCCTTAAGAAGAGCAGTGCTTAATGCTTCCTCAAATTACAACACGATTATGAGTGGAGGCGAAGTCTTAGAAAAGCCGAGTCTGTTTACAAGAATTGGAGACAAGATTTACGGTGTCAATAAGAAAAAAGCCTGAAATGAAAGGAGAATTATATGAATATCATTATTAAAGGTGCATCAGGATTCATGGGATTATTTGATACAGGTGCAGAAACATTTATAAGCTGGGTGTCAGGAATCGTACCAAAGGTATTATTACTGTTAATCCTAATGAATACGATCATCGCCCTGATTGGACAGGAAAGAGTTAATAAATTTGCTAAAATATGTTCAGGAAACGTAATCCTTGCATATGGAGTATTACCATTTATTTCAGCATTTATGTTAGGAAACCCAATGGGATTATCAATGGGTAAATTCCTTCCAGAAAGAATGAAACCAAGCTATTATGCATCAGCTTCTTATCATTGCCATACAAACAGTGGAATTTTCTCTCATATTAACCCAGGTGAAATCTTTATTTACCTTGGAATTGCACAGGGTGTTCAGAAAGCTGGATTTGATATGACAGAATTAGGTCTTCGTTATATGTTAGTTGGTCTTGTTATGAACTTCTTCTCAGGATGGGTAACAGACTTTACAACAAAGATGGTTATGAAACAGCAGGGAATCGAATTAAGTAACGAATTGAAATAAGATGGATTTACGAGTGTAATTAGGAGGAAAAACTATGTCAGAATATAGAGCGATTACGATCACACAGGGAAGCGGTGGATTTGGTGGTCCATTAACAGTAGAACCTAAAGAAGGAAAAGATGTATTATTATATATCACAGGTGGTGGAGCAGAACCTGATATCTTACCTAAAATCGTAGAATTAACAGGATGCCGTCCAGTTAACGGATTTAAGACATCTGTTCCAGAAGAAGAGATCTTCCTTGTGATCATTGACTGTGGTGGAACACTTCGTTGTGGAATTTATCCACAGAAGAGAATTCCAACGATCAATATCAACCCAGTTGGAAAATCTGGACCAATGGCAAAATATATCACAGAAGATATTTATGTATCTGGTGTTAAAAATGATAACATTGCATTGGCAGATGGATCTGCAGCACCTATTTCAGAAGCAGCACCTGCAAAAGAAGAAAAAGACTTCAAATACAGCGCAGATAAGAAAGTATCTGAAACAATGGGAAGCTCATCAAAATCAAGCTTGATCCAGAGAATTGGTATGGGAGCTGGTAAAGTCGTTGCTACTTTCAATAGTGCAGCGAAAGAATCTACAAACACAGTACTTCATACGATCATTCCATTCATGGGATTCGTATCATTGCTGATCGGTATCATTCAGGGATCTGGATTCGGTAACTGGTTTGCTAAATTATTACAGCCATTATGTGGAAATATCATCGGACTTGTAATCTTAGGATTTATTTGTTCTATTCCATTCTTAAGCTGTCTGCTTGGACCTGGAGCTGTAATTGCTCAGATCGTTGGAACATTGATCGGTGTAGAAATTGGTAAAGGAAACATTGAACCAAGCCTTGCACTTCCAGCATTATTTGCAATCAATACACAGTGTGCTTGTGACTTCGTTCCAGTAGGACTTGGACTTGCAGAAGCAGATCCTGAAACAGTAGAAGTTGGTGTACCAGCTGTACTGTACTCAAGATTTATCACTGGGGTACCTCGAGTTATCGTTGGTTACTTAGCAAGCTTTGGATTATATGCAGCAAAATAAAAATAATTATTAGTGAGAAAGGAAAGTAGTATTATGTATCAGGTAACGATTAAAGGAAAAGGAGCTATGGTAGACGCATTTAGAGAAGAAGGGATCTTCGTTACATTTGGTGATAACGCACCAGATACTCTGAAAGATTTCTGCTATTCCATCGATGTAAATCCAGTAGATGGAGAAGTAACTCCTGGATGTAAACTTGTAATTGACGGTAAAGAATTCAAGATTGTAAAAGTTGGAGAAGTTGCCAACGAGAATCTGAAGAATTTAGGACATGTTACATATAACTTTGGTGGAGAAGACGCTGAGTGTCTTCCAGGAACTATCTGTATGGAAAAGGCAGAGCTTCCAGCACTTGATATCGGAAGCACGATCGCAATCGTAAAATAAGGCTGCTTTCCAGACAGTAATATTATAATGAGAAAAAGAGGATGTCAGAATCTAGGCATTCTCTTTTTTTGTACAATATTCCTAAAGATGTTGTGCTATGGGTTGTTTTTTTTTGCTATATCTAGTAAAATAGGAAAAAGACATTTACGAATCAGAAGATGGATTGGGAAACAGAGAGAAGGAGTGTTTATGATTCCTTTATGGATATGGATCATAGCAGTGCTGTTGGTTGTGGGGATTGCCGTGGCAGTGCTTTTAAGCAGTTATGAAAATAAGAGATTGACAGTTGAATATTACGAAATAGAGTCAGAAAAGATTCCAGAAGCATTTGATGGATATCGGATCGTGTTTTTAACAGATCTGCATTGTGCACAGTTTGGAGAGAATAATCAGGAATTGATCGAACGAATTGATGAATGCAGACCGGATATGATCCTGGTTGGAGGAGATATGGTAATAAGCCGCGAATCTTCGAATGAGGAAGTGCCGCTTGCACTGATGAAAGAGTTATCTGCAAAGTATCCGATCTATTATGCGGATGGAAACCACGAATTGAAGCTTGCAAGGAATGAAGAAATCTTTGGTGTGCGTTATAAAGATTATGTTCATAGTCTGAAAGAGTATAACATACATCACATTTCGAATGAAACGATCGTAATTCAGTCAGAGACTGGATTTATTTCTTTAACTGCGTTTGATCTTGAGAAGAAATATTATCAGAGATTTCATGTACCGCGCATGCCGCTTTCTCATATGGAATCTGTGGTAGGAAGTTCTCCAGGAAACATTTTTCATATTTTATTAGCACATAACCCAAACTATTTAAAAACATATGCAGATTGGGGCAGTGATCTTGTCTTAGCTGGTCATTTCCATGGAGGAATGGTAAGAATTCCGAAATTTGGAGGTGTGATCTCACCGCAATTTCAGATTTTTCCAAAATACGATGCAGGAGAGTTTCATGAGGGAGAGACAACGATGATCTTAAGCCGTGGACTTGGAAACCATTCCATCAAATTAAGATTGTTTAATAAACCAGAGATTTCATGCATTGAATTAAAGAAGAGAGACTGATTTATGGGAATAGATATTAAGGTAAATGCATTTGAAGGACCATTAGATCTTCTGTTGCATCTGATCGAGAAGAATAAAGTGGATATTTATGATATTCCAATCTCTGAGATCACAAGCCAGTATCTTGATTATATCCGCTCTATGGAAGAGGAAGATCTTGATGTGATGAGTGACTTTCTCGTTATGGCAGCCACATTATTAAAGATCAAGGCGAAGATGTTGCTTCCAGTGAAGGAAGAAGAGGAAGAAGAAGGAGATCCGAGAGAAGAACTTGTAAGAAGACTGATTGAATATAAGATTTATAAATATGCCTCTTTACAGTTGAAAGAACGAGAGATGACGGCAGAGAAGAGTTTTTTTAGATCACCAGATATTCCACCGCAAGTACTTGCATACAGAGAAGAGATCGATCCTGTGCAGATGTTATCAGAGGTAACTTTACAGAGGATTTCTGAAGTTTTTCAGTTTGTGATGAGAAAACGACAGGATAAGTTAGATCCGATCCGAAGCGAATTTGGGGAGATCAAGCAGGAAGAGATCAAATTAGAAGATAAGATCACGGAAGTGTATAATTATATTATACAATATAAAGAAGTGAACTTTTATGACCTTCTAAACGAACAGGAGACAAAAGAAACAGTGATCGTCACATTTCTGGCGGTTCTTGAATTGATGAAGACAGGAAAGATTTACGTTCAACAGGAAAATATCGAAGATGATATTTTCATACGGGCATTGGAGTAATGAATTTATGAAGAATAAACTTGCAGCGATCGAAGGAATTTTATTTTCGATGGGAACAAGTGTGACAAGGCGGCAGCTGATGGAGGCACTTGAGATAGATGATGAACAGTTTGATGAGTTGATCAAACTGTTACAGATAGAATATGACAAAGAAGAGAGAGGAATCCGGTTATTGGAATTGGATGATGCTTATCAGCTTTGTACCAAAACGGAATATTATGGATCATTGATAAGAATTGTGAACCATCCAAAGAAACCAAGGCTTACGGATGTAATGCTTGAGACTTTATCGATCATTGCTTATAAGCAGCCAGTAACGAAACAAGAGATTGAAGCGATCCGAGGTGTGAAATGCGATCATCCGATCAACAAGCTGTTAGAATACCGGCTGATCAAAGAGGCTGGACGGCTGGATGCGATCGGGCGTCCGATCTTATTTCGTACGACAGAAGAATTTTTGAGATGTTTTGGAGTAAAATCAACAGATGATCTTCCAGTTGTTGGAGAAGAACAGGTGGAAGATTTTAAAATACAGGCTCAGGAAGAAGTGAAATATACACTAGATGAGACTAATCTGGAAGAAGAGATGGAGGAGATGTAGTATGGGTAAAATGACAGGAAATGAATTTCTGGTAAAGGCATTACAGGAAGAAGGCGTAGAGAAGATCTTTGGATACCCGGGTGCGTGTGTCATTGATATTTTTGATGAAATCTATAAGCAGGATCAAGTAGAACTGATTCTTCCAAGACATGAGCAGGGGTTGATCCATGCGGCAGATGGATATGCAAGAGCTACAGGAAAAGTTGGTGTCTGTCTGGCAACAAGTGGACCAGGTGCCACAAACCTTGTTACAGGAATAGCAACAGCGAATTATGACAGTGTGCCATTGGTGTGTTTTACAGGACAGGTTGCCACAAATCTGATCGGTAATGATACATTTCAGGAGATCGATATTGTCGGAGTTACAAGAAATATCGCGAAATTTGTTATAGTCGTCCGTAAAAGAGAGGATTTGAATCGCCTGATCAAAGAGGCATTTTATATTGCAAGAACAGGGAAACCGGGACCAGTCTTATTAGATCTTCCAAAAGATGTGATGGCAGAATTAGGAAGTGATGAATATCCAGAGGAAGTCAATATCCGTGGATATAAACCAAACACGAAACCACATCATGGACAGATTCTTCGTGCAATGAATATGATCTATGATGCGAAACGTCCATTATTCTTAATCGGTGGAGGTGCGAAGATCGCAGGGGCACAAGAAGAGATGTGCAAATTAATGGAAACATTAAAGGTTCCAGTTGTTACAACGATCATGGGACGAGGAATCGTACCAACAAATCATGAATTATATTATGGAAATATTGGAATGCATGGAAATTATGCTGCAAATCAGGCAGTAAATGATTGTGACCTGTTGATTTCCATTGGAACAAGATTTAATGACCGAATTACAGGAAAACTTGGAACATTTGCATCGGATGCCAAGATCATTCATATTGATATTGATACAGCGGCGATCTCTAAGAACGTTACAGTTGATGTGCCATTGGTAGGAGATGCAAAAGAAGCCATCGCATTAATGTTGTCTATTGCAGAAAATGAAGAACCATGTAAAGTAGATGAATGGCTGTCAAGAATGAATGAATGGCATGAACAAAAGCCATTAGTAATGGAAGAAAAAGAAAAATTAGTTCCCAAACAGGTCATTGATGCGATCAATGAGTACTTTGATGAACCAATTGTTACAACAGACGTTGGACAGAATCAGATGTGGACGACACAGTTCTTACAACTATATGGAAGACGACAGATGCTGACATCTGGTGGACTCGGAACGATGGGTTATGGTCTTCCAGCAGCAATTGGTGCAGCAATTGGTAATCCAGGAAGAGAAGTTGTTTGTGTATCTGGAGATGGTGGATTTCAGATGAATTCCCAGGAGATCGCGACAGCTGTGATTCAGGAACTTCCTATTACAATCTGTATTTTAAATAATGGGTATCTTGGAATGGTGAGACAGTGGCAGGATCTCTTCTATGATAAAGCATATGCAGGTACATGTTTAAGAAGAAGAAAGAGTTGTGAACATCATTGTGATGGAGATTTTTCAAAATGTCCGCCATATACACCAGATTTTGTAAAACTTGCTGAAAGTTATGGAGCACAGGGGATCAGAGTCTTTAAGAAAGAAGAAATTATCCCAGCATTTGAGAAAGCAAAAGCGAAAACAGATGGGCCAACGATCATTGAATTTATCATTGAGAATGAAGAACTTGTTATGCCAATGGTGAAACCAAATGGATCTATCACAGATCTGATCATGGAACGTGGAGAAGAATAGGAGGAATGAAAATGGATAATCAGATGGAAAGAAGATGGCTTTCCTTGTTCGTAGAAAACCGTGCTGGTGTTCTTGCAAGAATTTCCGGACTATTCTCTGGAAAAGCCTACAATATACACAGTCTTACAGTTGGAGAAACAGAAGATCCAACAATGTCTCGTATGACGATCTGTATTGATGCAGATGAAAAGACATTTGAACAGGTCAAGAAACAGTTAAATCGAAGCGTGGAAGTTATTAAAGTTATTGACTATACAGATACATCGATCCGAACAAAGGAAATCATGTTTATCAAAGTGAAAAGTCTTACAGAGAAGCAGATGGCAGAGATCTTCCAGATGGCAGAAGTGTTCCGTTTCCTGATCAAGGATATGGGAAAAGACAGCTTATTAATAGAAGCAATTCGTACAGAGACAAAGAATGATTCTATTTTAAAGGTGTTTAAAGAACGTTATACAAATATTGAAGTAGTCAGAGGTGGTCCGGTAGCGATCGATTGTATCAGTATGCAGGATCGTTAATGATCAGAAGACAATAATATAGAAGAGAAAAGAGAGTTTGGTGTTTTAACGCACACACCAAGCTCTCTTTTTGCGTGTACAGAAATAAGTTTTTAAAAAATATGGGGATTTTTCATAGGAATAAAAAGTTTTTTCTTTCAATGAAAAAATACAGGGATGTGTTAAGTTAGACATGTTGAAAGTGAAGTAAATTTAACGAAAAATCAATTTATAAAGCGTGTAAATATATTTATATTGTAAAAATTGTTATTTTTTTCACGAAAAAATCAGGATTATTTCATAGAAAATACAAGAAAGTTATCAATTCGGTGAGAAAGTGTTATAAGTTATGTCGGATTGTGTTAAAAAAAATACAATCCGACAAGGACATTGTATACATCGAAAAAACACGTATTTATGCGGCTTTTGGCACTTTGCACAATTTATTGAAAATCTTTTTAAAAAATAGCAATTGAAAATGAGAAAAGATTGTGATAGTATTAACATATCGGCGAGAGAGAAGATCGCCAAAGTATAATAATCAAGAATATGGAGGAAAATTGATATGGCAAAGAAAGTAGTTATCGCAGGAGCATGCCGTACAGCGATTGGTAAAATGGGTGGAGTACTCAGCACAGTACCAGCAGTAGACATGGGATCAATCGTAATCAAAGAAGCATTAAAGAGAGCAGGAGTTCCAGCTGATCAGGTAGACCATGTATACATGGGATGCGTTATCCAGGCAGGATTAGGACAGAACGTTGCTCGTCAGGCTTCCTTAAACGCAGGACTTCCAATTGAAACACCAGCAGTTACAGTTAACGTAGTATGTGGATCAGGATTAAACTGTGTAAACATGGCAGCACAGATGATTCAGGCAGGAGATGCTGATATCGTTGTTGCCGGTGGTATGGAAAGCATGTCAATGGCTCCATTTGCATTACCAAAAGCACGTTTCGGATATCGTATGAACAACGGAACACTGGTAGATACAATGGTTAACGATGCATTAACAGATGCATTCAATCACTATCACATGATGATCACAGCTGAAAACGTAGCAGAACAGTGGGGATTAACTCGTGAAGAATTAGATGAGTTTGCAGCAGCTTCTCAGCAGAAAGCAGTCGCAGCTCAGGAATCAGGAAGATTCAAAGATGAGATCGTTCCTGTAGAAGTAAAACAGAGAAAGAAAACAGTTATCGTAGATACAGACGAAGGACCAAGACCTGGAACAACAGCTGAATCTTTAGCAGGATTAAGATGCTGTTCAGGAAAAGAAGGTGGAATGGTTACAGCTGGTAACGCATCAGGAATCAACGATGGTGCAGCAGCAGTCGTAGTAATGAGCGAAGAAAAAGCCAAAGAATTAGGTGTTACACCAATGGCTACATATGTAACAGGAGCTCTTGGTGGTGTAGATCCATCTATCATGGGTGTTGGACCAGTAGCTTCTACAAAGAAAGCTTTAGCAAAAGCAGACTTAACAATTGACGATATGGACTTGATCGAAGCAAACGAAGCTTTCGCAGCACAGTCTGTAGCAGTAGCAAGAGATCTGAAATTCGATATGAGCAAAGTAAACGTAAACGGTGGAGCAATCGCTCTTGGACATCCAGTAGGAGCTTCAGGATGCCGTATCTTCGTTACACTGCTTCATGAAATGCAGAAGAGAGACGCTAAGAAAGGTCTTGCAACACTTTGCATCGGTGGTGGAATGGGTTGCACAACTATCGTTGAAAGAGACTAATTAATTATAGATAATTAGGAAAGGAGAATTCTTAGAATGGAATTCGTTACATATGAACAGGACGGTTTTGTAGGTGTTGTAACAATCAATCGTCCAAAAGCATTAAACGCATTAAACAGTGAAGTATTAAAAGAGATCGAAGCAACTTTTGATGCGATCGACTTAGATGCAACAAGAGCCGTTGTATTAACAGGTGCTGGAGATAAATCTTTCGTTGCCGGTGCTGACATCGGAGAGATGAGTACATTAACAAAAGCAGAAGGAGAAGCTTTCGGTAAGACAGGGAACGATGTATTCCGCAAGATCGAAACATTCCCTATTCCAGTTATCGCAGCAGTCAATGGATTCGCTTTAGGTGGTGGATGTGAGATTTCCATGAGTTGTGATATCAGAATCTGTTCTGAAAACGCAATCTTTGGACAGCCTGAAGTTGGTCTTGGAATCACACCAGGATTCGGTGGTACACAGAGACTTGCTCGTATCGTCGGAGTTGGAAAAGCCAAAGAAATGATCTATACAGCATTTAACATCAAAGCTGAAGAAGCTTACAGAATCGGACTTGTGAATGCAGTATATCCACAGGAAGAATTATTAGCAGCAGCTAAGAAATTAGCTAACAAGATCGCATCTAATGCACCAATCGCAGTACGTGCATGTAAGAAAGCAATCAACGAAGGTCTTCAGGTAGATATGGATCAGGCAATCGTTGTTGAAGAAAAAGCTTTTGGAAGCTGTTTTGAAACAGAAGACCAGAAAGCAGGAATGGGTAACTTCTTAGAGAAAGACAAAGCTAAGAAATTAAAAGTTGTTCCTTTCCAGAACAAATAATAATGAAATTTAATATATTTTCAGTCTGCGGTATTTGCTGCAGACTGAAAAACCACATAGTAAAATAATTTTACAGGAGGAATTATAATGAAAGTTGGAGTAATCGGCGCTGGAACAATGGGTAGCGGAATCGCACAGGCATTTGCACAGACAGAAGGATATGAAGTATGCTTATGTGATATTAATGAAGAATTTGCAGCAAACGGAAAAGCTAAAATCGCAAAAGGTTTAGAAAAACGTGTTGCAAGAGGAAAAATGGAACAGGCAGCTGCAGATGCTATCTTAGCAAAGATCACAACAGGTGTAAAAGATATCTGTACAGATTGCGACTTAATCGTAGAAGCAGCTATTGAAAACATGGAAATCAAAAAACAGACATTCAAAGAATTACAGGATATCTGTAAAGAAGATGCTATCTTTGCTACAAATACATCTTCTTTATCAATCACAGAAATCGGTGCAGGACTTGATCGTCCAATGATCGGTATGCATTTCTTTAACCCAGCTCCTGTTATGAAACTGGTTGAAGTTATCGCTGGTATCAACACACCAAAAGAAGTTGTTGATAAGATCAAAGCAATCGCTGAAGAAATCGGTAAAACACCTGTACAGGTTGAAGAAGGTGCTGGATTCGTAGTTAACAGAATCTTAATCCCTATGATCAACGAAGCAATCGGAATTTATGCTGATGGAGTAGCTTCTGTAGAAGGTATCGACACAGCTATGAAATTAGGAGCAAACCATCCAATGGGACCTTTAGCTTTAGGTGATTTAATTGGATTAGACGTTTGCCTTGCAATCATGGAAGTACTTTACAATGAATTCGGTGATACAAAATATCGTCCACATCCATTATTAAGAAAGATGGTTCGTGGAGGATTATTAGGATGTAAGACTGGTAAAGGATTCTACGATTACAGCAAGTAAGAAAAAGAGCTTTTCTTTTGCATCCGGAGATGGTGAACTCCGGATGCAGAAGTTAACTTTATAGAAATCATGATGGAGGAATAAAGAATGGATTTCACATTAAGTAAGAAACATGAAATGGCAAGAACTCTTTTCAAAGAGTTTGCTGAAAAAGAAGTAAAGCCTCTTGCACAGGACGTGGATGAAAATGAACAGTTTCCAGTTGAAACTGTAGCAAAAATGGCTAAAGCAGGATTCTTAGGTATTCCAGTTCCTAAAGAATATGGTGGACAGGGATGCGATCCATTAACATACGTTATGTGTGTTGAAGAATTATCAAAAGTTTGTGGTACAACAGGTGTTATCGTTTCTGCACATACATCTCTTTGTATCGATCCAATCCAGACTTTTGGTACAGAAGAACAGAAGAAAAAATATATCCCAGATTTAGCATCTGGTAAGAAATTAGGAGCTTTTGGTCTGACAGAACCAGGTGCTGGTACAGATGCACAGGGACAGCAGACAAAAGCCGTATTAGACGGAGACGAATGGGTATTAAACGGATCTAAGTGCTTCATTACAAATGGTAGCTACGCAGACGTTTATATCGTAATCGCAGTAACAGGTGTTGTTGAAAAACGCGGAAGAAAGATGAAAGAAATTTCTGCATTCATCGTAGAAAAAGGAACTCCAGGTTTCACATTCGGAACAAAAGAAAAGAAAATGGGTATCCGCGGATCAGCTACATATGAATTAATTTTTGAAGACTGCCGTATTCCAAAAGAAAATCTGTTAGGAAAACAGGGTAAAGGTTTCGGTATCGCAATGCATACTCTTGATGGAGGACGTATTGGTATCGCTTCTCAGGCTCTTGGACTTGCAGAAGGTGCTTTAGAAAGAACAATCGAATATGTAAAAGAAAGAAAACAGTTCGGACGTTCTATCGGACAGTTCCAGAATACACAGTTCCAGTTAGCTGATATGGCAACAAAAGTAGAAGCTGCAAAACAGTTAGTATACAAAGCTGCTATGGCTAAAGCTACTCAGAAAGTATACAGTGTTGAAGCTGCTATGGCTAAATTATATGCAGCAGAAGTTGCTATGGAAGTAACAACAAAAGCTGTTCAGTTACATGGTGGTTACGGATACATCAGAGAATACGATGTAGAACGTATGATGCGCGATGCTAAGATCACAGAAATCTACGAAGGAACATCTGAAGTTCAGCGTATGGTTATTTCTGGAAACTTATTGAAATAGGGAGGTACTTACCGTGAAGATAGTTGTTTGTGTAAAACAGGTACCAGATACAAAAGGTGGAGTTAAATTCAACCCAGATGGTACATTAGACAGAGGTGCTATGCTTACTATCATGAACCCAGATGACAAAGCTGGATTAGAAGCAGCACTTAGAATTAAAGATGAATATGGAGCTGAAGTTACAGTTCTTACAATGGGACTTCCAAAAGCTGACGAAGTTCTTCGTGAAGCTATGGCAATGGGTGCTGATAAAGGTATCCTTGTAACTGACAGAGTATTAGGAGGAGCTGACACATGGGCAACTTCTACTACATTAGCTGGAGCATTAAGAAATCTTGACTATGATCTGATCATCACAGGACGTCAGGCTATCGATGGTGATACAGCTCAGGTTGGACCACAGATTTCTGAACATCTTGATATTCCAGTTATCTCTTATGCAGAAGACATTAAAATTGACGGTGACAGCGTAGTTGTACAGCGTCAGTATGAAGATAGATACCACATCTTAAAAGCTAAAATGCCTTGCTTAGTTACAGCATTAGCTGAATTAAACGAGCCAAGATATATGACTCCAGGTGGAATTTTTGATGCATATGATGCAGAAGTAACTGTTTGGGGAAGAAAAGACCTTAAAGATGTAGAGGATTCTAACCTTGGTCTTGCTGGATCTCCAACTAAGATCGCAAAAGCATCTGACAAAGTAAGAAAAGGTGCTGGAGAAAAAGTTACACTTGATCCAGAAGAAGCAGTAGATTATATCATGGATAA